>DATKIY010000263.1:0-4382 GCA_035543875.1 Actinomycetes bacterium | reverse complement strand
GCTGCGGTCCTACTTGGAGGCATTTCGCTCGCGGCTTGCTCTATTGCCGCAGTTTCCGCATACGACCCCATTCCCGACTCGATTTGGACGCCAGGTTCTGGACTTGATGTGTTGAGCTCTAAGGGAATGACGGGCAACGAATGCTGTGATCCGAATCCAGGTAGCCGCAGCATGTATCTGGCTGTTGATGGACTGCATGGCATGGCGGCCAGAGACAAAGTGACAGCGGCGTTGGTGGCAGACGGCTGGGAGCCGACTCGGTGTCAGCGAGGTAGGAGCGGTACCTGCCTCAGCCGGGACAGTTTGGACGTCTACGTCGGGAAGGCTGAGTTACGTTATGCCCCGGCTGGCGCAGAGGTCTCGGTCTACTTCTCTCGCAAACTCGACTGAGAATCACGCAGTGTCCGAACCACGCTCACGTGCGGGTCAGTCGTCCAACTTCAATACGAGCACTCGTTCGCCCTCATGAATCTGCTCGGTGCGTTCGAAGCCATATTTCAGGTAGAAGGGCAGCGGGCCGTCATCGGCCAGGTTCACACTGGTCAGTAGCACGTCACCACCAGGTCGCGTCTTGACGTAGGCAACCACCTCATCTAGCGCCGCGGTCCCGTAACCCTCGGTCTGGTGTTGCTCGTCGATGAGTAGACGCCACAAGTAGTAAGGACCAAGCAACTCCGGATCGCCGGGCGGTATGTTGTCGCTGATCATTACAAAACCAACTGGCTCGCCGTCCGCGTAGATGGCCCGGTACCAGGGCATTGCCTGCGGAGTATCCGCGGCTTCCTTGATGGAATCGCTGACGCTGGCGACGAAGTTTTGTTGTCGAGGTGAGACGCCCAGCGCCTCCACAGTGGATCGATTCGCGTCGGTGACCAGTTCGAGCGTGACCGGCGGGAGTTGTTCGGGGCCGGTCATCGGGCCGAACGGCGCAGATCAAACCGTGTGATGTCCAGCACGGATCGGCCACCGCGGGGTTGGTCTCGTTGGGGCGTCGATGGCGCTAACGCAACAACTTGTGCCGCCACGTCGCGCTTGGTCAGTCGAATTGAGTCGAGGCGACCGCCGTAGGGAATCTTGGGCCGAGGGTCGACGTCGATTGGCTCGGTCAGGTTGGGCGCGACCATCCAGTCCGATCCGAGATCGATAAGTGATTGGTGCTTGACCCGGTAGTAGTCGGAGCCAGTGGGGATGATGAGTCCACTAGCGCCTTGCGCCGCCGCCATGAGGTGGGTGTGCATTCGCGTAGTGATCCAGCGTTGTCCAAGCTCGGAGGGGAAACCATTTCGCCACAGTTTTGAGTAGGCGACCACCTCTAGTTTGGGAAGGCTCGACTGGAGCAGCGGGACGATGGCGCTGTCGTTAGGCGGCATGCATTCGTACAACGTGATGGGGTCCTGGTCTACGCCCCAGTGTTGCAACGTCTTGATGGTGTACGCCGCGATCTCGTCGAGCGATACGTCGAGCATGTCCGACTGAATATTCAGGGCTGTCCTGGTTGACCGCGAGCTGTCAAACAGCTCAGGAATGAGATCGAGAAACGAGTCATCGCTGGTTTGCGTGAGCTGCGGCACGTAGGGGGCAAGGGCCGCGCGAGACTCTTTGTCGCGAACGTCCACCACGTCAAAGCGACTGAGAATCGGTCCGAGCCATTCTTGGCTGTCCTCGGCAAATGGGCTGAGGCCAGCTCCGGTGATTGCGGTCTTCGCGCCGTGAACCTCGGCGATCGCGCCAGCGGCCGCAATGAGGGACAGATGGTGGGGCCAGATTCCGTTGAGGAAGCCGCCACCAATGATGTGCACGAGGTCGACGGTTCCGAAGTTCTCGATGCCAGTGGCCTCGCGCGGGATGAGCCCAGGCTCGCGGACGACGCGTTGACCGAAGTCGAGCACTTCGGACGGATGTTGCGAGGGTGTGTTCCATGCTGCGTGATACAGCGAGTCGACACAGCGCAGGCCCGGGTGGATGCCGTCCAGGAGCACAGCGCTTTGTCCGGGTCGTGGGGTATCGAGCCAGATTTTCGCGTCAGGCAGCGCATGGGCGTAATAGCGCAACCAGCCGGCGGTGATGAGTTCGTCGCCGTAGTTGGGGTGTCCAGCGGTGCCAATGAGGTAGATCTCGGCGGGCTTGGCATCTTCTTGCCGCGGATCATTAGCTCGTCGCATTGGCCTACCTTACGGCCAAGGCATGTCCATTCGCGAAACGCGTTGTCGTCGGGATTCCCCGCTATGAGTTGCTATTTCAGGGGTTTGACCCAGCGGCTCCACTCAGGTTGCGCTGCGTATCCCGCTGATGCCCATGCCGAGTGAGCCAGGTCGTTGCCGTCCAGGACCATCGCATCGAGCCTTCGACCGCCGAGATCACGAAATCGTTGCTCTGCGTGATCAAGAAGCAGTGTCGCTATGCCTTCCCGGCGCATGGCTGGGTCTACGGCTAGCCGATAAAGGTGGCAGCGCCAGCCGTCCCACCCTGCAATGACGGTTCCCACGACGCCGCCGTCGACCTCTGCGATGAGTAGAGCTAGAGGGTCCCGCTGGATCAAGCCGGCAACGCCGCCCGCGTCGTCAGTAACGCTCTTACCTTCTGCTGAACGTGTCCAAAACAGCAGGATTTCTTCGACATCGGATAAGCGTGCATGACGAACGGTGACCGTCTCTGGCATGCCTTAACCCTAGGAGACGCAGCCACACGACGTGATGCGAGTAACCTCCCGAGGGTGGAGACAAAGACGACAAATGTTATGGCGTCTGATGGCCGTTTGCTTTGCGTTGAGTCCGGCGGTGAGCCCGCTGGTCTCCCTGTACTGGTCCATACCGGAACGCCAAACTCGCGACACCTGTCGGCGAGCTGGTTGGAGGATGCTCAAGACCGTGGGATTCACCTCATCAGCTACGACCGGCCTGGCTACGGCGGGTCTACGCCTCAACCCGAACGCACGGTCGCTAGCTGTGTCGACGATGTCCGTGACATTGCCAAGGCATTCGGTGCCGCAAGGCTGGCTGTTTGGGGCATCTCGGGTGGCGGTCCACACGCACTGGCATGTGCGGCGTTGGCCCCGGACCTGGTTGTGGCGGTCGCTTCGCTTGCCGCCGTCGCTCCGTATGAGGCAGACGGCCTCGACTACTTCACGGGAATGGGACAGTACAACGTCGACGACACCCGGCTATTCATGGCGGACCGGGCAGCTGCGCTTGAGAAGACCCATCGTGACCGCGAAGAGATGCTTGAGACCACCCCAGAGGGACTTCACAAGGCGTTCGAATCGTTGTTGTCCCCAGCCGATGCTGCGGTTTTGACCATGGATATCGCCAAGGAACTCGTCGCATCGCTGCAGTCGGGTTTAGCCCCAGGAGATGATGGTTGGTGGGAGGACTCATGTGCGTTGTTAGGTCCCTGGGGGTTCAGTCTTGGCAATATCCACATACCCGTCCAAGTCTGGCACGGAGCACACGACCGGTTCGTGCCGTTCCAACACGGTGAGTGGATCGCAAAGAACATTCCCGGTGCTGACGTACACCTCACGGACACCGACGGGCATCTCACACTTGCTGTAAACCGAGTACCTGAGGTTCATGACTGGCTGCTTCAGCACTTCTAGGCAGCGAACGCAGGCTACTGCCGTTAGTTGCTCAGCCGATGAGGTCTGTGGCTAAGACGCAAAGGTCGGTCCCGGCGACTGGGAACTTCCCGTGCACCTCAGTTGTCATTGACACTTCCTCGTCCAACACTGGGTCGTAAACGAATGTGTAGACGGTTTGACCAGTGTCCCGGGCGATCACGCCGTCTGCATCGTAGATGTTGTGTCGATTCCCTGGCTCGCGGAGCACTGTCTCGATATTCCCGTTCGGTAGAACCGTGGTGTGCGATATGTGTTCCTGCCAGTGACCCGCGATGGCGAACCAGTCTCCGGTTACTGGGTTGGTAAACGTAGATGTGATATCGAGCCGTTGTTGTACCAGCTCTTCACCAGACCCTGGTTCGGTACGGAGCTTGATTGCGCCCGAGCCAACGTTGTGTACCCGAATGCGGAAACCACAGTCGCTGAAGGCGCCGGAGTCGTCGATGGTGAAATGTTCGTTCACGAACGGTGCGTTCGCGCGTGCCTGCGCGGGCAACAACACTACGGTCAGCACGGAAAGCAACGCCAGCCACGCGCACAATGTGCTGCGATGGCTTACGCGCCAGGTTTGGGCGACTGACATGTCACGCTCCGTTCACCGAACATCCCCGATCGCCTAATAACTTTGTGTTTAGTCCGAACTGGATGATGCCATTGACAGCGGCATAGTGGGGTGTTTTTCAAGATCCGACCGTCGTAGGGTCACCTACGTGTCGACGCAGAGGGCAGTGGCTGTGGTCCTAGAGGGCCAGCGCGTGCTCGTCAT
>DATKIY010000262.1:0-8010 GCA_035543875.1 Actinomycetes bacterium | reverse complement strand
GGTTTCCTGTTCTTGCTGGTCGGGGTCTTCTGGCTGATTGAGGCGCTGACCACGAAGGCCGCCAACCCCTTGTGGTGGGTGGGCTTGATCGCTGGCATGCTGATGATCCTGCTGGCGTTCTGGAGCAGTGCCCAAACCTTCACAACGAAGGCCTACATGCTGCTGGTCTTCGCTGGTATCTGGGCTTTGATGCACGGTATTACCGACATCATCAAAGCCTTCATGGTCCGTGCGCTCGGCAAACAGGTCGCGTAACCGGTCACTCGTTCGGTTCGGCGGCTAGTGCCGTTGCAACACGTCTGAAACCGACGCGTTCGTAGACGCGGGCGACTTCGTCGCTGCCCGCTGACAACAGGACGAGGCTGATTCCGCGGCGCAGCGCGTCGGCAACCAGTGTGTTGGTGACGACTGCGCCGAGGCCGCGTCGTCGAGCGCTCGGTAACGTGGCGACACCGACGATTTCTGTGGCGTCACCCACGGGGTTATGCGCGCCCGTGGCTAGTACTCCATGCTCGTCCTCAGCGACAACCACGACTGTCTGAGCGTTGCTGACGCGGCTCCGTAGGAAGTCGTCGAGTTTGTTGTCCCTCAGGTCGAGCGCTTCGTCGCGTTGGGTCGCGCCAACATCCGCTGGCGCCGTACCTGGACTTGAGAACCCGAGCTGCGCCACCACTGAATGAGCTTTGATGGCCGGATCGTCGGCGTCCAGACGTCGGACTCGGATGCCGTCCGGAACGGCCACCGCCACGGACTCGTGATGGACAAGTACGGGGAGTGATTCGACTCTCAATCCGTCAGCTGCGCATGCGGCGGGAAGCGATGGCGCGATTTCTACGATGGCCTCGATTGTTTCTGGAACATCAATGGCACGCTGTTTGGCGCGCAGCAGCTGGACATCTTCGGCAGTGAAGTCTCGTTGCCCCGGGCGCAAGGGGCGGGCGTAGTACCGCCATCCGTCAGCTTTTCCAACAAAAAGCGTGAAGGGGCCTTGCTGAATTGCGTCAGCTCCTGACCGAGGAGCTTGGTCGAGGTAGGCGTCGATGCGCTCTATGAGTGACAGATTGGCAGGAACGATAGGGGAGGGCACGGCAGTCATCGTGCCTGAATTGCAGATGTGTGTCGCCTGGATTGCTCGAAGATCGGCATGTGCTGACATCCACGCGTGATCGGCCCCGAATATGGCCCCGTTTGTCAGGCTGGTGGGGGAGAATCACCCGGTGAGTCTGTACCGGGATGAGGGCGTGGTTCTGCGCACCCAGAAATTGGGTGAGGCTGACCGGATCATCACCGTCCTGACCCGCGACCATGGTCGGGTGCGCGCGGTGGGTAAGGGTGTGCGCCGCACCAGCTCGAAATTCGGGGCGCGCCTTGAGCCGTTCAGTCACGTCGACATTCAGTTCCACACGGGTCGCTCGCTCGACATCGTCACGCAGGTCGAGTCGTTGGCTGCCTACGGCGGCACTATTTCCGGCGACTACGCCAGGTATACCGCTGGCACGGCCATGCTCGAGACCGCTGAGCGACTGACCGACGTCGAGAAGGAGCCAGCGGTTCAGCACTACCTGCTCCTCGTGGGTGGGTTGCGGGCACTGGCGTCGGCTGAGCACTCGCCAGGTTCAGTGCTCGATGCCTACCTGCTTCGTTCGTTGGCAGTTGCCGGCTACGCAGCGAACTTCGACAGCTGCGCGCGGTGTGGACTCGAAGGCCCTCATCGATGGTTCTCGGTGTCTGCTGGCGGCTCGGTTTGCTCCGACGATCGACCTGCCGGGTCGGTAACCGTAACGCCTGAGTCGCTTGCCGTGTTGGCCGCGCTCCTTAGTGGTGATTGGGAAACCGTTCAGTCAGCCGAGCCCAAGGCGATACGCGAAAGCACCGGAATCGTTGCCGCCTATCTGCAGTGGCATCTTGAACGCGGACTTCGCTCGCTGCGTTTGGTAGAGCGCGCGTGAAGGGTAAACGTACGGTTCGCCCACCGACACCACATGCAAGCGGTGTGCGACCACCAGAGATTCCGCGTGAACAGGTGCCGCAGCATGTTGCGATCGTCATGGACGGCAACGGTCGGTGGGCCAAGTCACGCGGTCTGGCACGAACCGAGGGACATAAAGCCGGTGAGGCCGCCCTCTTCGACGTCGTCGAAGGAGCCATTGAGCTTGGGGTCAAGTACATCTCCGCGTATGCGTTCAGTACCGAGAACTGGAAACGCTCGCCGGACGAAGTGCGTTTCCTTATGGGATTTAACCGCGACGTGATCCGGCGCCGTCGTGACGAGATGCACGAGATGGGAGTGCGCGTTCGGTGGGCCGGCAGACGTCGAAGGCTTTGGAAGAGCGTCGTTGATGAGTTAGAGGCAGCCGAAACCCTGACGAGGAGGAACAACGTCCTTACGCTCACGATGTGTGTCAACTACGGCGGTCGGGCTGAGATCGCCGACGCCGCGTCGACAATCGCGTGGGCCGTTGCGGAGGGACGTATCGATCCTGACCGCGTGGACGAGCGCACCATCGCCAAGTACCTCGATGAACCGGAACTCCCCGACGTTGACCTGTTCATTCGCACGTCCGGGGAGCAACGGATCTCCAACTTCATGCTCTGGCAGTCGGCGTACGCCGAGCTGGTATTCCTTGATGCATTGTGGCCAGACGTCGATCGCCGCCACCTTTGGTGGGCCGCGCAGCAGTACGCGTCGCGGGATCGGCGATACGGGGGAGCGATTCCCAATCTTCCAGAGCCGGGATCCCTCCCAGCTGTCCCCTAGAGATCCGTTCCTTGGTCACGCATCGGCCTTGGGTTGACCGATTCAGCTGTCTTTCTGTGATTCCGAGCTCAGCAAGCTGGGCAGAACCGAGCCGTACTGCGTGGCCAAGTCGCGCGCCATTTCCAAGTCGTCGTTCATGAACAGCGGAGCTTCTTCACCGCGGGCTAGGTACAGTTCCCCTCGGACCTCGCCCGCGGCGATGATTGGAACTCCAAGAAAACTCCCAGCTGGCATTTGCGGCCACATTCCTTGGTATTCCTTGTATATGGGCGAAGTCGTTGTAGTGCTCAGGTAGCCGGAGCCATCCATGAGCAACTGCGTAGACAGTGGGAAACGTTCGACGTCGTAGTAATAGTCGGGGTCAGGGAAACGCTTGTCGTTGGGCGCGAGTGCCCCGATGTTCACGACATCGCGATAACCGCGCGCGTCCAGAAGTGAGATGGTGCAAGCCTTCGCCGTGAACAGATCACCGATCGTTTCGGCGACTGATTCACTGACGGTGCGCAGGTCGGTGCCCTTGGTGAGGGCAACGCGAACGCGATCTACCGCGTTGCGTCGAGCCGTCGTACTCCAACCCTTGCGGTACCTGAAGGCATCCGGGGAGGTCTCATCCTGCTGTGGCATGAGTCCCTTCCAGATTTGGTTGGAAAATAATCCAAGTGACGGCGAACCCTGACGATTGGAACATAACGCTACAACCCAGCTCTATGTGGCATTGGCCGGTGCCGTCGCCTTGGCGCAGTTCGAGCAGGTGCCATAAATCTCGACTGTGTGGCTGATGTCGGTGAAATCGTGCCTACGTGCGACTTCCTCCGCCCAATGCTCAACTGTGGGGTCGTCTACCTCGACGGTCCTTCCGCAGGAGCGACACACGAGGTGATGGTGATGGTCGGGGGTGCACCGTCGGTACCGCGCTTCGCCGTCGTCGGCTCGAATCACGTCGACCTGCCTGGCGTCCGCGAGAGTCTGCAACGTGCGGTAAACGGTCGTGAGGCCAACGGTCTGGCCTTCTGCTCGGAGCAGCGCATGAATATCCTGTGCGCTTTTGAACTCGGTGAGCTGGTTCAGCAACACCATGACTGCCTGGCGTTGCCTGGTATTGCGGGGTAGTGAGGAGGTAGTCACCGAGAGATCCTTACGTCGATCGCTTGCGTCGAGTCGGTGCTGGGCGTCGATCAGTGTGCGTCATGGAGGTGCTCTTCCTCGGCGTGATGAACCGCGTCGGAGACGATGTGGGCGACGTGCTCGTCGGTGAGGCGGTACGCAACCTCGCGTCCGCGACGTATGCCTTCGACGAGGTCAGCGCCGCGTAGCACGCGCAGATGTTGACTGACGAGAGGCTGTGGAAGCCCGAGCGAGTCGACGAGCTCGTGCACGCAGCGGTCGCCGGCGGTGAGCTCGGAGACGAGGGCAACCCGAACGGGAGAAGAAAGCGCGCGGAAGAGCTCGCCGGCTGCACCGAACCTCGGGGCAAGAGTGACCTCAGACATATCGATACATTCTCATATGCTGATGTCCTCATGCAATTGCGGGCGGCTTGCTCGACGACGCACTGATCGCGCTATCGCCGCGGCGACAGCCGTGAGTACGAAGACGCCGATTGCCAGCAGCACGATTGAGCCACCAGATGGCGTATTGGCGTAGAACGATGCAACGACTCCCGCGAGCGAACAAATCACTCCGACTCCCACGGCCAGCAGACCCGTTGAGCGGAAGCTGCGTGTGACCAGCTGAGCCGTGGCCACCGGCACAATCATCAGGGCGCTAATCAGTAGTAGTCCCACAACGCGCATCGAGATGACAACGGTGCTCGCGGTCAAGCAGGCCAAGACAATGTTCAGCGCGGTTACGGGCATTCCCGATGCTCGAGCAAACTCCTCGTCGTTGCTAACCGCAAATAGCTGTCGCGAAAGAAACGTGGTGATGAGTACCACCACGAGGGCGAGACCGCCGAAAACGACTAAGTCGGCGCCGGATGTCGTTGTGATGGCTCCGAACAGGTAGCTGTTCAACGTCGCGGCAGTCCCGCCCGGTGCCCATTGAATGAGCACCACACCCCCGGCGATTCCGCCGTAGAACATGATGGCAAGCGCGAGGTCGCCGCCCGTTCTTCCTCGCGTACGCATCACTTCGACTGTGACGGCACCGATGATGGAAACCACTAGTGCGACTAGCACGGGGGCGCGTCCGGTGAGCAACCCCAGCGCGACACCCGTCAGTGCCACGTGTCCAATGCCGTCACCAATGAGGGCTAGCCGCCGTTGGACCAAGAAGACGCCAACGAGGGGAGCGGCCAATCCAACCAGGAGGGCAGCCATCAGCGCTCGCTGCATGAAGTCGTACTGCAGGATCTCCACGCTCACCCCTCCAGAAGTCCACGATCAGGCGGGGGGTCCGAGTGGTGGTGGGCGAACGGCTCGCTGGTGGCCGAAAGAATCGAAGCGGTCGGTGGACCGTCGTACTCGACGCGGCCCCGGTTTACCCAAACAACCCGAGTCAGGCTTTGCTCAAAAGGTGCGAGCTCGTGCGTGACAACGACGATCGTGGTGCCGCCTATCGCTAAGGCGTCTAGCGCATCGGCGAGGTCGGCTTGGGCGTCGACGTCAACACCCGCGGTTGGCTCGTCAAGCAGCAGCAGCTCGACGTCACGAACGAGCGCGCGCGCGATAAGGACGCGACGTTGCTGTCCACCGGATAGGCGAGTCACGGGCTCGTACGCCAGCTGGTCTAGGGACAGACGCTTCAACGCTCGGGCCGTCGCTGCGTGGTCGGACCGGCGAAGCGGAGTCCAACGACCGTCGGCGAGACAGCCGCTTGCCACAACTTCGTAGACATTGGTTGGGAGTGCGCCAGACACGGTTTGTCGCTGAGGGACATAGCCAATGCGGGAGCGGCCGCGGGTTCCAGGTGTTCCGAATAGTTCGATCGTGCCGGCGTCCACGCTCGCCAACCCCAACATGGCCTTGATAAGCGTTGATTTTCCGGCGCCGTTCGGCCCAACCACGGCGACAAATTCGCCAGGGCTGATGCTCAGGTCGACGTCGCGCAGCACCGCACGTCCGTCATATCCCAAAGTCGCCTGCGTGAGGTCAACCAACGGTTGCGGTACTGCGTGCTGCTCGGACTCGGTTATGTGCACGGCTGCCCCCTCTGGAGCTGAGCGAGGTTGGATCGCATGATCTCCAGGTAGTTGTCGCCGTCGGATGCGTCTGAAAGTCCTTCGAGCGGATCTAGTACGGCTGTGGTCGCACCGGTGGCTCCGGCAATGGTTTCTGCGATGTCCGGGCTCACCAAGGTCTCGAAGTAGATGGTGTGAACGTCGTTTGCCTCGACGAAGTCCGTAACCGCCGTAAGTGCACCGGGGTCAGGCTCGCTCTCCGGCGTCAAGCCGGCGATGCCTACTTGCTGCAGCCCGTAGGCGTCGGCGAAGTAACCGAAGGCCGTGTGGCTTGTCACGAGGTCTTCATTTGCGCAGTCAGCCAACCCACGACGTAACTCGGTGTCGAGTCCGGTGAGGTCGCCGCGCAACGTCCTGGCATTGTTTGAGAATTCCTCAGCATGTTCCGGGTCCAGAGACGCGAGTTTGGCTGCCAGCGCGTCGGCGACATTGGCAAGTCGCATGGGGTCGAGCCAAAAGTGTGGGTCAGGGCTCGGCTCACTTGTCCCGGTCGTGCTGCTCTCCTCAATGGGCGAGTAGGTGAGGGACAGGTCGGCATAGGGACGCGCATCGAAGGTCGCGGGTGGACCAGCGACGTCGAACGCGTCATCGACAGCTGGTTGAAAGCCCGATAACCGCACGGCTAGGTCGGAGTCGGCAAGCGCGGCGACCTGTTGAGGGGATAGCTCGAGATCGTGAGGTTCGGCACCTGGCTTTGTGAGGTTGGTGACCGTGACTGCGTCCCCGCCGATGCGTTCGGCAATGAACTGCAACGGGTAGAACGACGTCACGACCGAAAGGTTGTCGGCCTCCTCAGCAGCCGGGGCCGATTGGCAGGCGCTCAGGGAGAGCAGCAGCCCGCAGGAAACCAAGATCGCGGGGAAGATCAGTGGCGCGTGCGCACGGCGAGACAGTGAGGCGGCAGGCACAAGCACAGCCTGACGAAAATGACAACGATTGTCAATACCGTTAGGAGGCAACCAACTGGAACCCGGCCGCAGCCACCACGAGTCCAACGACTAGGAACCGGATGAGCCGGGCCGATGGGGTAAGCAGCCGCCAGCTCACGGCTGCGAGCCAGGCCAGGAACAGGGCCAGCAGGAGCAGGAGCACGGCGCCGATCGGGCCTTTGACGAGCAGACCGACCACCAACAAGGCAGCCAGTACGACTGCGAGCAACCATCTCGGGGCGGCATGCAGCCGCAGGAGGTACGGCGCGCTTATCCGCTCGAAGGCAGTGACCTCGGACGACGTGCGATCCGGTTGCGGTGACATTGCCGCCCTTTCTCGTTCGCGTGCTGTCAGTTGGCCTGGGCCAACTCCATCGTGGCTCATCTATAGGGGACGATCGGGTCCGGGGGAACCGTGAGCGACTGATCGAAGGACGGACGGGTTGATGGATTCGGTATCTGGGTGGGGGACAGTCCCGCGGTTGCACGTGGTTTCCCGGTTTCAGATTCAAGAAGAAAACACTTTTTGGGGCGACCAACTGCGCGCCGCCGCAGAGCTCATGGAGTCACAGGTGGGCTGCGATGCCGTCACTGTGGGACGTGCCACCGACGATCCGCGGTTCTGGGTGCTGACCTCAGAGTGGGAGTCGGTCGGTGCATATCGTCGAGCACTGTCCTCATTTGACGTGAAGGTACTAGGGGTTCCGGTCTTGTCGACGGCCGTCGACGAGCCGAGTGCTTTCGAAGTGCTGTATGCAAAGCGTGACGGGCGCGAGACCGAGGCCACGAGCGCCCGCGCACCCAGTTAGTCTTGCGGTTCACCCGCCGACCGCCAGCCGGATGGAAATGGAGCCCCCGTGGCCGCCGACCTCATCGACAACGTCGTCTCCCTCAGCAAGCGTCGGGGATTCGTCTACCCCAGTTCAGAGATCTACGGCGGCTCCCGCGCTGCCTGGGATTACGGCCCTCTTGGTGTTGAGCTCAAGGAAAACGTCAAGCGCCAATGGTGGCAGTCGATGGTGCGCGAACGTGACGATGTCGTTGGCGTCGATACCTCTGTCATCTTGGCGCCAGAGGTCTGGACGGCGTCCGGGCACCTTGAGGCGTTCGCCGACCCGCTCACTGAGTGCACGTCGTGTCACAAG
>DATKIY010000261.1:0-7134 GCA_035543875.1 Actinomycetes bacterium | reverse complement strand
AGCCGGGCCACGCCGGTACGGTCACGCGCGATCACGGCCCTTCGCAGGGGAGGCGGAATGGTCCGAGTGGTCTGGCCGACGTCGAGGATCTCGCTGGGACCGTCCGTGATGATCCGGCTGACGATGGCATCGCAACCGATGAGCTGGGATTCGTTGGTCGTGATCGGCCCGATCCAGGACAGCTGACCGGCGGCGCTGTCAGGCGCGTTGCGGATCGTCGCCAGATCGACCATGACGCTGAGATGAGGCCTGACCCCGGAGACAATCGGCGTCTCGCCTTGCCCGAGCTCAGCGGTACGCCGGGCGCGGCCCAACGCCCCGCTTCTGCCGCCTGCCCGATGGGTTGCCATCTCCTCAGACCTCGCCGGTGTCGAACAAATGTTCCAGCCCAAAGCTAGTAGTTGGCACCGACAATGCTCAAGGATCGAAAACAGGCGGTGGAAAACTTCGGCTGGTCAGATCGATGTGGACAGGTCGATGTGGACAGTCAGTCCCGCTCGAACCAAAATTCGGCTTTGATACGCCGGGTTCGCGGAGGGAGGTTCGTCTGGTTGGTCCGTGGCTGGCTCCGGAACCGGGACGCCTTCGATGGTCACGGCCACAGCGCGGAAGTCGTACCCGTCCTGCGGAGTTTGCTCATACACAACGTCGACCCGCTGGCCCGGAAGCGCTGTGCGGAATCCAGCCATGCGTAGCGATGCGAAATGAGCCCAACAACCGCCGGGGGTTTCCGCCGTGTCCAGGACGCCCCAGCCCTCGTTGTTGTGCCACTCGCGGACAACTCCGTCGACCATGAGGAGAGTCTGCCGCTTTTAGCGTGCGGGCATCTCGAGGGGTGCCAATGGGCTGGAGTCTCGTCTCCAGACGCGCCAACCGTCCTCACGTCGGCGCCAGATGTCGGAGACAACGAAGATGCCATCTCGTGGTTCGCCGACTACGGTCGCGCGCTGCAGGCCACGGTGAAAGACGAGTGCGCAGTCTCCGTCGGTATCGATCTGCTGCTCCTGGACGGTCCACTCGTGGACCACATAGTTCGGAAGCATCGCGAGCCATTGGTCGCGGGGGATGACCATGGCGGTCGGGTGAACCAGGCAGAGCGCGTAATCCGGATCTAACACCTCACCGGCAGCCTCAACGTCTCGAGTTTCGATCGCCCGTTGAAAGGCGTCCATTTGAAGCTGCAACTCCTGTGTTGTCATTTGCTGATTATGGCGAGTTGATCCGTAAACTCGCACGCATGGCCGAGAGAAAAGGTGGGGTACCTGCGCCGGCGACCGACAACGAGGTCAGCCAGGAGGACTGGGATGGGCAGGACCTGTCGGGACAGATGCACGCGAATGTCGCCTTCGTCGACGTGGACATGACTGAGGTCACCAACAACGGCGGCGTCTTCAGCGAGTGCTCGTTTCGTGACGTTCAGTTCAACGCGTCAACGCACACGAGCGCTGCATTCCTTAACTGCACCTTCACCCGCTGCTCGTTCTTTAGTGCGACCTTTACCGGCTGCAAGTTCGTCGGGAGCAGGTTTGACCACTGCACGTATACGACACTGAAGGTCACCGGTGGAGACTGGTCGTTTGTCGGCATGCCAGGAGCAGATTTGCGGGGCGTCGAAATCACGGACGTTCGAATGCGCGAAGCAGATCTCACCGGCATCCGAGGTGAAGGAGCAACGATTAGTAACGTCGACTTGTCTGGCGCATGGCTTCACAACGCAAATCTGTCCGAAAGCGACTTGCGCGGTTCCGATCTTTCGACCCTCGACCTCAACGCCACCGACCTAACGCGCGCCCGAATTGGCTGGGAGCAAGCCGTACAACTTGTCACCGTCCTGGGGCTGGACGTCCTGCCCGACTAATCAGTGCGCACTCGGCTAGGACAACGGTCGACGGGCTGCGCTCAGTGGCACGACGCCTGCCGGCACGGGAGGAAGCCCGGCGGCCGTGCACAGCAGGTCAGCCCACGCCATCAGATGTGGAGCGAGATCGTCAGAGTCGGGTGTCCATGACGCGCGGACCTCGAGTTCGGCCGCCCCTGGTCGGTCAGACATGGCACCAAAACTTTCCGACGACACCCGGGTCACCGTTCCGCTCGGTGAGTGGTGACTGGCCCCGTGGTTGCTGAGCGACTCCATCAGCCATGACCAACCCACTTCGGTCACCATCGGGTCACTGGCCATCTCGACGTCGAGTGCGGCTCGCGCGAACGTGACGACACGGAAGGTGCCGTCCCACGTGTCGTGTCCCTCCGGGTTGTGGAGCACCACGAACCTGCCCGAGCCCATCTCCTCGCCGCGCAGCATGACATCGGCGGTCATGGCGACTGAGAATGGGGCCAGCCGCTGCGGCGCTGGGGCTTCGTCGAGGTCGATCTCTGGCCGGAGGCGGGCAGCGCGCAGTGACTCCAGCGCCCGCTGAAACGGTTCGGGGGGTGCCTCCGGAACGCTCACTAAACGAGAGTACGTCGTCGACACGGTGGATCGGTTCCAACACGCACAGGGAGCGCCCCCTAGCCTTGGCCCACTATGGGCGCCGCACTAGCACTGCTTTCGAGCGTCCTGTGGGGGACTGCCGACTTCTTTGGTGGCGTCTACTCACGTCGGATGCAGGCGGTCGTCGTGGTGCTGGTCTCACAGGCGATTGCCCTGGCATTCATCCTGCCGGGCGCTTGGCTGGCAGGGGTCTTCGACGACCCCACCGGGTATTTGTGGTGGGGCATCGGCGCCGGGATCGTCGGACCCGTTGCATTGATCTGTTTCTACCGAGCGCTCTCGATCGGGAAGATGGGAGTCGTTTCGCCCATCGCCGCCACGGGCATCGTGATTCCGGTCGTTTGGGGTCTGGCGTCCGGGGAGTCGCCGTCGACCCTGCAGCTTTGCGGGATCGTGGTCGGCTTCCTAGGAGTGATGCTCGCCAGCGGCCCCGACGTGACCAGCGAAAACGCTCCGGCGCCCGCCGACCACTACCGATCGATCGTGCTCGCGCTGGTCTCGGCAGTGGGCTTCGGGTTTGCCTTTGTGTGCCTCGACGGCGGAGGTCAGTACAGCGTGGGCATGACGCTTGTGGTCCAACGTTCGACCAGCGTGCTCCTGCTAGCGATCCCGGTGATTGTCTTCACCCGGCTGCAAGGCCTAAGCGTGCGTGACCTGCCCGGTCTGGGGGCTGTGGGCTTTGGCGATGCTGCAGCAAACGGCGCGTTCGCGTGGGCATCGACTCTGGGTCTGCTGAGCGTCTCCGCCGTGCTGGGATCGTTGTACCCCGTCGCCACGCTGCTTTTGGCGCGAGTGTTCCTCGGGGAACGTTTGAGCAAGCTGCAGGGCTACGGAGTGGCACTCGCGTTGGTAGGGATCGTCTTGCTGGCAGCTGGTTAGGTCCCACCGAAGCCTCGTCCACTCGACGTGCCACGATTGCGCCTTGTGTCCTCCGATCTGACGACGTCGCCCTTCCTCCGCGCCTGCCGCCAGCAGCCGGTTAGTCACACTCCCGTGTGGTTCATGCGCCAGGCTGGACGCTCGCTTCCCGAGTACCGCAAGGTGCGCGAGGGCGTCACGATGCTTGAGTCGTGTATGCGCCCTGACCTGGTCGCCGAAATCACGTTGCAGCCAGTCCGGCGGTACGGCGTTGACGCCGCCATCTTCTTCAGTGACATCGTGTTGCCACTGAAGGCGATTGGAGTCGATCTCGACATCGTTCCTGGCGTTGGTCCGGTGATCGCGAACCCAATCCGTCGTGTTGACGACACCGCCGTGCTGCGAACGTTGGATCCAGGTGATGTTCCCTACATCGCCGAGGCCATCCAAACCTTGGTGGGGGAGCTAGGAAACACGCCGCTCATCGGCTTCGCTGGCGCTCCCTTCACCTTGGCGTCTTATCTCGTCGAGGGCGGACCTTCTCGAAATCTCGAACGCACCAAAGCGTTGATGTACAGCGATGCAACGACTTGGCATGAACTCATGCAACGGCTCGCGGACAGTTCGTTGGCCTACCTGCGAGTGCAGGTCCTGGCTGGCGCGAGTGCGATCCAGTTGTTCGACTCCTGGGTAGGTGCACTGCCTGCTTCCGACTATGAAGAGCATGTGTTGCCGTACTCGAAGTACATCTTCGATGGCCTAGCGGACTTGAATGTGCCGAGAATTCATTTCGGTGTGAACACCGGCGAGTTGCTGCCGATGATGAAGGCGGCCGGGGCCGACGTGGTTGGTGTCGACTACCGAATCTCGTTGCAGGAAGCGAGCCGACGTCTAGGCGGACAGGTGACCTTGCAGGGCAACCTCGATCCAGCGGTCGTCTTCGCATCCCCCGAAGCCGTGAGCCGTCGTGTGGCGTCCGTTCTCGAGGCTGCCGAGGGCCTGCCCGGTCACATCTTTAACCTCGGCCATGGCGTCCTTCCGTCCAGTGACCCGGATGTGCTGAACCAAATCGTTGAGCAGGTCCACGAACAAACTCGACGTTCGTAGCCAAGCGGGTCGCCTTACCGAACGGTTGCGCCTGCTTGCTCTGGTACCTCGTCGTGGGCTGAGGTTGCCGTTGCACGGCGATCGATGACGGTGCGGTACTGCGGCTGACGTCGTCGCCACACCACCCAGAACGGCGTCAGAATCAAGAATGCTGCCACCGCAAACGGGAGGAGTACGCCAATGATGGTGAGTGCTAGGACAACCACGTCCATAAACGCATTCCAACCGCGGTCGAGTCCAGCAACGAAACCATCCGCGTCCTTCGGCGTGACCGGTTGAACTGCCTCGGGTCCGAGCGTGGTTACGGTCAGTGTTGCAAGCTCAGTTTGGTTGGCCAGCGACCGTTGTGTGGCAAGCAACGCCTCAAGGTCAGCTTCGCGTCGAGACAACTGACTTTCGATTCGGACTACCTCACCGAGCGAGGTGGCCTGACCAAGCAGAACCCGGATGCGCGCCACGCTTGCGCGGGCTGTCTTGACCCGACTGTTCACGTCCACGACTTGTTCAGTCACGTCCTTCACATCCTGTTGACTGCGTAGGACGTCACCTAAGCCGCTGATCTCACCGATCACTTGCTGCAGGTTCTCGGTAGGAACCCGCAACACCATGGTGGACCGAGTTTTTGAGGGGTTGTCGGGATCGCTGGATGTGTCTTCGCCGGATACATAGCCACCGCTCGACTCAGCAGCGTGAGTCAGGTCGGGCAGAGCTGCCTCGACATCGTCTACGCGGATCGTCACCTCTGCCGTGGCGATCACATCGCGATCTATCGGAAGTGTCTGCGTCAGCCCAGACGACTGGCTGCCGGCAACCGAACCCGGTGCCTGTGCCGCGGTACCGGCATCTAGGGAGTCAGAGGAACTAGCACGCTCCGCCCCTGCCTGATCAGATTTGGATAGGTCAGTGCTCGTGCTGGCGGCGTCATTTGAGCTGCCCGAGCAGGCTCCGAGCAAAAACATAAGTCCAACTGCTGCAACGACGGCGCGCGTTTGCGCGGTTCGTCCTCTCATGGCCCCTCCAGAGGTCGACGTTCCTGCCCGGTTGGACCGAGGGCTCCGGCATACGGTTCCCGTCAAGTGGTCCTGATGCCAGACCGTGACCTTCACAAAATTCGGCTCTGCGAGAGTGACCTCTGTGAATTCGCCGGAGTCGTCGTCTCGTGTTGCCGTGGTCGGTGGAGGCATCAGTGGTCTAGCCGCAGCTCATCAGCTGGCGTCAGCTGGAACACGTGTGACGGTTTTTGAGTCGTCTAGCCACGTTGGCGGAAAGCTCAAACGCGGACAGCTAGCGGGAATCGCGGTCGACGCCGGCGCTGAGTCGGTGTTGGCCCGCCGACCAGAGGCCGTCGACTTGATTCGAGCTGTCGGGCTTGGGCACAAGCTGGTGTATCCAGAAGCAGTTGGTGCTTCCGTTTGGATAGATGACCGGTTGCGCAAGCTTCCCCAGGGGCAGTTGCTGGGGATTCCGTATGACCTGGCCCGGCTCGCTGAGTCGTCCATCCTGGACAAGCGTGGCCTGCTCCGCGCCTACGCCGAGGCGAGTTTGCCCAAGCGCGCGGTGACGGCGGATGTGGCCGTTGGCCAGCTGGTGCGTGAACGACTTGGCCGACAGGTGGTTGAGCGGTTGGTTGAGCCGGTCCTCGGTGGTGTCTACGCCGGCGAATCAAGCAGGCTCTCACTCGACATGGTGATTCCTGGCCTACGCGGTCACCTCACTGAGGGCAAGTCACTGATGTCGGCCATCCAAGAATTGCTGGCGTCTCGCCACACTCCAGCGGGAGACAGCCCCGTGTTCGCATCCGTTGACGGCGGGCTTTGGCAGCTACCAGAGGCGGTTGCTGACACGCCCGGTGTTGACGCCCGAACTGAGTCGAGCGTGACGTCACTGCGACGCGAAGACGCTGGTTGGGAGATTGTTGTCGAGCGCACAGGTACCCACGAGAACCTGCTGTTTGATGCTGTGGTGTTGGCTTGTCCGGCTCAAGCGACCGGTCAGTTGTTGGCGACAGTGGTTCCCGAGCACTACCAAGGGTTGGCCGGTGTTGAGTACGCGTCGGTTGCGCTCGTGACGTACGCGTTCGAAAGAGCCGAGCTCGGCCAGCTGCCCGAAGGAACCGGATTCTTGGTTCCTCCGGTATCTGGCCGGTCTGTCAAGGCGGTGACGTTTGCGTCGCAAAAATGGCATTGGTTGCAGCAACAGAACCCGGACCGCGTGGTGATCCGAGTGTCCCTCGGACGCTACGGCGAGGGCGAGGTGCTACGACGGTCCGATGACGAGCTGGCCGACGTTGGATTGTCCGACCTCTCAGTGCTTGCGGGGGTTAGTGCAACTCCGCTTGATCAGCTGGTGACGCGATGGGAGAATGCATTGCCTCAGTACGCCGTCGGGCATCGGCTGCGCATGGACGCGCTGCAGTCTTCGCTTGCCAAGGTTGACGGTGTCGAGATCTGCGGGGCCGGCGTTGACGGCGTCGGCATTGCGGCCTGCATCGCTTCCGGGCAGTCAGCCGCGACCCGGGTGGCTGACTTCTTGTCGAGCGAGGGAAGATAGGTCCGTGTCCGGAATCAGCGGGAAGCAAGCACGCGAGATAAACGATGTCATCCGTTACACGGCGTGGTCGGTGTTCAAGTCGACACGACCGATTGCCGGGGATCGGTCAGCCGCCGCCCAAGGTGTAT
>DATKIY010000260.1:0-6645 GCA_035543875.1 Actinomycetes bacterium | reverse complement strand
GGCCGATGGGCGTGACCGCCTCTCTCGGTGGGGCAAGCTCATCGGTACTGACGCCGACGCATCAAGCGGAATGCATGCGGTCGGCGGAACCGGTCGGCGCCTCGGAGCTACCGCCCTCGTAGCAGCGATTGCCCTTCCGCTTGTCGTGCCAAGCCTTACTGACGGAGTGTTTGGTGGCGGCGGCACCGACCCGGACGCCGAAGGTCCAGGAGGGCACTCGAGCTCGACGTTCAAGCAACCGGTGGTCAAGGTAACCCCGTTGCTCGATCTGAAGCGCAATCTCACGCAAGGCGCTGACACCGTGCTCATGCGTTATGAGACGAGCGACGGGTACGGCCAGTACCTACGGATCGCGACGCTCGACGAGTTCGATGGGGACAGTTGGGTACCAGCACAGATCAGCGCACCGGAAACCCAACAGGCATCGCAGGGTCTACCTGCGCCACCAGGATTGTCTTCTGCTGTCGTGACTAATCCGGTGACGACCCAGATTCACATGGCTGGACTCGACACCCCCCAACTACCGCTTCCGTACCCGGTCAGCACGGTCAGCATCGACGGCGACTGGCGCTGGGATGCAAACACCTTCGATGTCTTCACGCCCGCGCAGGACGGAACGGTACAAGAGTTGCTCTACTCGGCTGAAGGACTACGCGTCCTGCCAACTGCCGACCAGTTGGAGACCGCCGTCAGCTCCGGCCCAACACTCACCAAGTACCTCGCGTTGCCGCAGGAGACGAAGGCGATGTTGACGCCGATCACCGACCGCGTGACGGAAGGGGAAACCACAGCGTATGGCCGCGCGCTCGCGTTGCAGAACTGGTTTCTCAAGAACTTTGAGTACAGCATCAAGACCGTCCCCACCGACTCTGAGTCGGCACTGCGGTCATTTCTGCATGACAAGAGCGGTTACTGTGAACAGTTCGCCGCAACCATGGGTCTGATGGCACGCGTGGCGGGCATTCCCTCACGGCTCCAGGTGGGGTTTACCCCAGGAACCAAGACGGCAAGTGGCACCTGGCTAGTCTCCGCGCACGATGCCCACGCGTGGCCAGAGCTTTGGTTTGAAGGTGTCGGCTGGGTGCGTTTCGAGCCAACACCGAGCGCGGCCGCGGGCGGCGACGGTATTGCTACACCGGCATGGGCACCCCCTCCGGTATCCGTAGACAACAACCAGCCAGGACAAAACGGCCAGCCGGGGGATCCAAAGAACCGGCCGGGCGACCCAAGAATTCGACGACCGATTGATAGGCAGGTCCCTACAGAGTTGAGCCGCGGTTTGTTGCCCGGTTCCACCGCAACCAGTACGGCGACTGAGGAAGGCGGTACAGCGTGGGGTGGCTACGCGATAGCTGCGATGGTCCTGGTTGCCCTGGTGGCTATCACGCCTGCCACCGCAGCACGGCTTAGTCGACGTCGTCGATGGGCGCATGCCAGCGACGGACGAACCGCCGCACTGGCGGCGTGGCACGACATCTTGGACTTGGCCACTGACCTCGACTTGGAACCGCTGGCCACCGAGACTCCCCGAGACCTTGCGACTCGCCTGCCTCGGCAGGGTGGCTTAACTAAGCAGGACACGGCCGACTTCCGCGACCTTGCGCAGGCAGTCGAGCGCACTCGGTATGCCGCACCCGAGCCTCAGACAGTGGGCGGCGATGTGGACGCCTCCGACGTCCGTCGTTGGCGCGAATCCTCTAGCCGCGTCTGTCGGGGAATGCGAGAGGCTGTCGCGCCGAGAGACCTACGCCGTGCTACTTGGTGGCCTGCGTCCGGACGTGCAGCGGTCGCGGTGTGGTGGGGGCAGTCGTCACAGCGAATCGAACGCGCGTGGGGTAACGCGATGCAATCATTGCGCCGCCGAGTGGGGCGCGCTTAACGCTCGTCGTCGCGGCGTCGCTCCCAGCGATCCTCGATGCGGTTCATAAAACCTGGGCGAGCCTTGGCCTTAGGGGCCGATGAACCAGCAGCGCCGCCAGTCGAGGTTGCGGTGGATCGGATGTGCCAACCCGTACTGGCTAACCAACCGCCGCCGAGCATGACAAGAAATCCTGCGACACCGAGCGGCCAGAACGGGGCAGCTACGCCGCCAATAAGCAGCGACATTCCCACGACGACAGCAATCGAACCCACCAGCAATCGACGCCGGTCATGCAGTCCCGCAGCAGAACCACGCAGGGTGGAAGCGAGTTTGGGGTCGTCGGCGTAGAGCTGGCGCTCCATCTGATCGAGGAGTCGCTGCTCGTGCTCGGAGAGCGGCATGGCTCCTCCTCGACGGCCTGGGCGATCGCCGGGTGCGAACGCTGTCTGCGGTTCGGTCTGTTCCTAGGATAGGTGGCCGAAGCGATGTTCGAAACCCGGCTAGCCAATCCTGCAACTGAGCGTGGCTGGGTGGCCACCTTCAGGTTCTTTAGTTGTCGGCAGTCCGGGGGGTCGGCTGGACCCCCGATCTGTTCTCTTGATCTTGAACGAGCGTGGCTGGGTGAACGACCCCAGCCCCGAACCGATGAGCTGCCCGGTCAGCGGCCTGCTCGGCCTCCCGCCACCCAACGGAACGATCATCGAGGGCCATTTGACGAGGTACCCCCGCCGCCGGGACCAGTCCTTCAAGCCGGACCCCAACGAGCCGAATGCGCGCTCGATCGAGGGCTAGTGCGTCGAAGAGCTGACGAGCCGTGGCGTAGATTTCGCGACCGATGTCGGTGGGCTCACGCAACGTCTTGGACCGCGTGATGGTGGTGAAGTCGGCAAACCGCACCTTGAGGCTGATCGTTCGTCCGACCATTTCCTGCCCCCGGACCCGGACTGCGGTTCGCTCCGACAGTCGCAGGAGTTCGCGCAACACAACTTTGGGGTCGTCAATATCGGCCGCAAAGGTTTCTTCTGCGCCAACGCTCTTTTCGACTTCGTCGGCCTGCACATGTCGTTCGTCACGTCCCCAGGCCAACGCCATGAGATGACGTCCCGACGCTTGTCCGAGGGCGCGCTCAAGAGTTTGCTCCGGCGTACTAGCGATGTCGGCGACTGTACGAAGGCCGAGTCGATGCAAGGTCTCTTCGGTTTTGGCGCCGACTCCCCACAATGCTCCGACGGGCAACGGGTGAAGAAAGTCGATGATGCCGTCGGCAGGAACCACCAACAGACCGTCGGGTTTGCATCGAGCCGAGCCGAGCTTGGCAACAAACTTTGTGCTGGCCACACCAACCGAACACGTGATTCCTTGTTCGTCTGCCACGCGAGTGCGGATGAGCTCGCCAATGGTTGCCGGCGAGCCGAGTCGACGCACAGCACCAGACACGTCGAGAAATGCCTCATCGAGACTCAGCGGCTCCACGAGCGGAGTGATGGAGCGAAACACCGCCATGACCCCATTGGAAATACGTGAGTAGTCGCGATGGTGTGGCTCAAGAATGACCGCCTGCGGACAGAGTCGACGGGCGCGCGTGGTCGGCATGGCGGAGTGGACACCGAACTCTCGTGCTTCATAGGTGGCCGACAACACAACGCCTCGGGTGCCGCCTCCGGCCACGATGACTGGTTGTCCGACGAGGTCGGGCCGACGCAGCAGCTCGACCGATGCGTAGAAGGCGTCCATGTCGACGTGCAGGATCGTGCAGCCGGTGTCGTCGGGGCGTGGACCGGCTGACTGGCCGTCGCCGCTGGGGCGATGGAGCTGTTTCCTGCTCATCAGCCGCCTGAGCTTCCTGGGCTGGAGTGCCACAGCTTGCGCGGCGGCTTGCCCTTCTTGACGTCGTCTCCGGGTGGTTGCACATCAGCGTACGGTGACTGCCGGAATCCGCTGGGGTGGACCAGGATCCGTCGACGGCCCATCCCTCCGGCAATTCCTTTGTCGCGAGTGCTGCTGGCGGCTGCACCTTGTGCTGGTGAGGTGAAGACGGGGCGGGTGGAGCGACTGGCGGCGGCCCCGGAGACGGCCTCCTCGCTCTCGGTGAACCCGACGGGCATGGCCGTGATCAGACTTTCGACAGCAGTAAGCCCTCCTGTCTGCCAGGCAGAGTAGGCACCGGACAGCTCCCAGCAGCCAGTGGCGCGTAATGAGATGCCGCGTGGGCCGGTGCGGCGAATCTCTCCCCGAATGAGCAACAGCCAGGAGTGGAACAGGGTGGCCGCATACGGTCCTTGCGCGTCTTCGAAGAAAGTGGCATCGATCGGCCCGGTGGTGTCATCGAGCGTGACGAACACGACCCGACGCCCTGACCTAACGGGTGGGGTTTGGGTAGCGACCTTGACGCCAGCCACAAAGACCTCAGAACGCGAGCGGCACGTAAGAAGCTGGTGAGCCCGCACTACGCCCATCGCCTCGAACAACGGTAGGTAGAAATCGACAACATGACGGCTGA
This sequence comes from Actinomycetes bacterium, assembly GCA_035543875.1. Lineage (GTDB taxonomy): Bacteria > Actinomycetota > Actinomycetes > JAHEKZ01 > JAHEKZ01 > DATKIY01. The sequence continues at coordinate 2,284 of DATKIY010000260.1, read as the reverse complement.
CGTCGAGACCCAAAACATCGAGCTCGGCTCGAACCCGCTCCGCACCAGTCATTTCGGGCAGGCCAGAAAGCTGGGGCGCGGAGTCGTCGCCTGGGCCTAGGTCGAGGGTGAGCTGGACTGCAGCCGGGTCGAAGCGAGTAGGGGAATCAGCTCGAGAACGTCGCGCCGTAGGCATCACGTTCCACCGGCTGAGCTCAGCGACCTGGAGTAACAAGTCACGTCGGGTCACTCGGTTCTTTCGTCGCACCGGGAGGGGCGAGCCGATGGCATAGAGCGAGTCGAAGGCGCCTGCCACCACCAAACGTTCGGCAACCGGACGCGACACTGCGGCGCGATGCCAAAAATCTGCTACCGACCGAAAGGGACGACCAGCCACGATCCGATCGACCTCTGCATCGGTGATGCCTTTGACGTCGGCCAGGGCGAGTCGAATGCCGTAACTGCGGGCGTCGGGGAGCTCGGGGTGGTCAGGCACTCCTCGGGGGGCACCATCGCCTACCACTTGACCCAACACCCGAGGCGGAGGCTCGTCGTGCGGTGCTACGCGTTCGACCCGATAGCTGACGTCAGATTCGTTGACGTCGAGCGGCAACACTGCGATCCCGAACTGCCGCGCATCGTTCAGAATGAGCCGCTTGGGATACATCCCGGGATCGTGCGTCAGCACGCCAGCAAGAAAAGCTGCGGTGTGGTGCGCCTTCAGCCAGGCGGACTGGTAGGTGGGAAGCGCGAATGCGGCAGCGTGCGCTTTACAAAAACCGAACGACGCAAACGCACGCAGCACCTCCCATACTCGTTCTACGGTGACGAGGTCGTATCCACGCTCAAACGCACGAGGGTAAAACCACTCACGGGTTTCGGCTTGGCCGTCGAGATCACCGAGCGCGCGCCGCTTCTCGTCGGCTTCGGCGAGTGAGCAGCCAGTGAAGACTGCGATCATCCGGATCACTTGCTCGTGGAAGACCACAACTCCGTACGTTTCGACAAGCACTGGTTTGAGATCAGGATGGAGGTACTGCGGTTCGACGTGGCCATGCCGGGCCTTGAGGAAAGGCGACACCATGTCGGACTTCACTGGGCCGGGGCGAAACAGCGAAATGTCGATGATGAGGTCGTCGAATGTCTCAGGAGCGAATTTGCCGACGAGTTCCCGCTGCCCCGGCGACTCGATCTGAAAACAGCCCAGCGTGTGCGTGGAACGGATGAGGTCGTAGGTGGCCGGATCGTCGAGCGGGACTTCGTCAAGGATTGGTCGCTGGTCGACGCCTTCGATGCGTTCGACCTCTTCAAGCGCATAGGCCATGGCTGACTGCATGCGGATGCCGAGCACATCGAGTTTGAGTAGCCCGAGGTGTTCGACGTCGTCCTTGTCGAACTGGCTCATGGCAAAGCCAGCGGCACTGGGCTCGACCGGAGTGCGATCTAGCAGTGTGATGTCGGACAGCAACACTCCACACGGGTGGAGTGCTAGATGACGAGGCAACCCGTCGAGCTTTTCGACCAGACTGAACATCAGGTCGAGCCGAGGATCTTCACCTACCCGGCTCGCACGTAGCTCAGGGAGCTCGCGCAATGCGTTGCGAGCATCACGCGCTCGAATATGCGGAAACGCTTTGGCGATGGTGTCGATCTCGCCGGGCGGCATGCCAAGCGCGGCTCCGACATCACGCACTGCGTGACGTACTCGGTAGGTGTCTGCCATCGACACACACGCGACTCGGTCAGTGCCGAACCGCTCAAAGATGCGTTCGTAGATGTCAGTACGACGAGCGGACTCGACATCTACGTCGATGTCGGGCAGCGCTTGTCGTAAGGAAGAAAGAAAGCGTTCGAAAATCAGTCCGTAGCGCATGGGATCGACACCCGAGATACCTAGCAGATAAGCCACCATCGACCCAGCACCAGAACCGCGAGCAGCAACCCTGACGTCCATCGACCGGATGAGGTCGCAGACATCGCCGACGGTGAGGAAGTAGGTGGCATAGCCAAGCCCGGCAATAACACTGAGCTCGTCATCGAGCCGCTCACGCGCAGCGGTGGCTTGCGCGCCTCGGCGAGGAATGAGGTGCTGGTTCCATCCCACCTCGCATCGCTCGCGGAGCACAGCGTCAGCAGTGCGTCCGGCAGCAACAGCCGCTGGGTCGACCACAGAGAGCTCGGGAAAGTGAACCGACCCGATTCCTAGATCGGCGACTGGGTCGAGTACGCATTGTTCGGCCACCGACACAGTGGCATCGAGGAGTCGACGGGCGGTTGCTACGTCGGTGCCCACTCCAGCGAGCCG
>DATKIY010000259.1:0-18216 GCA_035543875.1 Actinomycetes bacterium | reverse complement strand
ATCGAAAGCCACCGAAAGTCCGGTCTGGCCCTTGGCAAGGTTGCGTCGGTATAGCTCGTTAGAGGCTTCAGCCGACGAATGGCCAGCGTAAGTGCGCATGACCCATGGGCGGTCGCGCTCCGGACGTGCTGCGTTGGTGTCCATCCAAGCCTCCATGAGGTCCCGGTGGTGGTTCGCAGAGCCTACCGGTCGACCGCTCGCGCTAGCGGGCCTGGGCTGATCAGCCGGTACGGGCCGCGGTGCGGTCTAGCACGAGCACGCGATGCAGCCTAGTCACCGCCAGCAACCGAACGATGCGCGGCTGGACATCGCACAAGACAAGTCGCAGTCCGGCTTGTTTGGCTCGGCGATGTGCGGCAACCAGGACTCCAAGGCCGGCAACGTCGACGGTCTCGACAGCCGAGGCGTCCACCAAGACATCGGGGTCGACCGCGGAGTCAATTGCAATATGCAGGGCGTACCGGACGTCGCTGGATGTCGTCACGTCTACCCGTCTTGGGAGCGCAACATCTGCTGAGCGCATAGACCCCTCCGACTCGGCACCAGCAGCGCCTCTCGCGGTTCACGAAAGGTGGGAAGTCGCCACACAAGCATCCGAGTCATCGCACGCTATTGGCACCATGCGCGCATCCGTGCTCGACACGCCGAGCAAAGTCTCACTTCTCATAGTCGTAGAAGCCGCGACCGCTCTTTCTGCCCAGCCGCCCTTCAGCCACCATCTGCCGCAGCATGGCTGGCACGGCGAAAGTGTCCCCCGGAGTCTCGTCAGCAATGTTGTCAGCTGCGTTGACCATGATGTCGATGCCGGTGAGGTCCATGGTCTCCAGTGGCCCCATCGCGTGGCCAAAGCCGAGTTTGCATGCAACATCAATATCTGCCGCGCTAGCAACGCCCGACTCGACAAGGCGAGCCGCCTCAATCGAGAGTGCAGAAAAGAGCCGGGTCGTCACAAACCCTGCGATGTCGCGGTTCACGGTTATGCACGTCTTCCCAACTCGCTCTGCAAACGAACGTGCCGAATGCATCGTCGAGTCTGACGTGTGATCGCCGCGCACGAGCTCGCAGAGCTGCATGAGTGGTACCGGCGAAAAGAAGTGGGTGCCAACAACACTCGCTGGCCGTGACGTAGCCGAAGCAATCTGCGTGATGGGAAGTGCTGACGTGTTGGTCGCGAGAATCGCGTCTTGTTGTGCAACTTCGTCGAGTATTCGGAACAGATCTTGCTTTGCGTCGAGCTGTTCAAAGATGGCTTCCACGACTACGCCACATTGACTAATCTCCGCAATGTCGGTGGTCGGTCGAATCCGGCCAAGCGCGCGAGCAGCGTCCTTCTCGGTGGCTTTCCCCTTGGCCACGAACTTCTTGAGTGACTGAGCGACCGAGCTCATGCCTCGATCAAGTGATTGCTCGTCAACGTCACGGAGGACGACGTCGTAGCCGGCAACTGCTGCCACTTGCGCGATACCTGAACCCATGAGGCCGGCTCCTACCACTGCAACGGCCATATCGTTTTCGGTGTTCGGCAACGTTTGTCCTTTTGGGATTCGGTAAAAGCGCTTGGTAAATGGTTCTTGTGCAATGTCCGGTGGGTCAGTCGTCCCTAGTGGCGCGACCAGCCTACGGGCCGCGACCAGTGGCCAACGTGCGCAACGTGGAGGACACTGGACCAATGACGTCTTATGTGTACAGCCCGCTCATGGCGTTGGTCGGCATTGGCCTGTTAGTGATGATCCTGCGCTGGGCATCGAAACGCGGGGGCTCGGTCGTCGAGCAGCCGGTTCAGCCAGCCCCACCCACTGAGTACGGACTGCTGAGCGCAGTGTCTGCACCAGGCACGTACATCGAGGCGGAGATGACCAGGCAGGCTTTGGAAGCCGAAGGGCTTCGCGCCACGGTCGCGATGACCAATGACGGGCCGCGCGTGATGGTCTGGCCGGGCGATGAGACAAGGGCTCGTCAGCTGCTGGCCCAGGGCTAGCGCTCGCGCGGGTCAGGGGTACCTGGTCGCGTCCGGATCGGGTTCTCGAACGATGTCGGCCCCAAGCGCCCTCAACTGCGCATCGAAGTGCGGGTAGCCGCGGTCGATGTGATGGATGTCGCTGACCAAGGTCTCCCCCTCGGCGACCAGGCCAGCGATCACCAAGCCAGCTCCCGCGCGGATGTCGGGGGCTCGCACGGGAGCGCCAGACAACGAGGTTCGACCGCGAACGACTGCGTGATGTCCATCGGTGCGGATGTCTGCACCAAGGCGTCCCAGCTCGTTGACGAATGTGAATCGCGACTCGTAGACATTCTCGGTAACCATGGCCGTTCCCTCGGAAACGGCGTTCAACGCCAGCGCCATCGGCAACAGATCCGTTGGGAATCCCGGGAAAGGCAGCGTCACAGCGTCCACCGCGGTGGGTCGTCGATCCATGGACACCCGGAATCCGCCCTCGACACGGTCCACCGTCGCCCCCGACGTCTCCAGCTTGTCCAGGGCAATCTCAAGGTGGCTCGGCTCGCTGTTTTGAACGGTGATGTCGCCTTGCGTCATGGCCGCAGCCATGGCCCACGTGCCCGCCACAATCCGGTCGGACACCGTGACATGTCGTACTGAGCTCAGTGCGTCAACACCATGAATCTCTAGGGTCGACGTACCTGCTCCTTCAATCTCGGCACCCATCCGTCGAAGCATGCGACACAGGTCGATGATCTCCGGCTCGCGCGCCGCGTTGTCGATTTCGGTTCGGCCCTGCGCCATGACAGCTGCCATGAGCAGGTTCTCGGTAGCCCCGACGCTGGGAAAGTCGAGCCAGATGGTTGCCCCGCGCAGTCGCTTGGCCTTTGCCACGATGAAACCGTGCTCGTTCTCAATCGTGGCACCCATCTTGATCAGACCAGCAATGTGAAAGTCGAGCGGTCGGGAACCGATCGCATCTCCCCCGGGCATCGCAACGTCAGCTTCGCCCGTGCGCGCGATCAATGGCCCCAAGACCGCAATCGACGCCCGCATTTGACGCACGAGGTCGTAGTCGGCTCGGTGGTCGAGCTTCTCGGGTACATCAATGGTGACCGAGGCGCCCAAGAGATCGTGGCTGACTTCGCACCCGAGCCGCCGCAGTAGCTCAGACATGATCTCGACGTCGAAGATCTCGGGAACCTCTTCGATCGTGCTGACACCAGGAGCAAGCAGGGCTGCCGCCATGAGCTTTAACGCGCTGTTTTTGGCGCCCGTGACCCGCACCTGACCAACCAGGCGCGCCTTGCCCGCGACTTTGAACCGCTCCACGGATGCATCGTAGAGCCCCCGCTCTAGGCTGGGGTTCATGGTCAACCTCACCCGCATCTACACGCGCACCGGCGACGACGGCACCACTGCCCTAGGAGACATGAGTCGAGTCGACAAAAACGACCCGCGGCTCGCCGCCTATGCAGACGTCGATGAGGCCAACGCTGCGATCGGCGTCGCCCTCGTCATGGCTCCGTTGCCTGCAGAGGTCGTTACCCTGCTGACTCGTGTGCAGAACGAGCTGTTCGACGTGGGCGCTGACTTGTGCACGCCGGTTGTCGAGAATCCGGAGTTCCCGCCCCTTCGCGTTGAGGCCAACTACGTCGAACGACTGGAGACGGCCTGCGATGAGTACAACGAGCGTGTCGAGAAACTTCGGTCGTTCGTACTGCCGGGGGGGACCGCAGGGTCGGCCTACCTCCATGTGGCCAGGACGACCGTGAGACGAGCCGAGCGCTCAACATATGCCGCGCTCAGCGTGTACGGCGACAGCATGAACGTCTTGACCGCGCACTACCTGAACCGGCTGTCTGACCTGCTGTTCATCCTCAGCCGGGTTGCCAACCTGCCGGCTCACGGCGGGTCGGGCGATGTCCTCTGGATCCCCGGCGGTGACCGCTAGCTGTGTAATGCGGGAGTGGCGGGGACGGGCTGTACGTCGAAGCCCCTCACCTGCGGCCATGGAAAGCCAGTCTCGTCGCCTTCCACGAAGTGACTTCCCGTGCTCCAACAGTCATAGGGGCTCCCTGCGGACATATAGCAAATCAACGAAGGGAACGAATCGTTCCTATTCCCATCCGTAATAATCGACGCCACATGTCCACCAGGCGTTGCGACGCCAAAGTTGCCATTTGAGTAGCAGCCATCACCTTCAACACAGGCCCGGGAGCCAATGTCGGATACCGTTCCGCTCGCCAGTTCAAGGCGCTCAATTGCATATCCCGGAGCCCAGTAGGGGCCAGAGACTCCGACGATTACGGCCGATCCGTCGCTGGTGAAAGTGGGATGATCGGACGCAACGTATGGAATGCGCTGCCGCTCTCTGGTGGTGAGATCCAGAATGCGGGCTACCACTCCGAGATTAGTGCAGGCTGTCGAGCGCGAACCGCTCGTGAATACCACCTTGGTTCCATCTGGCGACCAGGATGGAACCGACAATCCATTCACTGAGCACTTTCCGGGACGCGCAATACGGACTTGATCCGAGCCATCGGTACGCGTCGTCCAGATTGTTGTCTTCTGTCCGACCTCGCCTCGCGAGAAAATCAGGTGGCTACCGTCAGCCGACCAGTTGACATATCTTGCATCGTCGATGTTCGGCACAAGTTCCTCGGCGCGCGTCGAGACGGTCAACATGACGATCCTGCCGTCACGACTGAACACCAGGCGCAGCCCATCGGCCGACCAGCGCGGGCCGAGGTTGTTTCCGGTGAAAGTCAGCTGCTCGGCAGGTCCGCCTGGAATCTTCAGCCACACATCCCCGTCCAGCGCCACTGCAACGACGCCGTCCGCGCCGGGGAAAGCGGCCTGTGCTGACGGGGCCATCAACACGCCGATGCCGGCAAGTAGCAGGCAGAGCGCAAGCATGGACGAGCGGGCGAAAGGGGTCGAACGACTCGTAGTCACAATCCGCACCGTAGCCGTCGAAAGTTCACGACCGCACCGTATTCGCCTAACTTGCACTCAGACGAAGTAATGCGGAAGTTCTGACCACGTATCGGTGGTCAGAACTTCCGCATTGGTGGTTATTTGGCGGGTTTGATGTTCTGGTTGACGTGGAAGATGTTGCCGGGATCGTACTTGGCCTTGACCTTCGAAAGCCGTTCGTAGTTTGGACCGTACGCTGCCTTAATCCGATCCTCGCCCTCGTCCATCATCATGTTGACGTAGGCGCCGCCAGCAGACGTTGGGTGCAGGGCCTCCCAGTACGCGATGGTCCAGTCCTTCAGCAGCTTGGCGTTCTTGGGGTCAGGATCGACACCAACTATCACGCCTGCCCACCCAACATCTCGATACGCAAATGCAGTGTCTGTAGCGCCGACCTTGTTAACTTCGCCGTCGATCGCGTACAAGTGCATCGTTGAACCTGGCGTCGGAAGCTCGGCGCCGAACTTCTCGTGAACCGCGATCGCGTCGTCGCTGATCTCACGGAAGAAGTCGGCCCGCCAGTACCACTGGAGTCCGGCTGGGTAGAGGGCGTCGAACGCGCTCTGCAGCACCGGGAGCGGCATCTCTGCAACTCCGTCAAGGATCGGCTTACCGAAGGCCCGCACCGGCGCGAGTACCTCGTCGGCTCGACTCGGGTCCCCGCCGTAGCACCAGACGACCGCACACGCCTTGCGCATCCATAACTCCTCGGGGAACGGCGGGCCGGGTGGCACGGTCAACAAGGCGAACCAACCGCTGAGATCCGGTGGCAGGTTGGGCTGCGTCTCGCGATACCAACGAAGCACCTCTCCCGTGTCCTTGATGTCGTACAGGACCGGTCCGCCGACGATGGTTGAGACTTCGTGGCAGCGGAACACGAACGAAGTGACGACCCCGAAGTTGCCGCCTCCCCCTCGCAACGCCCAGAACAAGTCCGGATTGGACTTCTCGCTGGCTGTCACCTGGGTACCGTCGGCGAGAACCACGTCAGCGCTGATCAGGTTGTCGATGGTCAATCCACACTGACGGGCAAGGTTTCCAACCCCTCCACCAAGCGTGAGTCCACCGACACCCGTGGTCGAGATGATGCCCGTTGGGACCGCCAGCCCAAAGGCATGCGTCGCGTGGTCAACGTCGCCCCACACAGCGCCGCCCTGGACCCGAACAGTGCGCTCCTTCGGATTGACGTCAACGCCCTTCATGTTGCGAAGGTCGATCACCAAGGCGTCGTCCCAGACGCCGAACCCGTTGGCATGGTGTCCGCCTCCGCGTACCGAGATTGCCAAGCCGTTCTCGCGCGCGATACGAATCGCGGAGATCACATCGGCCGCGTCAGCACATTGCACAATGATCGCTGGCTTGCGATCGATCATTCCGTTGTAGACCTTGCGCGCCTCGTCATACAGCTCCTGCTCAGGGGCCGATCCGCCTGGGGCAATCACAGTCCCGCGAATTTCGGCTGCGAGCGCGTCGTGAATCCCTTGCTCAGACGTCGCCGTCATAGTGTCTCCCAGTTTCTGTTTCGGGTCGGATTACTGATGCCATCCTCATTGCGCCTGCGAATCTAGGTTCGGCAGCGTTCGCAGAGCGTTCCTCGGCACCAGCGCTGGTCTAACCAGCCGTTATCCGATCCCGAAGCGCTCGACTGCCGTCCCGATCCGCGGCTGCCATAGCCCGTCCGATGCTCTCGGCTCGCTGGTCCCCGTCGCAGGTGAGGCTCTTGAGCCGCCACAGCTCGGGGACCCACCAGCGATCGGCATGATCGGCAGCAGCCGAGAGGGCGGCGTCGACCGTGGCTCCTGCTTGATCGGTGTTACCCATTCTGAGCAGAGCGTCAGCGAGCAGCCCCAGGTAGTACGGCTGACGAACCAGTGCCCCCTGGGCCCTGAGTGCTTGCAGCCCTTGGTTGATCTGATCGATGCCGGCATGACCACCCAGGCACCAACCCTGGACGATCGTCCCCCACTCGCCGTAGTAAGCAAAGTGGTACCTAGCGCACAACTGACGTGTGCGCTCCGCGAAGTCTCCCGAACGCTGGACGTCTCGTCGTAGCTGATGAGTGATGGTCGCGTATGCCAGCGCCACGGCCAGGCTGTATGGGTGGGCAGCCGCCTCGGCTCGATCAATTGCCCACTGGCTCCAATACACCGCCTCCTCATCGCGGCCCAACAACCACAGCGCGTGGGCACTCCACGCGCGACCATGCACCTCGGGTCGGGTTCCAACGACCGACGGGGGCTGGTCGATGCACAGCGCGTGCGCAGCCGCGAAATGAGGCAACGCCTCCTCATGCCTGCCTAAGCTGGTCGCCGCCCCGCCATACGTAAAGTGCGCCTGTCCTGCAACATCTGGGCATCGTCGGCGCAACACGAGCGAACGTTCGGCGATCCGAAATGACTCGGATACATCTCCCTGCACATACCGAACGGCAAAAAGTCCAGCCAAACTCAATAGAAGTTGCCGTGCATCGTCGAGACTCTCGGCAAGTTGTGAGGTTCGTTCGAGTTCGGAGCGCAGCTGCTGCGATGCATAGCCAAACTCCGCGTTCAGCGGTGCCGACATGGCGTGACGCAGCCGCAGTTCGGTTGCGTCCCTGGCAACACTCGGCGGCACCGACTGCAAGATCTCAAGCCCGCGTTCGTAGTGTCGAACTGCTTCGCCGTTGGCGAAGACGGCCGCAGCGCCATTGGCCGCTGACAGGTGGTACTCCACTGCCCGGTCAGGAACGTTTGCCTGTGCGTACTGCAGCGCCAAAGCGGCAGCTACTGCCGCCGGATCCTCAGCATGGATTGATTCCAGCGCCCTAGCGACGCGCAGATGCAGACGACGCCGCTTCGCTTCCGCTATTCGCTGGTAGGCGCAGTCACGAATCAAGTCGTGAGAGAAGTCGTAGGCATCCGCATTGCGTGCCCGAACAATTCTGCGCCGCCACATTTCGTCGACGGCATCGATCACCTCGTCGGACGGGAGGTCACTGGCCTGGAGCAAAAGCTCGAGCGAGAAATCTCGGCCCACGCAGCTAGCCAACGCTGCTACGTCTTGCGCTGTTGGCGACAACTGGTCCAAACGTCGCTCAAGGACAGCTTGAATGCGCGGTAGCTGGCCCAGCGCGGCGCTGTCGATTGGAGTCCGCTCCCCAGACCTTGCTATCTCGATGATGAACAGGGGCGAACCGCCGGTCGCCTGCTGCCAGCGTTCTCGCTCTTGCGGCGTCAGCGCTACGCCTAGCAGGTGACCCGCCAGCACTGCAGTCTCGTCAGCGGACAGGGACGTCATCATCGTCTCAGTGAGCAGTCCCGAGCCACGGATACGACTCAGCACACCACCCATGAACGACCGGTTATCTAGCTCATCGGATCGTGCAGCCGCAACGACGAGGAGCGGCGCTCCTGCTGCAAGATCTAGGAATGACGGCAGCCAGCTGGCAGTTGCCTCGTCGCACCAATGCAGGTCATCAATGACCAGAACCGTGGGCTTGGTGGGGTCAATAAGCGCTCGAGCCAACCCCTCGAAGAACTCCGGACGTTGCCATGCATCCGCCATTGCGCTGTGAGGTCGCCGCTTTCCCCGCCACGGCGCCTGAGGCGGACGATAGGTACCGGGAACTCGTGGTCCCGCTGCAGATGAAGCCAGTCGCTCGGCGGCGCTCCGCCACCGATCATCAAGGCGTTCCCACCGAGTGCGCATCACCGGGTCAGCCAGCCACTGCGCTACAGGACCAAGCGCCGCCTGCCCATCGCGAGGCGGGCAGCGGGCGACGGCAACTGTCGCTCCCAGCCGTTCGACCCGAGAGGTGAACTCGTCCAGCAGCCGAGACTTCCCAATGCCTGCCTCTCCGGTGATCAGATGCATTCCTGCATCGCCTGCCGCCGCCTTCTCCCAGCGCGAGATGACGCCATCGACATCCGTGGACCGACCCACCATGTCCGGACTCTTTGATCTAAGGTGCGGGCCTTGATTTGGGCCGCCCACAGGTGTCGATGCCAACTGTTCGTAGATTTCAGTTGTCACCGAGTCAGGAGGCAAGCCCAGCTCACGATCGAGCACTGACACGCAACGGTGGTAGGTGCGCATCGCGGCCGCGCGATCTCCACTCCGCCCCTGCAGTCGCATCAAGGTTTGGTAGCCAGCCTCGGCCAGTGGCTCCAGGACCACGCGGCGCTGTGCGAGGTCCAGCGCCGACGACACGTTGCTCCTAGCCCGAAGCTCGATCAGGTCGTCCAGCAAACGAAGACACGACTGCTGCATTCGATCGCGCTCCTCCAGCACCCAGTCTTGGTAGGTGTTGGGCATGAAGGGGCCCTTGTACAGATGCATGGCGAGTTCGGCAGCATGCGAGAAGGCGACCGACTCCGGCCCTTGCCGTCCCGCCTTGGTCGCTTCATCGACCGCTGACATGAACGCGGCAACATCGTTGGTATCCGAGTTGCGGTTGTTCCACCGCAACGTTCGCGCGTCCGCGGTGAGCGCACTAGCCTCGCCAGCTAAGGCTTGCCGGACGACGTGCAGCTCCCGTCGCAGATTTGTCAGGGCTTGTGCGTCAGAGGACTCCGGCCAGAACAAGCTGGCAACTGTTTGCCGCGGCTGAGCATTGCCCTCGTGTACAGCAAGGAAAGCGATGAGCTCAAGCGATCGTCGACCCAACTTGGGTAGCAGCGAATGGCCGTCGACCAATACGTCCTGGTCGCCCAGTAGGTGCAGGGTGAGCATGCGCCGGCCTCCGGCACGCACGTGTCAAGCGACGACTCGCCGCTTCGTCCGGTCCGGACGCTAGGCCCGATCACCAGCAGCGTCAAGATCGCATGAGCAGTAGTTCCCTAGAGGTGCGACTCCGAAGCCAGCAGCCGAGTCTCCGCGCGACGTTGCGCCTCGCTGAGCAAAGCGTCGGACCCATCGCCGTTTTGACGTTCGGCACGGGCAAGTGCCTCGCGGGCACGCTCCACGTCGATCTCGTCAGACAGCTCTGCAGTCTCGGCCAACAGCGAGACGTTGTCGTGATCGACGGAGATGAACCCACCGTGGACGGCCGCCACGACGGGAGGGCCATCGACAGTCCGAATAACCACGATGCCATCGGCAAGCTCACCCATGAGCAACGCGTGGCCGGGCATGACACCGAGATCACCATCGAGCGTGCGAGCAATCACTAAGCGTGCGGTTCCCGACCAAATGGCTCGGTCGGCAGCTACCAGCTGAACGTTCAACTCAGCCACGTCGACTCCTTCGGTACATGTCAGACCAGCTCACTTGGCGAGCTCGGCCGCCTTGCGTTCGACGTCTTCCACGCCACCGCACATGAAGAATGCCTGCTCGGGAATGTGGTCGAACTCTCCGTCAGCGATCGCCTTGAACGAAGTCAACGTCTCCGACAATGGGACGGTCGAACCGGGCTGCCCGGTGAACGCCTCGGCCACGTACATGTTCTGCGACAGGAACCGCTGGATTCGGCGTGCCCGGCCGACGAGGATCTTGTCTTCTTCGGAGAGCTCATCAATGCCGAGGATGGCGATGATGTCCTGCAAGTCCTTGTAACGCTGCAGAATCTGCTGGACGCGTCGCGCCACTGTGTAGTGCTCCTGGCCGATGTAGGTCGGGTCGAGGATGCGCGACGTGGAGTCGAGCGGGTCCACGGCCGGGTAGATGCCGAGCTCAGAAATCGGGCGCGACAACACAGTCGTTGCGTCGAGGTGTGCGAACGTCGTGTGCGGCGCAGGGTCAGTGATGTCATCCGCGGGCACGTAGATGGCCTGCATCGAGGTAATGGAGTGACCACGCGTTGAGGTAATGCGCTCCTGCAGCTGTCCCATCTCGTCAGCCAGTGTCGGCTGGTAGCCGACAGCTGACGGCATGCGACCGAGCAACGTCGAGACCTCAGAACCAGCCTGGGTGAATCGGAAGATGTTGTCGACGAACAGCAACACATCCTGCTTTTGGACGTCGCGGAAGTACTCGGCCATCGTCAGGGCCGAAAGCGCCACGCGAAGTCGAGTGCCGGGCGGCTCGTCCATCTGTCCGAAGACCAACGCAGTCTTGTTGATGACCCCTGACTCGGTCATCTCTCCGAACAGGTCGTTTCCCTCACGGGTGCGCTCGCCGACACCAGCGAACACCGAAACCCCACCGAAGTTCTCAGAGACGCGGTAGATCATTTCCTGGATCAGCACGGTTTTGCCGACACCGGCACCACCAAAGAGTCCGATCTTTCCGCCGAGCACATACGGCGTCATGAGGTCTACGACCTTGATGCCGGTCTCGAACATCTGGGTCTTGGACTCAAGCTGGTCGAACGGTGGCGCCTGGCGGTGAATGGGCCAGCGCTCGGTGATCTCAAGTGAGGATGCTGGCACGTCGAGTGGCTCGCCCAGCGTGTTCCAGACGTGGCCCTTGGTGACGTCGCCAACGGGCACCGAAATCGGGGCTCCAGTGTCGCGTACCTCCGCACCGCGCACCACACCATCGGTTGGTTGCAACGAGATGGCTCGGATCATGTTGTCACCAAGGTGCTGTTCGACCTCAAGCGTCAGTTCACGCGTCTCGGCGTCTTCGCTACCCGAACCGAACGTCACGTCGACCTTCAGTGCGTTGTAGATAGCAGGCATAGCGTCGGGTGGGAACTCCACGTCGACGACAGGCCCGGTAACACGCGCGATTCGGCCGACGCCGGTAGTGCTCGCAGTTTCGGTGGTCGCTGTCATTCTCTCTCACTCACTCCCCGCGGTTGCGGACGACAGCGCGTCTGCGCCACCGACGATCTCACTGATTTCTTGGGTAATTTCCGCCTGACGGGCCGCATTGGCCTGGCGGGTCAAAGACTTAATAAGCTCATCTGCGTTATCGGTCGCTGCCTTCATGGCCCGACGACGCGCGGCATGCTCAGCTGCGGCTGACTCCAGTAGTGCGGAGTACACAATCGTCCGGACGTACTTAGGCAACAACGCATCGAGTACCGCTTCAGCAGACGGCTCGAACTCGTAGAGCGGTTCAAAGGTCTGCTTTGCCTCGATGCGCTCCGTCTTCTCCTCAACCACCTCAAGCGGAAGAATGCGCCGCACCCGGACCTGCTGGGTCACCATGTTGACGAAGTGCGTGTAGACGATGTGGATCTCGTCAGCGCCGCCTTCGCTGGTTGGCTGGAGGAAACGTTCGAGGATGGCGTCGGCTATCTCTGACGCAGCCTCATAAGTTGGTTGGTCGGAGATGCCCGTCCACGAGCGGGCGACGGCCCGACCACGGAACCTGAACCACGCCTCGCCCTTACGTCCCACAACGTAGGGAACGACTTCATAGCCCTCGTCGCCAAGCAGCGCAGAAAGTGCCTGCGCTTCGCGAATCGCGTTCGACGAGTAAGCACCTGCCAAGCCGCGGTCGGCCGTAACGACCAAGATTGCGGCCCGTTCCTTGGTGACCCCCGGAGAGGTCAGAGGGTGATCGCTGATGGTTGAGGAGTTGGATGCAGCCGCCGTGATCGCTCGGTTGAGCTCAAGGGTGTAGGGCAGCGTCGAGTTGAGTCGTTGTTGCGCCTTCACGATGCGCGATGCCGCAATGAGCTCCATCGCACGCGTAATTTTCTTTGTCGCATGAACGGACTTGATCCGCCGCCGTACGACTCGAAGCTGTGCACCCATGTCTATGTCTCCCGGACCTCGAAGGTCACTTGACCTTTTTGGTGATCTGGGTGGGGTCGATCTCTTGTTCTTCCAAAGCCTCGACCGGCACATCCTTGACCAAAAGCTCACCACTGGTCGTCGTGAACTGCGACTTGAACACGGTAAGTGCCTTGTCGAGCTCGGCAACAGTGTCGTCGCCTAGCTTCTCGGTCTCCCGAATAACATCGAAAGCCTTGGAGTGCGTGGTGCCGATGTAGTCCAAGAACTCCTTCTCGAACCGGGAGATGTCTTCGACGGGCACATCGTCAAGCCGGCCCGAAGTTCCAGTCCAGATCGAGACAACCTGCTTTTCCACCGAGAACGGCTGGTACTGAGGCTGCTTCAGCAACTCGACCAACCGTACGCCACGTTCGAGAGATGCTTTCGACGCTTTGTCCAGGTCCGAGCCGAATGCTGCGAACGCCTCCAGCTCGCGGAACTGCGCGAGGCTAAGCCGCAGGTTCCCCGCGACGGTTCGCATCGCCTTGACCTGTGCCGAGCCGCCGACTCGCGAAACCGAGATTCCCACGTTGATCGCAGGACGCACACCGGAGTTGAAGAGGTCCGTCTCCAAGAAGATTTGTCCGTCGGTGATGGAGATGACGTTGGTGGGAATATACGCCGAAACGTCATTGCCCTTGGTCTCGATGATGGGCAAACCGGTCATCGAGCCAGCCCCGAGCTCGTCGTTCAGCTTGGCGCAACGCTCGAGCAACCGGGAGTGCAAGTAGAAGACGTCACCTGGGTAAGCCTCGCGCCCCGGCGGGCGACGAAGCAGCAAGGACACAGCTCGATACGCCTCTGCCTGCTTGGACAAGTCATCGAAAATGATGAGAACGTGCTCGCCCTTGTACATCCAGTGCTGACCAATAGCCGAACCGGTGTAGGGCGCGATGTACTTGAAGCCTGCCGGGTCGGAAGCAGGCGCGGCAACGATGGTCGTGTACTCAAGCGCACCGGCTTCCTCCAACGCGCCGCGCACGCCAGCGATGGTCGATCCTTTTTGACCGACTGCGACGTAAATGCACTTGACCTGCTTCTTGGGATCGCCCGAGAGCCAGTTCTCACGCTGGTTGATGATCGTGTCGATGGCCACGGCGGTCTTACCCGTCTGGCGGTCGCCGATGATGAGCTGACGCTGACCGCGACCGATGGGGGTCATGGCGTCAACGGCCTTGAGGCCGGTCTGCAACGGCTCCTTCACCGGCTGGCGCTGAACCACTGATGGCGCCTGCACTTCGAGCGCACGCCGCGACTCAGCTTCGATCGGTCCAAGACCGTCGATCGGGCTACCCAGCGCATCAACCACACGTCCGAGGAAACCGTCACCCACTGGCGCCGACAAAATATCGCCGGTACGGCGAACTTCCTGACCCTCCTCAATGTGGCTGAACTCGCCGAGGAGAACAGCACCGATCTCGCGCAGCTCAAGGTTCAACGCAACGCCCAACAAACCGCCTTCGAACTCCAGCAGTTCGTTTGTCATGGTCGAAGGAAGCCCCTCGACGCGGGCGATGCCGTCGCCGGCCTCGACCACGCGCCCAACCTCGGTACGAGCCGCGGTCTCGGGCGTATAGGACTGGACGAAACGCTCTAGCGCGTCCCGGATCTCGTCCGGCCGGATCGTCAGTTCCGCCATGGTGAGTGCCTGCTCTCCTTGATGTGGTCAGGCACTCGGTGAGTGCCTTGATTCGAGGTTTCGGTTGAGGTTCCGGTTGAGGTTCAGTTGGGTGTTAGTTATCCAGCGATGCGCCGACGCGCCTCGTCAAGTCGGGTTGCCAGGGTGCCGTCGATGACTTCGTCTCCCAGCAAGATGCGTAGTCCGCCGATGACGTCGGGATCGACGACGACGTTGAGGTGAACTTGTTGGCCAAACTGGCTGGCAAGCGACCCGCTTAGTTGCTCGCGCTGTGCCTCGGTGAGCGGCACGGCCGCTGTGACGGTGGCAACCCTGCGCTGTCGGCGGGTTGCTGCAAGGTCGACTAGTGAGGCAAGCGCAGCTTCGAACGACCGTCCCCGCGGGTGAGTGACCGTGCGCTTAGCCAGCTGAATCGTTTCCGGACCCGTCTTTCCTGCCAGCAGCTCACCCACGACATCGGCTTTCCGATCGCCAGGCAGCGCGCGATCAGTGAGTGCGGATCGAAGGGCAGGTTCGCCGGTCACCAACCGTGAGAAGCGGAACAACTCATCTTCCAAACTGTCCAACCGGTCATGCTGACCAGCGGAGGTGAGAATCGCTTCGGCGCCGAGACGATCGAAGGTGTCAGCCAAGTCACGGGTTGCCGCCCATCTGGAGCGGACTGTGCCTTCGACGAACTCAACAACGAGGGGACTTAGCTTTCCGTTGAGCAAGGCGCGTACCAAAGTCGCTTTGTCGTCGCCATCGCGCGACGGATCCGTTAGCGATGCGCGCAGTGCTGGCTGATGATCCAGCAAGTCGACAACGGTGAACAGCTCCTCACCCAACGCAGCAGCGTCGATCGACTGACCTGACAGCAGTGCATCAAGTCGGTCGGAGGCTGCGACAAGTGACTCGCGGCTTGCACCTTGCATCAGCGAACCTGGCTCTGCGTTTCGAGATCGGCCAGGAACCGGTCAATGACCCGGCGCTGAATGTCGTCGTCGGCAAGACTCTCACCCACGATCTTCTCGGCAAGCTGGCTGGCTAACGTGCCGACCTCGGCGTGCAGCGAGGAAACCGCCGCTGCCCGCTCTGCTTCGATGTGAGTCTGTGCGGTTGCTACAAGTCGAGCTGACTCCGCCTGTGCCTGCTCACGCATCTCGGCCAGAATCGCCGCACCCTGCGCGCGCGCTTCCTCACGAATCTGCGCAGCCTCGCCCCGAGCATCGGCCAGCTGCTCCTGGTACTGCTCGAGCGCTGCCGCGGCCTGGGCTTGCGCGACTTCGGCGCGCGCCATGCCGCCCTCGATCGCGTCCGTCCGCTCCTTGTAAACCTCTTCGAAGCGGGGCACGACAAACTTAGCGACCAGGTAGTACAACACCCCGAACGACACCAAAGCGATGACGATCTCAGCCATCGAAGGCACCAGCGGGTTGATGGTCATCACTTCCGCAGCCATCACATGCATGTGTTCAGTCCTCGTCGTGTATTCCGGTCAACATCCGGTTGGGTATCCGGTCGGTCCAGTCAGTTAGGTCAAGAAGAACGGAGCAACCAGACCGATGAGTGCGAGCGCCTCAACCAGCGCGAACGCGGTGAAGGCCCAGGTGCGGAGTACGTTCAGCGCTTCCGGTTGGCGGGCGATGCCCGTGATGAACGCGGCGAAGATCAGACCAGCGCCGACACCCGAGCCGATGGCGGCTAAGCCAAAGGTGACCGGGGTGAGGTTGCCTGACAGGTCCATTGCGGTTCCTTTCGATTCGTGATGCCCCGAAGGCATCATCGGTCTAGTGCCCTTCGCTGACTGCGCCACCGATGTAGAGGGCGGCCAGAAGGGTGAAAATGTATGCCTGGAAGATTTCAACGAAGAGTTCGAACAGGGTCATCACGACGGCGACCACTCCGGTCATCAACCCAGCGGCTTTAAGAGCTGGATTGGCGACGTCGATCAGCAGGTACTCGGCGCCAGTCACGAACACGAGAAGCAGCATGTGCCCGGCGAACATGTTGGCGAACAACCGGAGCGTGAGTGTGAACGGTCGAATGAACAAGACAGTGAGCAGTTCGATCGGCGTCAGAATCGGGTAGACAAACTTCGGCACACCAGGGATAAACATGATCTCGCGAAAGTATGGCCAGAGCCCGTGGCGCCGAATTCCCACGTAGTTGTAGACAAAGAGCACGATGAGCGCGAGCACCATCGGGTAGGCGATGTGCGCCATCGGCGGGAAGCTCACGAAGGGCAGGACGCCGAACAGGTTGTTGACAAGAATGAACGTAAACAGCGCCACAAGCAGTGGCACAAATCTCTTGAAGTCCTTGGACCCGATGACATCGCGACCGATGCCATCGCGAACAAAGCTGTAGAGCCCTTCACTGGCGAACTGTGCTCTTGAAGGCACGAGTGCACGCTTGCGCGTCGTAAGAAAGAAAAAGCCCGCCACGATCGCAACGCTGATCATTACCAGCAGCGACGCCTTGGCGAACCATGGGATTCCGTCAAAGATCGAAGGGGGAAAGACATCGAACGTGTCGGGTGGGACGTACCCGCCGTCCGCGACGATCAGCCCGCTCACAAGCTCTTCCCTTCGCGCCCCATGCCAGCATGGACTTCAGTCTGTGCGTCAGCAGAGTCACTACGCGGAGTGCGCACGACCCTGATGTAGGTGAGATAGCAACCAAGGACCCAACCAAGAACGAGTCCAGCGGGAGTAAGGAACGAGGTACCCAACCAACTGTCGAGCAAAATCCCAATCCCTCCCCACACCACCACACCTGCGGGCAGGTACCCGACAATATGGGAGCCGTTCGAGGTGGGCATTGCAGACAGTGACTGGGACTTTGAACCACTTCCCTGATCCATCGCGGAAACTCTAGCAGCGGTGTTAGTCCGGCTACCAATCACGGGTCAGTCGCTCGCAGCAGTGTGACCGGGGTCACGAATCCCTTGTGAGAGAAGACGTGGAGCTAGGCGGTTGCGCTCGCGGGGGCAGGTCGACAACGAAAGTTGGAGTACGAGCTGCCGAGACCGCCAGGCCAATGGTCCATGCGATCGCGGCGACCACGACCGTGATGGCCATCGCCCGCGTACTGAACGCGCTGGTATCCCAGAGGTCCGCCATCAGAATGGCAAGAAAGGCAATCTTGATCAGGTACCAAACAAGCATGATGGGCATCAGCGCCTGGCCGGGCAGCCGCTCAGCCAACCGAAGCATCGCTAGGTCGGATAGGTAGAAGACGGCGACGATGACGGCCCCAACCGCTGCGCCCGCGAAACCCGACCAGCCTGATGCGATAGCGCCGACGAGCGCGCAGACCGCGGTGACGGCGAGCGCCGGCACCGCAGCTCGCCGGAAAAGTGTGTATGGCAGCGCGCGAGGCTCGACTGGCCCCTTGCTCCCGCTCATCGTGAGACCTTGCGCGGTTTGCGCGTAGCCAACGCCGCGAGAGCTGCTATCCCGAGCGCCACGATAATCCCCGTCTTGGTGCCCTCGAAGACCACCAGGATTGAACCGATGGCCAACGCCGCTGCCCAGAGGTACATCACCAGGACTGCCTGTTTTTGACTGTGGCCAATCTCCAACAACCTGTGATGAAGGTGCTGCTTATCCGGCGCGAACGGCGATCGCCGCGCTCGAGTACGTCGCACCACTGCAAGTAAGAGGTCGACGAGCGGAACCGCCAGAATGGCGAACGGCAAGATGAGCGGCATCAACGCCGGAAGCAACGTGAGATCTCCGACTGCGGCCGGGTCCAGTTTTCCTGCCAACGTGATAACGCTGGCGGACAACAGGAGCCCAGCGACCATGGAACCGGAGTCGCCCATGAAAATCCGAGCCGGATTGAAGTTGTGCGGGAGGAAACCTGCACACATCCCTGCAAGCACGACCGTCACAAGCGCGGCCGTAGTCGCGCGGTCATAGCCGTTGTCCACAGTGATGAAGTAGGAGAAGGCGAAGAAGGCAAGGGCACCGATTCCGATGATCCCGGCTGCCAAGCCATCGAGACCGTCGATGAAGTTGATGGCGTTG
>DATKIY010000258.1:0-9323 GCA_035543875.1 Actinomycetes bacterium | reverse complement strand
CGCTACGGCGCCGGTCATGGGTGCTCCAAGGTCGGTTGGCGGTCATGAGCGGGGAACCCTGCGCGGGTGAGCTCATTGAGTGAACGCTCTTGACAAAGTTTACAGCGTTTGCTTTATTAGCGTCAATCACGAGTGAACGCTGTTAACTAATTAAGCAGGCTTCACGCGAATAACCGCCAAAAGCGAGCGACGAAGGACAAGGACTCACCATGATGCGCGGCAGATTTGCAGGATTTGGGTTTCAGGGGTTGGGCCGGGTCATGTACCGACGTAGGCGGTGGGTGCTGGGTGCCACGGTCGCCTTCGTGGCGTTTGCTGGCGTATGGGGGACCGCAGTGTTCGGGGAGCTGTCTGGAGGTGGCTTTGACGACCCAGCGAGTGAGGCAAGCCGCGCGGAAAGTGCGCTCGACACCGACCTGCAGCGTCAGGCAGCTGACGTCGTGGTCGTCTACACGGCACCAGACGGAAGTGGTCTCCAGGTGTCAGACCCGGCGTTCAGGCGTGAGGTCACGGGCACTTTGGCGCAGCTGCCCAAGGATGCGGTGACCGGGGTCACGACTTACTGGTCCAGCCACGGTTCACCCGCCTTCGCTTCGGAGGATGGGCGCTCCACATACGCCATTGTTCAGCTTGCCGGAGCCGATGACGAGGCGCGTGAGACCACGTACACCGCGATCGCCGACGACCTCGTAGCGCCGACGCTAGAAACGCTTCGGGGTGGGACGGTACCGATTTCGGCCGACATCAATACGCAGGTGACGGAGGACATTTCCTTCGCGGAAACGATCTCGATGCCCGTGCTCCTCATCTTGCTGGTCGTCGTGTTTGGCAGTCTTGCTGCCGCAAGTCTGCCGCTGGCCATCGGAGCGATCGCGATCCTCGGTGCATTCACATTGCTACGAGTTCTGACCTTGTTTGGCGATGTCAGCATCTTTGCGGTGAACATCGTGACCATGCTTGGGCTAGGGCTTGCCATCGACTACGGACTCTTCATGGTGAGTCGGTTCCGTGAGGAGCTGCATGCCGGCCATGACATCGAAACGGCTGTCGCTCGAACCACTGCTACTGCCGGGCGCACGGTCGCGTTCTCCGGGATCACTGTGGTTGTCGCTCTGGCGTCCTTGCTGTTCTTTCCGCTGAACTTCCTGCGTTCGATGGGCTTTGGCGGCATGGCTGCGGTGTTTGTTGCGATGGTTGCGGCGTTGACGACACTGCCAGCGTTGTTGGGCATTCTCGGTCACCGGGTGGATGCGCTGCGCATTCCCACGCCCTGGCGTTCCGCAGCACCTGGGATCTCCAACCCGGACAGTGGAGCGTGGGCGCGACTGGCGCGTGCAGTGATGAAACGTCCCGTCGCCGTGATCGCAGGCACCGTCGCCCTGTTGGTTGTCCTCGGCTTGCCGTTCCTGCAGATCGACTTTGGTGGTGTTGACTCACGCGTGCTTCCCAGCGGCACCGAAAGTCGGACTGCGTCGGCGACTATCCAACAAGACTTCCCGGGCGGATCGGCTGAGGCGCCGATTGACGTCGTGATTCGTGGAGCACATCCCTCGGGCGTCGCGAGTTTCACGGCTGCAGTCGACCGGCTCCCTGAAGTCGCCGGCGTAGACGTTGTTGACGGTTCGGCCGAGACGACCCACGTTCAGGTCGCTTACGAGGGGGGCGTGAACGATGACACAACGCTCGACCTGGTTTCACAGATTCGGCAGCTTCCGGTGCCGCCGGGCGCGGACGTCCTAGTAGGTGGTGACTCGGCGCTGTTGGTCGACCGCCTCGACGGTATTGGCTCGTTGCTTCCTTGGGTCGGTTTGTACTTGGTCGGCGCGATGTTCGTGTTGTTGTTCCTCGCCTTCGGGTCGGTTGTGCTACCGATCAAGGCGTTGGTGATGAATGTGCTCAGTTTGTCCGCGACGTTCGGCGTACTTGTCTGGGGTTACCAGAACGGACATCTGTCTGGCGTGTTCGACTTCACCTCAACCGGGTACCTCGAGGCAACTCAGCCCATCCTCATCTTTGCGATGGCGTTTGGACTCTCCATGGACTACGAGGTCTTCCTGCTGAGCAGGATGCGAGAGGAGTGGGACGCGACAGGCGACAATGAACGGGCAGTGGCCCGAGGACTGCAGCGTACGGGTCGAATTATCACCAGCGCTGCGCTGTTGTTCGTGGTCGTAGTCGGAGCCTTCTCCTTCAGCGGCATCAGCTTCATCTCGATGATTGGTGTTGGTCTCGCCGTCGCGGTCATCATCGACGCGACCATCGTTCGAGCCCTCTTGGTCCCAGCGACCATGCGCCTGCTCGGCCGCTGGAACTGGTACGCCCCAGCCCCGTTGGCTCGGTTCTGGGAGCGGTTTGGGGTGAGCGAATCAAGTTCTCCCATCGAGTTGCCCGGGTCGGGCGAGCACGGCGATGTCGATGCTGAACTGGACGCCGACGACGCTGCACCAGAAGGATCACGGTCAACCGTCCGGGTGTGATCGGAGTTTGATCTGGGTAAGAGACAATGGTCCTATGCGTCGCGTGGTGATTTTGGGGTCAACGGGTTCTGTCGGAACTCAGGCACTCGACGTCATCCGCCGCAACAGTGACCAGTTCACCGTGGTTGCGCTGGCCGCTGGCGGCGGCAATGTCGAGTTACTCGCCGCCCAGGCACTGGAGTTCTCGGTTGAGTTGGTGGGTGTTGCCCAGGCGGTCGCGGCGCAGGATCTGCAGCTTGCGCTATCCGCGGCAGCCGCAGGCCAGGGACACGACCGCGGAACGTTCAATCTGCCCAAGGTTGTAGCTGGACCAACTGCATCGGCCGAGGTCGCTTCCTGGGAGTGCGAAGTCGTCTTGAACGGCATGACCGGGTCGATCGGCCTCGCTCCGACCCTCGCCGCACTGGCTGCGGGCAGCACGTTGGCACTGGCGAACAAGGAGTCGTTAATTGTCGGAGGGCCGCTGGTTAAGCAGGCGGCCGCCCCGGGGCAGATTGTTCCTGTCGACTCTGAGCATTCGGCTCTGGCGCAGTGTTTGACTGGCGGAAAGGCAGAGGAGGTCGCTCGGCTCGTCCTCACTGCGAGTGGCGGCCCGTTTCGAGGTCGAACGCGAGAGAGTCTTTCCGATGTCACGCCAAGCGAAGCGTTGGCACACCCCACTTGGAACATGGGACCCGTCGTCACCATCAACTCCGCGACGTTGGTCAACAAGGGACTTGAGCTCATTGAGGCGCACTTGTTGTTTGATGTCCCGATCGACTGCATCGAAGTCGTCGTCCACCCACAGTCACTCGTCCATTCGATGGTCGAGTTCGTCGACGGCTCGACGTTGGCACAAGTCAGCCCGCCCGATATGCGACTGCCAATCTCTTGGGGGCTCTCATGGCCGCGTCGAGTCGCAGGCGCCGCACGCCCCTGCGACTGGTCGTCGCCCAGCCGCTGGGATTTTGAGCCATTGGACCAAGCCGCGTTTCCGGCGGTGAACCTTGCGCGACGTGCGGCGAAGAGGGGTTTCACCGCTCCAGCTGTCTATAACGCCGCCAACGAGGAGTGCGTCGAGGCGTTCCTGCAGGCAGAACTTGCCTTTCTGGACATTGTCGACACAGTGGATGCGGTGCTCTCGGAACACCTTGACCAACTCCCACGCACGGCCTCGGCGCACAATGACCCTGCGACGTTGCTTGAGGATGGGCTGACGTTGGACGATGTTCTGGCTGCAGAGACGTGGGCCAGAGAGCGCACCCAAGAGATCCTGGAGGCTAAGCGATGAGTGGCGCTGGGCTTTTGGGCATTCTCGTCTTCTTCCTGGGTGTGATGGCCTCGATCGCGCTTCACGAGGTTGGCCATTTGGTTCCAGCCAAACGGTTTGGTGTCCGCGTCACTCAGTACATGGTCGGTTTCGGTCCAACAATCTGGTCGAAGACCAAAGGTGAGACCGAGTACGGCGCAAAGGCCATCCCGCTCGGTGGCTACATCCGGATGGTTGGGATGTTCCCACCCAGGCGCAATCGCGATGGGGAGCTGGTGGTTAGTGCGACGTCGACGGGGCCGTTCCAGTCGATGATCGAGGACGCCAGGCGAACGTCAGCCGATGAGATTTCCGCGGGGGAGGAACACCGCGCTTTCTACCAACTGACGGTTCCCAAAAAGCTCGTCATCATGCTCGGCGGTCCCACCATGAACTTGGTGTTGGCGATCTTGCTGTTCACGATCGCGCTGGCTCTCGTTGGAAACGTGGAACCAACGCCCAAGGTTTTCAAGGTTGCAGCCTGCGTGCCCAGTGCGGCGGGTGAGAAATGTGAGGCCGGGGACCCGTCCAGTCCGGCTGCCGATGCTGGGCTGCAAAAGGGTGACGTGATCGTGGCGATCAACGGTCAGACCGGGGACTCGTGGAACGACTTCCTCGCCCAAGTTCGCGACTCGGCCGGTGAGCAGGTCACTCTGACTGTTGAGCGTGACGGAGAAACCGTCACGCTCACTCCGACGATTGCGACGACGAAAGTCGAAAACGTCGATCACCCGGGGGAGTTCTATACAGCCGGGTTCTTGGGCGTCTCACCAACGATCGCTCAAGTGCGCCAGCCGATTTCTGCTGTGCCAGGTCGCATGTGGCAATTCGTCTCCCTGTCCGCCCAGTCGGTGGCTGCGATTCCGTCGAAGATGGTCGGAATCTGGAACGCTGCCTTCAGTAACCAGGAACGTGACGTCAACAGTCCGGTGAGCTTGGTCGGGGTCGGCAGGATCAGCGCAGAGGTCGCCGAGGGTCCCGTGCCGATCTCTTGGAAGTTGTCGAGCTGGCTGTTGATTCTGGCGTCGCTCAACATGGCGCTGTTCTTGTTCAACCTGATTCCCCTCCTCCCGCTCGACGGTGGTCACGTCGCAGGTGCGCTCTATGAGGGAGGCCGTCGCCAGATTGCGCGAGTCCGTCACCGGCCCGATCCGGGGCCGGTCGACGTAGCCCGAATGTTGCCGGTCGCCTACACGGTGGCGATCGTCCTGATTGCCATGTCCAGCCTGCTGATTTACGCCGATGTCGTGAACCCCATCCGCGTCGGCGGGTGAGTGTGGACATGAGTGGCCATACTGGTTCCATGACTGAGCCTGGTTCCATGCCTGAGCGCGTCAAGCAACAACGATGAGCATCAACCTTGGCCTCCCGGCGACTCCGCCGAAGCCGCTGGCTGAGCGGCGGCGTACCCGTCAACTCGTCCTGCGACACCCAACGCATCCAGTGGCTGTGGGTGGTGACGCGCCTGTCTCGGTTCAGTCGATGACGACAACGGTGACGGCCGACATCAATGCGACACTCCAGCAGATCGCAGAGCTGACCGCATCAGGCTGCCAAATCGTTCGCGTGGCTTGCCCGAGCCAAGATGATGCGGATGCGTTGCCCGCGATCGCGCAAAAGTCACAAATCCCGGTTATTGCCGACATTCACTTTCAGCCGAAGTACGTGTTCGCGGCGATCGACGCCGGCTGCGCTGGGGTTCGGGTTAACCCGGGGAACATCAAGCAGTTTGACGACAAGGTCAGTGAGATTGCACGAGCTGCAGCCGATGCTGGTGTACCGATTCGCATTGGCGTGAACGCTGGATCCTTGGATCCCCGACTGCTTGCCAAGTACGGTAAAGCGACACCAGAAGCCCTCGTCGAATCCGCGCTTTGGGAATGCTCGCTGTTTGAGGAGCATGGTTTTCAGGACATCAAAATCTCTGTGAAACACCACGATCCCGTTGTGATGGTCTCGGCGTACCGCCAGCTGTCCGAACAGTGCGAGTACCCGCTGCACCTCGGGGTCACAGAAGCTGGCCCCACTTTCCAGGGGACCATTAAGTCCGCTGTTGCCTTCGGGGCGCTGCTCGCGGACGGGATCGGCGACACGATTCGAGTGTCGCTGTCCGCGCCGCCGGTCGAAGAAGTAAAGGTTGGCAACCAGATCTTGGAGTCGCTGGGTTTGCGTGAGCGCGGGTTGGAAATTGTGTCTTGCCCGAGTTGCGGTCGTGCGCAGGTTGACGTCTACACCCTCGCGGAGCAAGTAACGGCTGGGCTGGAAGGCCTTGCCGTGCCGCTACGCGTGGCTGTCATGGGTTGCGTCGTCAACGGTCCGGGGGAGGCCCGGGAGGCGGATCTTGGGGTGGCTTCCGGCAACGGCAAAGGGCAGATCTTCGTCAGGGGTGAAGTCATCAAGACCGTCCCTGAGGCTGACATCGTGGAAACGCTGATCGAGGAAGCCCTCCGGCTGGCCGACCAGATGGGAGTTGACCCCGAGACGGGTGCTGCGGCAGAGGTGGTCGTTCATTGATCGCGCATGGCCGCCACGACGTCGGGCATGCTGGTTCCGTGCTGTCGACATCCGCCCTTCGCGTGCTGGGCCGCGACGACCTCGACGAGGCCGACGCCTTTCTGGCTCGTGACCCGGTCGCGAACGTATTTATCGCGTCCAGAGTGCAAGCCGCTAGGGACCACGCCTGGCGGTTAGGCGGAGAGCTCTGGGGATACGTCAAGGACGGGCGACTTTCTGCACTTTGCTACGCCGGGGCAAATCTGGTGCCGGCCGGCGATGACCCGACAGCGCTGCAGGCATTTGCCGACAGAGCCCGTAGACAGGGCAGACGCTGCTCGTCGATGGTCGGCGTGAGCGAACCAGTCGAAAACCTTTGGGCGCTGTTGGGAACTTCGTGGGGTCCAGCTCGCGAGGTTCGACGAGACCAGCCACTTCTGGCCATTGCCCATCCGCCCGATGTAGCTCCGGACGAGGACGTACGCCAGGTCAGAGACGAGGAGTTCGAGCTCATCTTGCCGGCGTGCATCGACATGTTTACCGAAGAGGTCGGTGTTTCACCGATGGGAAACGACGGTGGAGCGCTCTATCGGGCCAGGGTCAAAGAGCTCGTTGCTTCGGGACGCGCGTTCGCGCGGATCGTAAATGGCAAGGTGCTGTTTAAGGCAGAGATCGGTGCCGCCTCGCGGCAGGCCTGCCAAGTTCAGGGGGTATGGGTTCACCCGGAGCACCGAGGCACCGGACTTTCAGCGCCAGGCATGTCAGCGGTCGTCACCGCTGCTCAAGAGTCGGTCGCCCCTACGGTCAGCTTGTACGTGAACGGGCACAACGAACCAGCGCGCCGAGCCTACGAACAGGTGGGCTTCGAACAAGTTGGTCGGTTTACGACCATCTTGTTCTGATGTGTCGATCGGGCAGTTCAGCCCGGTCGTGCTAGTTATCCATTAGGACATCTGCGCTGCGCCGATATCCTCGCTGCTACCAGTGCGTGTTCGTCGCAAAATTCGTGGCAAAAGGAGATCCCCGTGCTACTTCGGATGTCGTCGCTGTTTCTCCGCACGTTGCGTGAGGATCCCGCTGACGCCGAAGTGCCGAGCCATCGACTTTTGGTCAGGGCCGGATACATCCGGCGGGCGGCGCCGGGCATCTACTCCTGGCTCCCGCTTGGGTACGAGGTGCTCCGCAACGTCGAGCGCGTCGTCCGTGAGGAGATGAACCTTTCTGGGGCTCAGGAAGTTCACTTCCCCGCGCTGTTGCCGCGTGAGCCCTACGAAGCGACTGGGCGGTGGACGGAGTACGGAGACAACATCTTCCGACTCAAGGATCGAAAGGGCGCCGACTATCTGCTCGGTCCGACACACGAAGAAATGTTTTCGTTGTTGGTGAAGGATTTGTACTCGTCGTACAAGGACCTGCCACTGTCGATCTACCAGATTCAAACCAAGTATCGCGACGAAGCCCGGCCGCGAGCTGGGCTCCTTCGCGGTCGCGAGTTCATCATGAAGGACTCGTACTCGTTTACGGTCGACGATGACGGCCTGCAACGCGCGTATGACCAACATCGCGAGGCTTACATTCGCACGTTCGACCGCTTGGGTTTGCCATACGTCATTGTGGCCGCGATGTCCGGCGCGATGGGAGGATCAGCTTCGGAAGAGTTCTTGGCACCTTGCGATGTCGGCGAAGACACGTACGTGTCATGCACGTCTTGTGACTATGCGGCGAACGTAGAGGCGGTGCGTACTCCGGTGCCTGCCGACATCGACTTCACTTCTGTTCCCGCGGCACATGCAGAGCAAACGCCGGACACACCAACCATCGCAACTCTGGTTGACCTACTGAACAAGACGCCCGAACTACAGCGCAGTGATCGGGAGTGGACTGCTGCCGACACGCTGAAAAACGTTGTCGTGAATATTCGCTATCCGGACGGGCGGGTCGAGGCGCTAGCGATCGGCCTGCCCGGTGACCGGGACATTGACGACAAGCGACTGCAGGCTCAGGTCGAACCAGCGGAAGTTGAACCCTTCACTGACGAGGACTTTGCGAAGCAGCCAACGCTGATTAAGGGCTACATCGGACCAAAGGCACTCGGGGCGGAGAAACCCGCGAAGGTTCGTTATCTCGTGGATCCGCGAGTGGTACCAGGCAGTCGTTGGGTGACTGGTGCTGACGCCGACGGTCAGCACGTGATCGATCTGGTGTTCGGTCGCGACTTCACAGCCGATGGCGTGATCGAGGCTGCTGAGGTTCGCGCCGGTGATGCGTGTCCGAACTGTGGCTCAGCTCTACAGCTCGCGCGGGGAATCGAAATCGGCCATATCTTCCAGTTGGGACGTAAGTACGCCGACGCTTTGGGCCTTCGCGTACTCGACGAGAACGGCAAACTGGTCACCGTCACCATGGGTTCGTATGGCATTGGCGTCTCGCGTGCCCTCGCGGCTATCGCGGAACTCAATCACGATGAACTTGGCTTGTGTTGGCCGCGCGAGATCGCGCCAGCTGACGTCCACGTCGTGGCTACCGGCAAAGAGCAGTCGGTCTTCGACTTCGCCGCGGCGTTGTCGCTGGAGTTGGAGGCTGGTGGGATGCGCGTGCTTTATGACGACCGACCCAAAGTTTCACCGGGAGTCAAGTTCAAGGACGCCGAACTGCTTGGCATTCCAACGATCGTGGTGATCGGAAAGAACTTGGCTGATGACGTGATTGAGGTGCGCGATCGTCGCTCGGGTGACCGTCGCGATGTGCCTGTTGGAGTGGCTGCTCAGACGCTGCTCGGGGAGCTCGGTTAGCCGGTATCGGCAGGTTCGAAATTGGTTTCGATATGCCCTTGTGGAGAACGGGTGGACTGTCGGTGGGGTGTGCCAAAATAGCACACATGTTCGAACATTCGATGGACACTCCCGGCTGCACCGGCACTTTGCTGGCGGCCGACCCTCGGCAGTTGTCGGATGTGCAGCTGCGGGATGGTGTTGTCGAGTGGGAGAAGACGGTGGGGTTTGCGCAGGCCTCGCAGTTCGGGTTCATGGCGGAGATGGCTCGCCGCGAGGAAGCGTCCTGGGTGG
>DATKIY010000257.1:0-8885 GCA_035543875.1 Actinomycetes bacterium | reverse complement strand
CCGCGGCCGAAATCAGGCCGACGCGCAGAGTCGCCGCGATCTCAAGCTGCAGGTCTGACCGCCGCGGGTCGCCGCCATGTCGGTGGCTGCGGGCGTAGTTCGGTGGCGTTGTCGAACGCGGCCGTGGCGCTGTTCGAGCGTGCCGACGGCGGGCTCGTGGCGGTTGGTCGCGCAGTGGGTCATCGGGTGGGTCACCGGGCGGATGGGCGCCGGAGGCAGGGACCCAGGCCAGCGGAACTGCCAGTACCGTGCGGACGTCTTCGTCTGGCAAGTCGTCGTAGGAGCCGGTGTGGTCCGGCACTGGGGCCGAATGGGACGACTGGCTCACAGGGGCCACGGTATCTGTACGAAATCTGCCCAACGCGACGGTCGTGCCCTGCGAGACTGACTTCATGCAGCAGCGGGTCGACGGCGCCGGGAGTAGTTCGCGACGTCGTGTCATCGCGCTGACCGGTGGTATCGGTTCCGGAAAAACTGCCGTGGGTCACATCTTGTCCGACCAGGGAGCGTTCGTCGTCGACGCAGACGATGTCGCCCGAACGGTCACCCAGCCCAACACCGCTGGGCACGCGGCGGTAGTAAAGGCCTTTGGACCTGAGGTGTTAGGTGCCAATGATTACTTAGATCGCGCCAAACTGGCCGGGCTCGTTTTCGCGGACGACGCCAAACGCAGCCTTCTGGAAGGCATCGTCCATCCCTTGGTTGAGCTCGAGGCTGGACGGCGGTTCCAACAAGCGCATGAGGGAGCGGTTTTGGTCTACGAGATCCCACTGCTCGCGGAAACTGGCTCTGGCGCTGAGTTCGCCGGGGTGGTGGTCGTCGACTGTCCGGACGAGCTGAGGCTGGCAAGGCTCACCGCGCGGGGCCTGAGCGAAGCAGACGCAACGGCCCGAATGAGCGCCCAGTCGTCTCGGGCTGACCGGTTGGCGATTGCTGACTTCGTGATCGACAACTCGGGCACACCAGCTGATCTCCGGCGCCGAACCGAGGCGCTGTGGCCCTCGCTTGTCGAGCTTGTCAGAGGCTCGGGTTAGCGTGCCACTGTGAGACCTGTCAGCGATATCAGCCGTACCGTTGCCCCGTTCGAGGTTGTCTCGGAGTTTTCTCCCAGCGGCGATCAGCCCACCGCGATTGCGGAGCTGACGTCTCGCATCAACCAAGGCGAGCCCGACGTCGTCCTTCTCGGCGCCACCGGCACCGGAAAATCGGCAACCACTGCTTGGCTGGTCGAACAGCTCCAGCGCCCCACCTTGGTCATGGCGCCCAACAAGACCCTGGCCGCCCAGCTCACCAACGAGTTCCGTGAGCTGCTTCCCAACAATGCGGTCGAGTACTTCGTGTCCTACTACGACTACTACCAGCCTGAGGCGTACATCCCGCAAAGCGATACCTACATCGAGAAGGACTCGTCGATCAACGACGAGGTCGAGCGCCTTCGTTACTCGGCCACCAACAGCCTGCTCACCAGACGCGACGTCATCGTGGTCGCATCCGTCTCGGCGATCTACGGGCTCGGTACCCCCCAGGAATACGTCGACCGCATGGTGAAGCTGCGAGTCGGCACGAGCATCGACAGGCAAGACCTGCTTCGTCACCTCGTCGATGTGCAGTACACCCGAAACGACTTAGCCTTCACGCGCGGCACGTTCCGAGTCCGCGGCGATACCGTCGAGATCATCCCCGTCTACGAGGTCCATGCGATTCGTATCGAGTTTTTCGGAGACGAGATCGAGCGCCTGTCCACCCTGCACCCGCTGACCGGCGAAGTCCTTACTGAAGACGAAGAGCTGTATGTCTTCCCGGCTTCGCACTACGCAGCTGGGCCAGAGCGCATGGAACGGGCGATCGCTGGCATCGAGACCGAGCTCGACGAACGCCTCGCAGAGCTCGACGCCCAGGGCAAGCTCTTGGAGTCGCAGCGCCTGCGCATGCGGACCACGTACGACATCGAAATGATGCGGCAGGTCGGGTCGTGCGCGGGGATTGAGAACTACTCTCGGCACATCGACGGACGTGGCGCAGGAACGGCGCCGAACTGTCTGCTCGACTATTTCCCCGAAGACTTCTTGCTGGTCATCGACGAGTCACACGTCACGGTTCCGCAGATCGGCGCCATGTTCGAAGGTGACATGTCGCGTAAGCGCACTTTGGTCGACCACGGTTTCCGCCTACCCAGCGCCATGGACAACCGACCGTTGCGGTTCGAGGAGTTCGTCGACCGAATCGGGCAGACGGTGTACCTGTCGGCCACTCCCGGTAGCTACGAGCTCGGCAAGGGAGACGGTTTTGTCGAACAAATCATCCGGCCGACCGGTTTGGTCGACCCACAGGTCGTGCTGAAGCCGACCAAGGGCCAGATTGACGACCTCGTACACGAAATCCGAGAGCGCGCCGAAAAAGGTGAACGCGTCCTGGTCACCACGCTGACCAAGAAGATGTCTGAAGACCTCACCGACTACTTGCTGGAGCTGGGCATTCGGGTGCGCTACCTGCACTCAGAAGTCGACACGCTCCGTCGGGTCGAGCTGCTCCGCGAGCTGCGCATGGGGGAGTACGACGTCCTGGTGGGGATCAACCTGTTGCGCGAGGGGCTGGACCTGCCAGAAGTCTCGCTGGTCTCGATCCTTGATGCAGACAAGGAGGGTTTCCTCCGCTCCGCCACATCATTGATTCAGACCATTGGTCGGGCCGCCCGAAATGTGTCAGGCGAGGTTCACATGTACGCCGACACCACCACCCGGTCCATGCAGCAGGCGATCGACGAGACCAACCGGCGTCGGAGCAAACAGGTCGCGTACAACGAGGCACACGGAATCGACCCGACTCCGCTGCGTAAGCGCATTGCCGATATCACCGAGATGCTCGCACGCGAGTACGCCGACACCGAGGAACTACTCGGCGGTTCAGGCAGGCAGCAGTCCCGTGGCAAGGCTCCGGTGCCTGGCCTGTCGTCCAAAGCTGGCGAGGCCGGACGCCACGCCGGCGAGTTGGCTGGGCTGCCCAGCAGCGACCTAGCCGACCTGATTCAACAGCTCAACGACCAGATGCAAGCCGCAGCAGCCGACTTGCAGTTCGAACTTGCCGCGCGGTTGCGTGACGAGATCCAAGAGCTGAAGAAGGAGCTGCGGGGGATGCACGAGGCGGGGGTCCGCTAACCCAGCCTGCCGCCATGAAAGGGTGGCGGTGTGCAGATCGACGCTGGGGTCTGGATCGTCACGCTCGCAGCGCTTCTTTCGGTCTTTGCGTTCGATTTCGTGGTTGCGGCTCGTCGGCCACATGCCGTTTCGATGAAAGAAGCCGGCCTCTGGACGGCGCTCTACGTCAGTTTGGCTGTCCTGTTTGGGCTCTACATCGCAGCCGACTACGGCGGCGATTTTGCCGGCCAGTTCTATGCCGGATGGCTGACTGAGTACTCGCTCAGCGTGGACAACTTGTTTGTCTTCGTCATCATCATGTCCCGCTTTCGGGTTCCCAAAGAAAACCAGCAGTTTGTCCTGCTGGTTGGAATCGCCATCGCGCTGGTGATGCGGGCCGGTTTCATAGCAATAGGCGCTGCGGCCATCGCGCGCTTCTCCTGGGTGTTCTACGTGTTCGGCGCGTTCTTGGTGTACACCGCATACACGCTTGCCACTCACTCGGCGGAAGAGTCGGAGGAGTTTCGAGAAAACGCCATCATCGGCTGGGTGAAGAAGTCGCTGTCGACCACCGACGACTACGACGGTAACCGCTTCCGCACCGTGATCGATGGCCGACGATTGTTCACGCCGATGCTGATTGTGATGGTGGCGATTGGCACCACCGACCTGCTCTTTGCGCTGGATTCGATTCCCGCCATCTTTGGTCTTACCCAGGAGCCGTACCTGGTCTTCACAGCCAACGCTTTCGCACTGATGGGCCTGCGCCAGCTGTACTTCCTGTTGGGTGGGCTGCTCGATCGACTGGTGTTCCTCAGCATTGGACTGGCGGTCATCCTCGGCTTCATCGGCGTAAAGCTGATCTTTGAAGCCCTCCATACCAATACGCTGCCCTTCATCAACGGAGGTGAGCCGGTGGAGTGGGCGCCGGAGATTCCGGTCACGATCAGCTTGGGAGTCATCGTTGCGGTTCTGGCCGTCACCACTGTGACAAGTTTGCTGCACACCCGCCGACAGGCTGGCTCGGCATGACCACGCCCACCGTGATCATCGCTGGCGCGCAGAAGTCCGGGGACCACGTCGCTTCGCGACATGATGGACCAGCACCCGGACATCTACATGTCGAAGCCGAAGGAGCTTCACTTCTTCGATCGCTACTACGACCGGGGCTTGGACTGGTACACCTCCTGCTTCGAGCCGGGTATGCGCGTGGCGCATCAAGGCGAGTCCACTCCGTTCTACATGTACAACCCGACGGCGCGGCGCCGCATGCTCACCACGCTGCTAGGGCTCAAGGTGATCTGCATTCTGCGCAACCCCATCGACCGGGCTTACTCGCACTACTGGCACGCCAGGGAGAAAGGACCTGAGAAGTCACCGAACTTCGAAGCTGCGCTTGAGCGCGAACCTCGCCGGCTGGCCAGAAGCGATGACGGTAAGCCACCAGGTTTCTCCTACCTCGTCCGATCGGGGAGTCGCTCGGACGTGAGAATCTTCTGGTCCTGCTGATGGATCGGCTGACGTCCGAGCCGAAAACTTCCTTGGCATCGGTGTTCAACTTCCTTGGCGTGGATGACGCGCCAGCGGCACGTATTGAGGTGGCCACGTCGAACACCTTTGGCGGCGGGGAGTCCTCGCGCCAAGGTGAAGCCCGCGAGCGAAAGCAGCGTGACCGGGGTGAGCTTCCTTCGGGCCGGTATCCACCGATGTCCGACTCAACCCGCCAGCGTCTACGTGAGCACTTTGCAGCCATGAACGCGGAACTGAGTCAATGGCTGGGGCAAGACTTGAGTCACTGGCAGTAGGAGTGATGTCACCAGTTACCAGCCGCTACTCGCGCTAATCGCCGAGCTGCCGAAAAAATGCAGGGGCACGGTCGTTGGCCAACTGGCAAGATGCTGAGCCGTGGCCGATCTTCAGAGCGAAATAGACGACCTGGCGAAGCGCACAGCGTTTTCTGGCGTAGTCCGGGTCGACATGGATGGCGAGGACTGGGCGCAGGCGTGGGGCTTTGCGCATAGGGGGATGAAGCTTCCTTGTCTTACCGACGCTCGCTTTGCCATGGCCAGTGGCTCCAAGGTCTTTACGGCTCTGACAATCGTGAGCCTGATTGCCGATGGCATCCTCGCCCTCGATACGACGGCCCGCTCAGTGCTGGGTAGCGATCTCCCGCTGATAGACGATCGAGTCACACTCGAGCAGCTGCTGAGCCATCGTTCCGGCATTGGTGACTACCTTGATGAAGAGGTGCACTCGGACACGACCGAGTATGTGATGCCAGTGCCGGTACAGGAGCTGGAAAGGACAGAAGACTTCCTCAAGGTTCTTGACGGGTTCCCACAGAAGTTCGAGCCGGGAACAGACTTTGTTTACTGCAACGGCGGATTCGTTGTTCTGGCGCTGATTGCGGAGCGAGCAAGCAGGACGCCTTATCACGACCTCGTCCAGGAAGTTGTTTTCGACAAGGCAAACATGACAGCCACCGGCTTCCTGCGGTCGGACGAACCAACAGACGCAGCGCTCGGCTACCTCGACCGAACCGGTCTACGTACGAATGTGCTGCATCTTCCGGTTCGGGGGAACGGAGACGGAGGTTGCTACACCACGCTGGAGGACATGCATCGGTTCTGGGTCGCGCTTGTTTCGGCCGAGATCGTCCCCCACGAGTGGGTATCGAACATGACTCGGCCGCGCAGCACTGATGGCAGTGCCGGTGAGCGTTTCGGGCTAGGCATTCGGTTGCTACCTCAGGCGGACGTGATGGCCATAGAGGGCTGTGATGCGGGCGTCTCCTTCCGCAGCGACCATGATCCGGTATCGGGTACGGGCTTTATCGTTCTGTCCAACACCTCTGACGGTGCGTGGCCACTAGTTAAGGCGTTAGAGGGTGGGCTGTTCTATCCCGAGGCCGGACATTCGTAGCTGCCCGTCGAACCTCGTCGCGGGTTACCAGCCGCGTTCGCGCCAATCGCCGAGTTGCGGTCGTTCAGCCCCGAGCGTGGTGTCGGCCCCGTGTCCCGGGTACACCCACGTTTCGTCTGGCAACTTGTCGAACAGCCGCTGCTCGACGTCGTCGATGAGCTGCGGGAACGTCTCTGGTGTGCTTTTCCCGACGCCACCGGGGAATAACGAGTCTCCGGTGAACACGTGCGGATGGCCATCTGGGTCGTCGTAAACCAGCGCGATGCTGCCAGGCGTGTGACCGCGAAGATGGATCACGTGGAGATCGACCTCGCCAACAGAAACCGTGTCGCCGTCATCAAGAATGATGTCGGTCTCGACCGGGATTTCTGGCGCATCAAGTCGGTGCGCGTACGTCAGAGCGCCAGTGCGATCGGCAATGGTGTTCAAGGCTTGCCAGTGGTCCGGGTGCCGGTGTGTCGTGACCACTCCGGTGATGCCATCAGGTCCAATGAGGTCCCGGATCCGGCGGTCCTCGTCCGCAGCGTCGATCAACAACTGTGATCCGGTACGACGGCAGCGCAAGAGATACACGTTGTTCTCGTACGGCCCGACCGCGAGCTTGCTGACAATAACTTTGGGAAGCTCCCTGACCTGGGCGTCGCCGCCCACCTTCACATCGCCGGAGTACGTCATGGTGGTCCCTTCATCTCAGCGGTAAGCCGACACTAAACCCAGACCGGTGCAGGCGGAGGCGTGCCCGGTGATTGGCCAGGCGCCGCCCGGTAGCTGATGGACGTGTGAGGGCGCCCGATCAGCCACGCGAGCAGCTGGCACTCAGCACCTTCGAGCCAGGCGCTAGGTGCGCTGGAGTTGTCGAAGGACCACACGCGTCCGGTGTCGTTGGCACGCAGTTCGGCCACCGGCAAGCCACCCCGCGCGGCAAACGCTCCTACGACTTGGTTCATGGTGCGGAGCGAGAAGGTTGGCGTCCAGTCGTCGGGGGAGTAGTCAGCCGCGAGATCAACGTGGTGGATCTCCACCTCACGGGTTCGCATCATGGGAATCTCCCAAGCTTCGATGGCTGCTCCTGAACCGAGCACAAGATCATGTTCCGCCAGTGGTTCGACAAGACCGTCGCAGCCAACCGCCAACTGTGTTGACAGGTCGGCGAGGGTGTCCCGGATCTTTTCGAACGGCCATTGCGCCCGTTCCTCGATGTCCGCTTTGCGAACCTCGGGCGATGCGTACATGGGAGTCCGAACCCCTGTACTGGCCCATTGGACCAAGTTCAGCATTCCTTCGGCGTTTCCGAGCAGATGGGCCGCGACGTGCCGACGGGACCAGCCGGGCAGTCCGGACGGCTGGTCCGCCCAGCTGGCTGACTGATCAAGCGACGCCAACACGCGGGCTTCTGCGGCCGCAAGCTCGGTCCGATGGGTGGCTGGTGTCGCGGTCACTCACCGACCGTAGTACGTCGGGAAGTAAGTGTCGGACGTCGCGGTTACCCTTCAACCGACCAGTCGTCCATCCCGATCAAGCTTCCCACCAGCAGAAGGAACATTCGTGGCAGACCGTCTTGTCGTCCGAGGAGCGCGCGAGCACAACCTCAAGGACGTCTCGCTCGATCTGCCCCGAAACTCGTTGATCGTTTTCACTGGTCTGTCCGGCTCCGGCAAGTCCAGCCTGGCGTTCGACACGATCTTCGCGGAAGGTCAGCGCCGCTACGTCGAGAGCCTTTCCGCCTATGCCAGGCAGTTTCTGGGACAGATGGACAAACCCGACGTCGACTTCATCGAGGGACTTTCCCCGGCGGTCTCCATCGACCAGAAGTCGACCTCTCGTAACCCGCGCTCGACGGTGGGCACCATCACTGAGGTCTACGACTACCTCCGCCTGCTCTATGCCCGTATTGGTCACCCCCACTGCCCGGTGTGCGGCAAGCCAATCGCACGCCAGACCCCACAGCAGATCGTCGACCAGCTGCTTGCTCTCGACGAAGGCACCAGGTTCCAAGTGCTTGCGCCTGTGATCCGTGGTCGCAAGGGCGAATATCTCGACCTGTTCCGCCAGCTCCAGGGACAGGGATACGCCCGCGTTCGGGTCGACGGCACGGTTCATGCGTTGGCCGAGGTACCCAAGCTCAACAAACAGCAAAAGCACACGATTGAAGTCGTTGTCGATCGACTCGCAGTCAAGCGCAGCGCGAAGCAACGTCTCACTGACTCGGTCGAAACGGCACTCGGCCTGGGCAGCGGCATCGTCGTCCTCGACTTCGTCGACCTTGCCGACAACGACCCCGCCCGAGAACGCACGTTCTCTGAGCACCTCGCGTGCATGGACGACGGCCTGTCGTTCGAGGAGCTTGAGCCTCGCTCGTTCTCCTTCAACTCCCCATACGGCGCTTGCCCCGACTGCCACGGACTGGGCACACGCATGGAGGTCGACCCGGAGCTGGTTGTCCCTGACCCTTCGATGTCGTTGGCCGAAGGCGCCGTGGCTCCTTGGTCAGGAGCGCACACCACCGAGTACTTCGGACGGTTGCTCAAGTCGTTGGCCGACACGATGAAGTTCGACATCGACAAGCCGTTTGCGAAGTTGCCGGTCAAGGTGCGCCGAGCAGTGCTGGAGGGCGTCGACGACGAGATTCATGTGCGCTACAAGAACCGATACGGGCGTCAGCGGTCCTACTACACGTCGTTTGAGGGCGTCATCCCCTACGTTCAGCGTCGGCATGGCGAAGCCGAGACCGACACATCGCGCGAGCGCTTTGAGGGCTACATGCGCCAGATTCCTTGTGCCACATGTCATGGATCGCGACTTAAACCCATTGCATTGGCGGTGACGATC
>DATKIY010000256.1:0-2790 GCA_035543875.1 Actinomycetes bacterium | reverse complement strand
TGTCACCTGTCGTCCAAACTTGACCCAAAACTGGTGGATTTCGGTGAATAGGGCTGTTCGTAACGATCCCGGAACGCCGACGGAGCATGATCGGACTGACATCACGGGGAAATCCGGGCCAACCAGGCAGCCCCAACCGTGACGAGATGAGATGAGTGCCGAGTGCGCCCCCGCATTGCCGTGGCATGGGTGCTGATCGCGGCGAACTGTGCCGTGATCGGCGTCAACCTGGCGTTCGCGCGGAGTTTTGGCGACATAGCAGGCATCGCACTGCTGGCCTGCTTCATCGTTGTGGGCGGACTTCTGGTCATCAAGCAGCCGAACAACTCCGAGGCGTGGCTGTTGCTCATCATCGGCACGGCGTGGTCGACGGCGTTCGTTACGCCCTTTGAAGGCGGGTGGGTGATACCGCTCGGCCTGATGGGAACTCAACTGTTGCTGCGTTTCCCCAACGGTGAGCTTCCTTCACCTCGTTGGCGCTGGTTTTCCACAGCGACGATCGTCTACCTCGGCCTTCTAGCGTTTGTCGTGACAACTTCTGACCCCATCACCGAGGACGGACTAACCAATTCGTTCTACATCTCGTGGGTACACGTAGGCGCGATCCTGATCATGCTTCTTCCAATCGCCATTGGCGTGAGCGTGGCATCGTTCGTCATTCGATTCCGCCGCGCCAGCCCGGTCGAACGCCAGCAGATCCGTTGGATTGCTTGGGCGGCTGCGACGGTCGGAGTGGTCTACACCGTCACACTGCTGCTTTCGCTGAGCTCACCTTGGGGGAAAGATGCGCCCCCCGCACTGCAAGCGCTGCAGAACGTGGCGCTGTTGTCGTTTGCCTTGATCCCGCTGTCCATCGGTGTAGCGGTGCTGAAGTATCGGCTTTACGACATCGACCGGGTCATCTCACGCACCACCTCGTACGCGATCGTGACCGGCCTGCTCGTGGCCACTTACGGGATCGTCGTCACCCTGCTCGGCCGCCTTGTTCCTGATTCATCCTCTCTTGCCGTAGCCGCTGCGACGCTGGCAGCGGCGGCCACGTTCCGGCCATTGCTCCACCGCGTCCAGTCTGCTGTGGATCGGCGCTTCAACCGGGCGCGCTACAACTCCGTCCAAACCGTTGAGATGTTCGCCTCGCAACTTCGCCAGGTAGTTGATCCAGATACGGTTGCCGACGACCTGCTAGAGGTCGTCTCCGAGACGATGGAGCCAACGGACGTCGGGCTGTGGATTCGGGTAGATCAGCACTAACCTCCCAACGACTGAGAGCCTCCCGCTCGTCGAACCAAGGGCCAGTGAGCGCCCTGCCGACATGTGTCGGTGACCCCGTGGAACCAAACTTGCCTTCCAAGGGGTCTATTGAGTGCACGGGCTGCTGAGAGGGGCAACGGCTTGACTGACGACGTGAGTGACGATGACGCCTTCGTGCGGTTTGTCGACGCTCGGTGGGGCCAGTTGGTTCGCTCAGGTGTACTACTGGGGTGCTCAGAACCCGAGGCGCAAGATTTGGCTCAAAGCACTTTGACCCGGTGCTACCAGGCTTGGTCGAAGGTCGAGCAAGCACGGGACCGCGATGCGTATGTCTTTCGAATCCTCATCAACACTCTTGCCAAGAGTCGCAAACGACGGTGGTGGGGCGAGGTTCCCGTTGAGGAGCTTCCCGAAGTTAGATCAGCGGACGATCCGGCCAGCGTCGTCGCAACCAGAAGCGCGGTTCAGCAGGCACTAGCAAAGCTCAGCATCGACCACCGCGCGGTTCTCGTCCTGCGCTTCTTCGCCGATCTCTCCGAGCAACAAACGGCCGAGGTTCTGGGCGTTGCCACTGGAACCGTCAAAAGCCGAACGGCGCGGGCGCTCGAGCAACTGTCGCTCGACACCACACTCAACGAACTGTTGCAGTCGTAGGAGCAATGACATGAACGAAACGCAGCTACGAGAACTTCTGCAACGCGACGCCGCAGACATCTCGACTGGTCCCCCGCCGTCTCTTGACGCCTTCCGCGACCAGCCCTCGTCGCAAACGCCCAACCGTCATTGGATGTCCGGCTGGCCAGTTCTCGCCGCGGCAGCATCGGTAGCTGCGATCATCGTGCTCGTGTTTGCGGTGCTGCCAGACCACTCCTCGGGAGGTGACGACGGCAATAATCTCATCGGCGGTCAACCCGACACTGATTCCACGATGCGCCCCGACCTGATGGTCCCGCAACCGCACACCGCGCTCCCAGGCGAATATGTCTCCCTGCAGTTCCCCGAGGAAACTCTTCGCGGCCTTGCTTTCAGCCTCCAAGCCGCCGTCGGAGACACGTGGGTTCCAGTCGATTACCTGCGACCGGCTACCTGGGAAACCAGCGGTCCGCATTTCGTCGCCGGCCCTTTCAAGGTCCCACCCTCGTGGGAGGCGAACGGAACGGACGAAACAGGTGACCCGTTTGCGGTCGAAGATATTGCGGTCGGCGGAGACGGTCCCGATGTCGTAATGATCCCGGACACAGCAGTAGCCGGCGACTATCGGATTTGCACCGCAAACGCGAAAGAGAACTTCTGCACTCCCATCCAGGTAGCTGAATCAGCGGGCCTGGTCGGGATCGGGCAGGAGCATTTTCAGTGCGACGACGCACTCACTACGGATGGACCCCTGCGACCGGTAGCTCCCGCTGATATAACACAAATCCTCGTCTGCCCTGTGAGCACTGGCGACACTCTGCCAATCGTCATACATCAGGCGCAGTCCGTCACTGTGGACGCAAGCGATCCACAGTTCCGGCAGCTCGTCGCTGCCCTATCGCTACC
>DATKIY010000255.1:0-6708 GCA_035543875.1 Actinomycetes bacterium | reverse complement strand
AACCCGGCGCTGTCGTGGTCGCCACTCTCGACGTTGTGAAGTTTCGATTCCTGCAGTGCCGTCGCTTGTCCGACCGTCAGTGCGCGCATGGGCAAGCCACGTTTGATGG
Organism: Actinomycetes bacterium; assembly: GCA_035543875.1. Taxonomy (GTDB): domain Bacteria; phylum Actinomycetota; class Actinomycetes; order JAHEKZ01; family JAHEKZ01; genus DATKIY01. The sequence continues at coordinate 6,599 of DATKIY010000255.1, read as the reverse complement.
CCACGGCCGAGATGGTGGCCGCCTGCTCGGCCTGCTCTGGGTCAAGCGAAACGGATCCCGACCTCGATGTCGCCTCGCACTGTTCGCGACCGACAAGCGTACCGACTCCCCCCAACCACCACACGATGCCGGCGCCAAGGAGAACGAAGGGCAGGGCGATGGCGAGGCCGCCAAGCCACCAGTTTCTTTTCACTGTCAGTCGTTGACGTGCAACGTGGTATTCAGGCCACCCCATGAACCGCTGCGTGTAACGACTTCCACCGCTCCCGAGACTGAGTTGCGTCGAAACAACAAATTCGACTGCCCCGAGAGGTCACGAGCCTTAGCGACGGTGGCGTCCGGCATCGTGACCTTGGTGCCAGCTGTCACGTAGAGGCCAGCTTCGACCACACAATCGTCTCCCAGTGAAATTCCAACGCCAGCGTTGGCGCCAATCAAGCAACGCTTTCCGATGCTGATGACTTGTGTGCCACCACCGGACAAGGTCCCCATGATGGACGCACCGCCACCGACGTCGGAGCCGTCATCAACGACGACGCCAGCGCTGATTCGTCCTTCGATCATGGATGACCCGAGCGTTCCTGCATTGAAGTTGACGAAGCCCTCATGCATGACGGTGGTTCCCTCGGCCAGGTGTGCCCCCAGCCGAACACGATCGGCCTCGGCGATTCTGACTCCAGTGGGGACGACGTAGTCCACCATCCGGGGAAACTTGTCGACACCGAACACCGTCACGTGGCCTTGTTCCTCAAGGCGCAGCCGGGTCTTTTCAAATTCGTCAACGGGACATGGCCCAAAGTTCGTCCAGACCACATTGTTGAGTAGGCCAAACACGCCGTCCATGCTGATTGACCGCGGCGTAGCGAGCCGGTGAGAGAGTAGATGCAAACGCAGGTAAACGTCGTAGGCGTCAACGGGTTGTTCGTCAAGGTTCGCCAGGTAAACCGCCACTAGTCGTCGGTGCACCCCTCGTCGCGGGTCGAGCCCATGGTTTGCGGTGAGAGGGACGCCAAGCACTTCGACCGCTTGATCAATTGGGATATCGAAAGTCCCGGGACCCGCCGCGCCGAGTCGCTGCATGAGGGAGGCGTCCCACTGCAGCCCCAAGCGCGAGAACCGAACGTCGAGAACCCGCTCGTCGGGCAAGGCCGTTGTGGCTAGCCCAACGCCATATGCGGTGCGAGGTGTGGGCGGTGGAGCAGGATCGGCGGTCACGCCGCTACGTTACCGACGTGACCATGCTCGATTTGACCCAGGACGCCGCGGCGTTAACCGCCGATCTTGTTGACGTGTACTCAGAAAGTGGACACGAAACGAAGCTAGCCGATGCGGTTGAGGCAGCCTTGAAGTCGATCCCTCACCTAGTCGTGGAGCGCAACGCGGACGCCGTAGTTGCTCGGACCCAACAAAACCGCCCCCAACGGGTTGCACTAGCCGGTCATCTGGACACCGTGCCGCCAGCCGAAAATCATCCATCACGTCGGGTTGGTGACACCATCTTCGGGCTTGGCTCAGCCGACATGAAGAGTGGAGTTGCCGTGATGTTGCGCCTGGCGGCGGGAATTTCGAACCCCAAGAATGACCTGACGTATGTCTTCTACGACGGTGAGGAAGTAGAAGCCGAGCGAAATGGGCTGCTTCGACTTCGCCGAACGCAACCGGAACTGTTGGCCGCCGACTTCGCCGTGCTGTTGGAACCAACGGACGCCGTCATAGAAGGCGGCTGTCAGGGAACCATGCGAATTGATGTCACAGTTCCCGGTGCGCGCGCACACAGTGCGCGTTCCTGGATGGGTGAGAACGCCATCCATGCTGCAGGTGTCGTGATTGATCGGCTGCGCGACTACCAACCACGCCGGCCTACTGTCGACGGTTTGCAGTATCGAGAGGGACTCAACGCGGTGGGTATCCGAGGGGGAGTTGCCGGGAACGTGCTACCCGATGCGTGTGTAGTCACCGTGAACTACCGATTTGCGCCGGACCGCAGCGAAAAGCAGGCCGAGCTTCACCTGCGCGAAGTATTTGACGGGTTTCAGGTGACAGTTACCGATTCGGCTCCCGGCGCTCGTCCAGGACTTGACGATCCAACGGTGGCGACGTTCGTGACCGCTGTTGGGGGTGAGCCACGAGCCAAGTTCGGGTGGACCGATGTCGCTCTGTTCAGCAGCCTCGGGATCCCCGCTGTGAACTATGGCCCAGGTGATCCCCACGTGGCTCATACGCAAGGGGAGTGGGTGTCCGCGCAGCAGATTCTTCAGTGTGAGGCCCGGCTGTCCAGCTGGCTAGCCACCGACCAATGACCCGGACCGATGCGTCAAGGCGGAACACCGCATGGGTGCTCCGCCTTGACGCGGGTCTGACTTAAGCCTGCTTGACCGCAGACACGTCGAGTGTGATCTTGACCTTGTCGCTGACGAGAACGCCGCCAGCCTCCAGCGCGACGTTCCAGGTCAATCCAAAGTCTTTGCGGCTGATGACCGTCTCGCCCGAGAAGCCGATTCGGTCGTTACCGAATGGGTCCTTGCTGACGCCTTCGAGCTCAACCTTCAGCTCGACCGGACGTGTCTCGCCACGGATCGTTAGGTCGCCATCGACAACGAACGCATCGTCACGAAGGTGGCGGATGCCGGTGCTGGCAAACGTCATTTCCGGGTAGGCCTCGACGTCGAGGAAGTCGCCGCCGCGTACGTGGTTGTCGCGATCTTCATTTCCCGTACTGAAACTGGCTGTCTGGACGCGGAGCGCCGCTGCGGAACCGGCAGGGTGGCTCCCGTCGAGTGTGAGTGAACCTTCAAAGTCGTTGAACTGACCGCGCACTGTGGTCACCATCGCGTGCTTGGCAGAAAAGCCCAGCCTGGTGTGACTTGGGTCGATGGCCCAGGTGCCAGTGGTTTGGTTCAGTGTGGTCTCGATCGTGGTGGTGGTCATGAGGTTTCCTCTGTGTTCCGTGGGCGGGTGATCTGGACGTTGAACCTGTTGGATGGGAAGTCTTTGATCTCTCAGTTATTCAATCTACAGTATTTGAACTCTCAATAACAAGTCTAACCAGGCACCGCTTGTGAACATTCCCGCACTAGCCTCGAGGTATGACGACTTCGGGAGATCCCCTCGAGAAGCTGCGTGGTCCGGTTGTGCTGCGGCGATCTCAGGTACAGCGGAGCACCACGGACCAGCGGTTGTTGGACTCGCGAGGACCCTCAGACTGGGTCCACACCGACCCCTGGCGGGTGTTGCGCATCCAGTCGGAGTTCGTGGAGGGGTTCGGGACCTTGGCCGAGCTCGGGCCAGCGGTGAGCGTGTTCGGCAGCGCGAGAGCGGCCAGGGACGCGCCAGAGTACGAGCAAGCCGTCGCGTTGGGCAGCGCCTTGTCGCGGGCCGGATACGCGGTCATCACGGGTGGCGGGCCAGGAATCATGGAGGCGGCCAACAAGGGTGCCTGCGAGGCCGGAGGAGTCTCTGTTGGCCTCGGAATCGAGCTGCCGTTTGAGCAGGGGCTCAACCCCTGGGTGGACATCGGGGTCAACTTTCGTTACTTCTTCGCCAGGAAGACGATGTTCGTGAAGTACGCGAGGGGGTTCGTGGTCCTTCCTGGCGGGTTTGGCACGCTCGATGAGCTGTTCGAGGCGCTGACCTTGGTCCAGACCCAGAAGGTCACGGCGTTCCCGATTGTCTTGCTGGGGTCGGCCTACTGGGGTGGGCTGCTCGACTGGATCACCGACACGGTGATCGCTAACGGGATGGCGTCTCCACAAGATCTTCAGCTACTCCAGGTCGCCGACGACGTTGACGAGGCGATCGAGTTGATCAAGCTGACTGACGTCGATCGAGAGGCCCTGCGAAAGGACGAATTGGACGCTTTGCACTCCAAGGAAGCGGCAGAGCGCAAGGCTGCCGGAAAGCCCCTGATGGGCATCTAGCCACTACTCCAGGCCCCTTCGGCTCATGCCGATAACGCACGAGTGAGCGCGACCGGCCCCAAGCAGCCGACGGCTCGGCGTAGGCGTGCGCCGAGGTCAGGCCGCCATCGTCGGACGTCCGAAATGGCTGCGCTGACCCGGTTGCGTCAGGCCGGCGCTGTCGGACAACACCCAGCACTCCGGCGGTTTTGGATCTCGCAGATGCTCAGCGAGATCGGTGACTGGATCGGTTTGCTTGGCATCGCAGCGCTGCTGTACTCGCAGACGAACTCGGCTTTGTTGGCGTCAACCAGTTTGGCTGCTCTCTACCTGCCGTACCTGTTTGCCCCGTGGCTGGTCGGACTTTGCTCGCACATCCCACCGCGCACCTTGCTCGTTGGCGCTGACTTCTTACGCGCTGCCATCATCTTGATGCTCTTGTTGCCGCTGCCGCCCGCTGCGCTACTTCTGCTCGTCTTCTTGGCGTCAGTGCCAACGTCGGTATACGAAGCAACCCGCGCTGCGGCCGTTCCTGAATACGCACCGGACTCTGAAACACGCGACGACGCGCTTGTGTTGTTCCAGTCGACTCAGCAGGCCGCCATCATGGTTGGATTTTTGATTGGTGGTGCGGCGCTGGCGTTCGCTGGCTTCCACGCGGCGATTGTGTTGAATGCAACGTCGTTCTTGTTTTCGGGACTGCTTCTGATTGGCGTTCCGTACCTACCCCCGCTTGCAGACACGGGCGAGTCAGCGCATCGGCTGGTGAAGGCGGGCGTGGTTGCGTTGCGCGGCCAGGTGGTCCTGCGACGAGCGGTGTTGTTGTCGATTGTCGGTGCAAGCACGATCATGGCCGGCGAAGCCCTGGTCGTGGTTTACGGTTCCGAGATCTCGCATGGGGGACTTGCCGGACCGCTAGCGGCGTCATCGGCAGCAATGGCGGCTCTCCTCGGCTTGGTGCTACCTCGACACCTCGCGAGCCGGGACTTGCTGCGAGTTGCCGAGCTGACGATGTTCGTCGGCGGCTCCGTTGCCATCCTTTCTTTCGTGATGGCCCCGAACCTGCTGTCGGGTTTCGCGGGTTATCTGGGGCTGGGCGTTGTCAGCGCTCCGGGGGCCTTGACTTACGTGGTCGCGGTTCGAGAGATGGGGCCAGCTGTTCGCGCTCCGGTCTTTGCGTTGGCCCAGGTGGGGTTGATGGGTGGCCAAGCATCCGTAGCAGTCCTGGCTGGTCAGCTGGCTGACTCCACCACGGTCGGCTTGTCCATTGCTCTGTGGCAAATCCCAAGCGTGGTCCTGGCTGCTACTTGGTTTGTGTTTTCTCGGACGCCTAAGCCAGCCCGCGACGTGCGACGGCGGGTGGAGCATGTCCACGAATCGCCGCAACCATCGCAACGACTTGTCGCGTCTCAGATGGTTGATGCACCCGAAAAACCTGCGCTCCCAGCCACGCACTAACCGCGGTCGCCGCCAACGTCCCGATCAGGCGATCGTCGACCGGTCGGTCGATACTCTCGCCGACGAAGTCTTTGTTGGACAACGAGACCAGCACCGGCCAGCCCAGCGCGACGAGTTCGTCGAGGCGACGCGTAACCGTCAACGAGTGGCGGGTGTTCTTCCCGAAGTCGTGACCTGGGTCAACCAGGATTTGGTCGCGAGAAACACCAGCGGTGATGACACGGTCGACCTCCTGATTGATGAAGGTGACAACGTCTGCGACGACATCTTCGTAAGTGACCCTGTGCGGTCGAGTTCGGGGAGCTGCCCCTCCAGTGTGTGTACACACCAATCCCACCTGGTGGGAAGCGGCCACGGCCGCCAGGTCCGGGTCATGACCACCCCAGGCGTCGTTGACGAGGTCGGCCCCCGCCAGACAGGCCGCCTCGGCGACTTCACTGCGCCAAGTGTCGACGCTGATGATGATGTCGTCGTGGGCTGCGCGAATGTCACTCACGAATTGGGCTGTGCGGCGGATCTCCTCTGCAGCGTCAACTTCATCACCTGGCCCAGCTTTGACTCCACCGATGTCGATGATGTCAGCTCCATCGTCGATGGCTCGGTTCACCGCCTCGAGGGCTTTGTCTTCGGTGAAGTTTGCTCCTTTGTCATAGAACGAGTCGGGGGTTCGATTGACGATGGCCATGACAAGGGGTTCGTCCGGCTCGATCGTGCGGTGTCGGAGGCGAAGGGACATAGGTCATTCCTGTGGGGTGGCTGGACTGCGACAGTGGTGTGATCGTGGCACCATCATCACGGGCTGGTTCTGGCAAGCGGACAGAAGAGGTGGTTCACGTGTGGATCGTATGGATCTTCGTTGTCTCTGCGGTCTTGCTTGGCGTGGTGTTGCTTGCCTTAGGGCGCGGCGATGGCCTGGCTGAGGATGAGTTGGACGATGTCATTGTCGACCTCCCCGAGGATCGTGCGCTGGTCGCGTCAGACGTCGAAACGCTTCGTCTGCCTTTGGCGCTGCGTGGGTACCGAATGTCGGAGGTTGATCGACTCCTCGATCGGCTGTCCGTGGAGTTGGCAACCCGTGACGCACAGATCCGACAGCTGCAAGGTGGGGACCCGGGCCGCACGACCCGATGAGCCAGCTGTCGACCTTGGCTGTCGACGTCGTCATAGACAGCCCACCTTCGCGCGTGTGGGCCGCCGTTACGGACTGGCCCCGCCAGTCCGACTGGGTGCTTGCCACCAGAGTCC
>DATKIY010000254.1:0-4455 GCA_035543875.1 Actinomycetes bacterium | reverse complement strand
AAATCTTACGGGCGGACCTCGACGTCACAAAAGTGGCGAGGGAAGACTCTTCCTTACCCAGAAGATGATTGCCCATTGGGACGACGCCGACCCAGAGGCAGTGTTCATTGCGAACTGGTCGATGGTCCAAGCCACCGGGTTTAAATTCTACCAAGCCATAAACCGTCGAATCGTGACGTTCTCTACGGCTCAGGGATCATTTGACTTTTTCACTTCGAGGATTTTGGCGCAGACATTGGTCAACATGGCTCACGATGCCACCGGATGCCGGCACGACCTCATTGTCTGACCGACTAGCGATTCGGACCGGACGCATCTCACGCCAAGCTTGGAGATATAGACGGGGCATGAGTCGTCGTGGCTAGTTGATCGACCCCGATAGAAGGGGGTGAACGTGACGTTCCCCCCCAAAAAAAGGGGAGCGGTACGGTGTGCTGCCTTCTAGTGTTGGCGCCTCGCTGACGGCCGTCGGCTGGATTCAGGAGTCCTTCCTATGAGCGACGAATCTCCATCCACGCAGGTCACAGCTGAGGCTCCAGTTCACGTCGAGCATCGTGCACATGACCGGTGGGTTTCGATTGTTGAGGCGGTATTGCTGTCGGTCGTCACATTGACGGTTGCCTGGTCGGGGTATTCAGCGGCGGCCTGGGACGGCGAGTCTTCATTAGGACTGGCTGAAACGCAGGAGGCCACAACCGAAGCTTCGAGGGCAGATCTGGACGCGCGAGAGGAAAAGAACTTCGACCTCTCAACGTTCGAGGCGTGGTTCGCCGCCTATGTCGTCGATGACCAACAGGCAATGGCATTAGCCAAGAAGCGCTTTCGACCGGCGTTTCTCGTAGCTTTTGACGCGTGGCAAGCGACAGATCCTGAGCACAATCCACAAGCACCGCGTGGCCCAACGTATATGCCCGAGTACCAACCACCTGAACTCAAGCTTGTTGCTCACTACGACGCCCTTGCTAAAGCCGAGTTCCAGAAAGCCGTCGCGGCCGACGCGAATAGTGACGACTACGTGCGCATCACTGTCTTTCTAGCGAGTGTTCTGTTTCTCGTTGGAATCAGTACTCACTTCCCATTGCGATCTGTTCGCTACGGACTCATCGGAGTCGGCGGACTCCTGCTGTGTATCTCACTGTTCCAACTGCTCCAACTTCCGGGTTTGCCTGGATAAGTCACGGCCGAACTATCCCGGGTTTGCCGCCGACGGGATCTGCTGGGTAATGCAGTGCGGCCCGCCACCGCCATAGGACAACAGCGCACCGGGAACGCCGACGACGGCGCGATCCGGAAAGATCTCCGAAAGTCTGTTAAGTGCTTCCTCGTCATTCGAAGGGTCTCCGACCGGAGCGATCAAACCGCCGTTGGGCAGATAGAAGTTGAGATAAGGGATCTCAAAGACCTCCCCATCGACCAACGACTCCCCGACCTGTGTGACCGGCAGCACCTCAATAGCGCGCTCGCGTGCGTCCGGCGTCCCAGTCAGGGTTGCAACATTGCCGGCGGAGTATGCGGCCAGCTCATCCTCCGGGTCTTCTACGATCTGAAGTGCAATGCGGCCGCCCGCGACGACCTGTGCGATTCCGTCGATGTGCCCGTCAGTGTCGCGATCCGGAAAGGCTTCCAGCCAGTAGATGCTGTCGACGTTCAGGTAGTTGCGGAATACTCCTTCGACGCTGGCTCTCGTCGCGCCCGGGTTGCGGTTGTCGTTCAGCACTGAACCCACGGTGGTGAAGAGCGTGCCTTCACCGTCAGCAAAAAAGGCGCCACCCTCCGTGCAGAGCGGCGCGGCGTAAAACGGGAACCCGAAGACGGTGGCGATTGCTGCGGACAGTGAAGCGTCCTTGTCGTGTGGCTTGTACTTGCCGCCCCAGCCGTTGAAGGTGAAACCGACAGCGGCACGATTTCCCCGACGATCAAGCACGATCGTTGGTCCCGAGTCACGGGTCCACGAGTCATCAATCGGAATCGCCTCGACTTTGACGTTCGTCTCGCCGCAGTGTTTGCGCACCTCGCTCTCGTCTCCGGGATTGCACACCACCAACACTTGCTCGAATCCAGAGACGGCTCGCACTACCTGGGCGTAGTCGCCCTTGGCCCCCTCAAGGTGCGGACCCCATAGCGATGCACGCGAGGGCCAGGCAATGACGCAGCACTCGTGTTCGGCAAACTCAGCAGGCATGCGGTAGCCGTCATCCCGCGGCGTGGTCTTCATCATCTGGCGTCTTCCCCTACCTTCGACCTGGTTGGTCATTGCTCGGCATCGCTGTTGGACATGTCGTTTGAAGTGGTGGCTATCGAGCGATAGGTGCGTGACCGAAAGTCACCTCGTGGTGCTAGCCAACGTAGTCGCGGGTAAGAGATAGTCCTGACAAAGCCATCGCATTGTGATCACACACCCCCGGTATCGCCAGCCGGGGGTTTTCACTGATTGGCCACCAATGGCGTCCTCCTCGAGGAGTTTGCGTGAGTTCTGATCGGCGCACCGCGATCGTCGTTGGTGCAGGAATCATTGGCTGCTCTATCTCGCTCGAACTCGCCCGCAGCGGCTGGGACGTCACAGTTGTGGACAAGGGCGCGACTCCCGGGTGCGGATCGACGAGCGCCTCGTCGGCGATGGTGCGCTTCAACTACGACAGCCTGCCTGAGGCGGCACTTGCCTGGGAGGCCGCAGCTCGTTGGAACAGTTGGGACAAGCACCTCGGTGCTGTGGACCCAGAAGGCATGGCTGAGTTCGTCAGGACGGGTCTGTTGGTCCTCGACGGAGACCTCCTGGATCGTGAAACGGCCTTGTTGCACATGCGGACTCTCGGTATTCCCTTTGAGGAGCTGGACGCAGCCGCAATCCGAAAGCGTTACCCGGCACTCGATCCAGCAAAGCTTGGTCCGGCATGTCGGGTTGAAGACGAACACTTTTGGGACGAGCCGACAGGTGAACTCGGCGGATTCGTGCAAGACGACTCTGGTTTCGTGAACGACCCGACGTTGGCCGCGCACAACCTTGCGCATGCTGCTGAACAAGCGGGCGCGAAATTCCACTGGCGGGCACAAGTCGCCGGAGTTGAACGAACAGCTGGACGCGTCTCGGGCGTCACGCTTGCCGACGGCCAGGCGCTGACCGCGTCGGTGGTTGTTAACGCTGCTGGCCCTTGGTCGGTCACTTTGAACACGATGGCCGGCGTTCTCGACGACTTCTCGACCTCAACTCGACCAGTCGAACAAGAAGTAATTTCGGTTCCCGCGCCCGCGGGCTTTCGACTCGACGATGGTGGCACAGGAGTGCACGATCCCGACTTCGCCACCTACTTTCGACCCCACCCGGGTGGAACCATCATCGTCGGAAATTTCGAGCCGCCATGCGATCCACTCGTTTTTCTTGACAACGCTGACGATGCGGCGCCAGCTGTCACGGCCGAAACCTGGGAAGTCCAGAGCCTACGGCTGGCTCGCCGGCTCCCCGACCTTCAGGTGCCCAGCCAAAAGTCGGGCGTCGTTAGTGCATATGACGTCAGTGACGACTGGATTCCGATCTACGACCGCACCTCGCTCGATGGGTACTACGTCGCCATCGGCACCAGTGGCCATCAGTTCAAGGCTGCGCCGTTTGTCGGCGTCTTGATCTCAACTCTGGTGAACGCGGTGGAGGCTGGACACGACCACGACGCGGACCCGGTGACGGTGCATGGGACCTGGACGGGAGTAGATGTTCCATTGGCGTACTTCTCTCGTCATCGCAACGTGGCAGCCCACGCGCAGATGGGCAACGCATGAAGAGTCAGTACCAGGTGGTCGTCATCGGCGGCGGGATCGTCGGATGCAGTGTGCTCTACCACCTCACCTTGCGTGGCATGACAGATGTAGCGCTGATTGAGCGCGGAGAACTTACGGCTGGGTCGAGTTGGCACGCTGCTGGCGGCTTTCACGCCATCAACAGCGACACCACGATTGCTGCGCTGCAGAAATACACCATCAGCTTGTATCCGGAAGTCGAGAAGGAAAGTGGTCAAAGCACGGGTCTCCATCTCACTGGCGGGCTCGAGCTTGCTGGTACCCCTGAACGTTGGGAGTGGTTGAAGTCAGAGCTCGCATGGCTTCGCGCCATGGACACCGAGGCCTATCTGGTGACGCCGGAAGAGGCCGCAGCGATGGTGCCGATCATCGATCCCGCCGGACTTCAAGGCGGGTTGTTCGATCCGCACGAGGGGAACCTTGACCCGCACGGTGCAACGCACGCTTACGCGGGTGCTGCGCGAAAACGTGGTGCTGATGTGGTTCAGCACAATCGAGTGCTTTCGCTGACGCAGTTACCGAGTGGCGAGTGGAGGCTTGAGACTGAGCAGGGCGACATCACCGCCGCCCATATCGTGAACGCCGGCGGACTGTGGGCGCGCAAGGTCGGACGGATGGTTGGCGTCGACCACCCACTCGTGCCGATGCAGCACCACTACCTCGTGA
>DATKIY010000253.1:0-2654 GCA_035543875.1 Actinomycetes bacterium | reverse complement strand
GCTGACCGACCCGGCACTGACCCCGGCATTTTGAACGAGGTCCAGCGATGACTGCACCCGCGGAGTCCGAACACCCCGCAAAGTCGCAACGCAAGGCAAGCCACGACGGCTCAGCCATGCCGTTGATGGACCATCTGCGCGAGTTGCGCGGGAGACTGGTTAAAGCACTACTAGCTATCACCGTCGGCGCCGTCGTCGCCTGGTTCTTCTATCAGCCCATCATCAAGAGCATCATCACGCCGTTCTGCGAGTCGACCGCAGAGTTCCGCGCTGAGCGAGACCTCGGCCAGTGTTCGTTGGTAGTCAACTCGGTCACTGCGCCATTCATGTTGCAACTGCAGGTCAGCATCGTCGTTGGGATGATTGTCACTTCGCCAGTGTGGCTCTATCAGCTATGGCGATTTATCACGCCTGGACTTCATCGCAACGAGCGTCGTTGGACGCTCATCTTCTTGGCTGCATCGGTGCCGCTCTTCGTGGCTGGCGCCGCACTGGCGTTCTACGTGCTGCCCAAGGGCATCACCATCTTGTTGGACTTCACTCCTGACGCTGTTGTCCCGCTGATCCCGGTGGACTCGTACTTGCGGTTTGTCATTCGCACCATGCTGGTGTTTGGTCTCGGCTTCTTGATGCCAGTGATCATCGTCATACTGAACCTGATTGGCATTCTGCCTTCGTCCGCATTAAGGCGTACCCGCAACTGGACGGTCGTCGGAATTTTTATCTTCGCAGCAGTGGGAACACCCACCGGAGATCCACTGACGATGTCGTTGGTTGCGCTACCTATGTGGGGGCTGTACGAGGCAGCCGTCGTGTTTACCCGCATTAATGATCGGCGTCGACGCACGCGCGACGGTGAGCCCGACTACGACAGTCTCGACGACGACGAAGCATCGCCGATCGGCGGAGCGTCGACCATTCCTGCTCCAGACGATGTTGGACCGTCAGGCGAGATCGACGAGGACGACGAGACGGACAAGGACGAGGAGCGTTGACGCGGGCAAGGTATCTCGTTGTCGTAACCTGCCACTATGTCGACGCCCGCGGAGCGCTACTCGGCGTCCCGCCGAAGGGCTGAGTTGAGCGAGTCCGCGCTTGGCCGGTTTCAACAGGACTACGAGTTCCCCCTCGACGACTTTCAAGTGGAAGCCTGTCATGCGCTTGAAGCAGGTGAGGCTGTCCTGGTCGCTGCTCCTACCGGCTCCGGGAAAACGGTGGTTGGCGAGTTCGCGATTGCCTTAGCCCTGGCCAAGGGCGACAAGTGCTTCTACACGACGCCAATCAAGGCGCTCTCCAACCAGAAGTACAACGATCTCGTGGCGCGGCACGGCGGCGAACAGGTTGGACTGCTGACGGGCGACAACACCATCAATGGTGAAGCGCCGATCGTCGTCATGACGACCGAAGTGCTGCGGAACATGTTGTACTCCGGATCGGGGACGCTCGCCGGACTCTCCTTCGTAGTCATGGACGAGGTGCACTACCTCGCGGATCGCTTTCGAGGTGCGGTCTGGGAAGAAGTCATCATCCACCTTCCCGAACACGTCACGTTGGTGGCGCTTTCTGCCACGGTGAGCAACGCCGAGGAGTTTGGCGACTGGTTGGCAACGGTCCGTGGATCAACCAAGGTGGTCGTGTCCGAGCATCGACCAGTTCCGTTGTGGCAGCAGGTCATGGTCGGCCGGCAGATGTTCGACCTGTTCGCTGACGATGAGCAACGATCGGTTAACCCCGAGCTGCAACGCATGGCTCGTGACGAGGAACGGCTCAGGCGATTCCGCGGCCACCGTCCTAAACGCGGCGAACGGCGGGGCCGGCCACCAGGGGTGCCGAGCCGACGGGATGTCGTCGAGGCCCTCGACCATCGTGACCTGCTGCCCGCAATCAACTTTGTGTTCAGTCGAGCTGGCTGCAGTGGCGCCGTCCAACAACTTCTGACGGCAGGCGTTCGACTCACCGACCCAAGCGGCCGGGCGGAGGTTCGCAAGATTGCCGAATCCCGCACGGGTCACCTGAGCGACGACGACCTGCGGGTTCTTGGGTATCACGACTGGCTGGAGGGGCTTGAGCGCGGATTCGCCGCTCACCATGCTGGCTTGCTTCCTGCCTTCAAGGAAGTCGTCGAACTGCTGTTCATTCGTGGCCTCGTCCGGATCGTCTTTGCTACCGAAACGCTTGCGCTGGGAATCAACATGCCAGCGCGCACGGTGGTCATCGAAAAGCTGACTAAGTGGAACGGCGAGGTCCACGCTGATATCACTCCAGCTGAGTACACCCAGCTAACTGGACGCGCAGGTCGACGTGGAATCGACGTCGAGGGGGACGCCGTCGTTCTGTGGCAACCCGGCTTCGATCCGCAACAAGTTGCTGGCCTGGCGTCTACTCGTACGTATCCACTGCGTTCTTCATTCCGCCCCACGTACAACATGGCCATCAACTTGGTCCGGCAGATGGGTCGGCAGACGGCACGTGAGGTACTTGAGACCTCGTTCGCGCAGTTTCAGGCAGACCGTGGCGTGGTGGGCTTAGCCAAACAGCTCCGCAAGAACGAAGAGGGTCTCCTTGGCTACGACGAAGCACTGACCTGCCATCTTGGTGACTTCCGCGAGTACGCGGGGCTGCGGCAACAGATCAGTGAGCGGGAAAAGCAACTC
>DATKIY010000252.1:0-9559 GCA_035543875.1 Actinomycetes bacterium | reverse complement strand
GATGGCGGCGGGTGCGGTGGTGGCGTTGGATCGGATCGCGGCGATGGTCGATGAGGCGACGACGGCGGCTGAGGAGATCAGTATCGCGACGCAGCAGCAGCGGTCGGCGTCGGATCAGGTGGTGGTCGCGATGACCCAAGTCTCCGAAGTCTCCCGACAGTACGCAGCTGGGTCGAAACAAACGGCCGCTGCGTCGACAGAGATTTCTGCCCTGGCTGCCGCAATGCAGGACTCGATCTCGACATTCAGCGTTGAACAGGACACTGACCACGACCTCGAACCGGTGAGGTACTTCGAACGCGAGGCCGACGACTTCGCGGAAGACCCATCGGGCTTGCTCACCGAGGACATGCTTCAGAGCCAGTCAGGCCACCGCGCGGAGGACCTGGCTGACGACTACGCGGAGGACCTTGCTGAGGACCTTGCCAACGCACGGTTTGCCGAGTTCACGGCACCGGGGATGCTGGAGTCCGATGAGGAACTTGAGCAGAGCCGAGGATTGGAAGCTGAACCCGTAAGCGACGACGAGGATCTCAACGTCTCCTAGAACTATCCCGCCAGTTATGGTCGTGCCGTGACTGACGGATTCGAAACTCTCGCTCTGCACGCTGGCCAGGAACCGGACTCGCTCACTGGTGCCGTGGTTCCGCCGATTCACCAGGTATCCACATACAAGCAGGACGGCGTCGGCGGACTCCGTGGCGGATATGAGTACAGCCGGTCAGCCAACCCGACAAGAACGGCACTCGAAGAGTGTCTTCGCGCCATCGAGTCGGGAACGCGCGGTTTGGCGTTCGCGTCCGGACTGGCCGCCGAGGACACGCTGCTTCGTGCGCTCTGTTCTCCCGGCGACCACGTAGTCATTCCCGATGACGCGTACGGCGGTACCTACCGACTGTTCGCGCAAGTGCTTTCTCGGTGGGGGGTTGAATTCACGCCCGCGCAGCTTTCGGACGTGGACTCAGTGCGCGAAGCGATGCAACCGAATACCCGCATGCTTTGGGTCGAGACACCAACCAACCCACTGCTCAACATTGCCGACATCGAGGCGCTTGGCTCTTTGGCGCATGGTGCCGGAGCGCTCCTGGTAGTCGACAACACCTTCGCATCACCGTACCTCCAGCAGCCGCTGACTCTCGGGGCCGACTTAGTCGTGCATTCGACGACTAAGTATCTCGGTGGGCACTCCGACGTCATTGGCGGTGCGCTTGTTGCCCGTGAGCCCGAGCTCGGAGAGCAACTGGCGTATTACCAAAATGCGATGGGCGCCGTTGCCGCCCCGATGGACAGCTGGCTTGTGCTGAGGGGTATCAAAACGCTGGGTGTGCGGATGGACCGTCACAACACCAACGCCGCCGCGGTGGCGCACATGTTGACCAGTCATCCCCGTGTCACGCGTGTCCACTATCCGGGGTTACCAGACCATCCCAACCATGACGTCGCTGCTCGGCAGATGCGAGGTTTTGGTGGAATGGTGTCGTTCCAAGTTGAGGGCGGGGAGACAAGCGCCGTGGCGGTCGTCGAACGCGCCGAGCTGTTCACTTTGGCTGAGTCCTTGGGTGGCGTTGAGTCGCTGATTGAACACCCCGGACGTATGACACACGCGTCTGCAGCAGGCAGCCCGCTTGAGGTGCCCGCTGACTTGATACGGCTCAGCGTTGGGATCGAGACTCTTGACGACCTGCTACGCGACCTGAAACACATGCTGAGTTGACGTGGCCGTCGTTTGCGTCGACTTCGGATCAACCTTCACCAAGCTCACAGTTGTAGAACCATCCAATGGAGCACTCGTCGCGACGGCTTCATCGCCAACGACAATTGACTCCGACGTAGCAGACGGACTCGACAACGCTCGCGCGCAGCTACGGACACTCGTGCCGGACATTGACACAGCTCAGTTGTTGGCTTGTAGTTCGGCGGGCGGAGGTCTGCGGCTCGCCGTCGTGGGCTACGAGCGAGCCATTACCGCAGAAGCTGGCTACCGAGTCGGGCTCTCCGCCGGAGCGCGTGTCGTGCACGTGACGTCCGGCGAGTTGGACGGCGATGCCGTGACTGAACTGGTCCAGGCTCGCCCCGATGTGATCCTGCTGGTGGGCGGAACAGACGGCGGCAACTCCGAGGTTCTCATCGCAAACTCTCGAGTGCTGGCGCGTTGTCGAGTAGAAACCCCCATCGTTGTCGCTGGGAATGTGGAGGCCCGTGACCAAGTGGGAGGCATCCTCCGCCGAGCCGGAATTGACACCTATCCGAGTACGAACGTGCTCCCACAGATCGGTGTTCTTGAGCCTCGGGCGGCGCGCGAGCACATTCGTGAAGTTTTCATCGAGCACGTCATCGGCGGCAAGCATCTGTCCGAACGGCTCGATCTACCCCAGTTGGTCTCGGCTGCGACCCCCGATGCCGTTCTCGCGGGAGTTGAGATGTTGTCTGACGGCTTTGAGGATCTTCCAGGCGTTGGAGATGTCGTTGTCGTCGACATAGGTGGCGCCACCACGGACGTCTACTCGGTAGTGACCCCCGATGCCGAGCAAATGGGTCTGGACAATGAGGCTGTTTCCACGCTCTGGCGAAGCCGAACGGTGGAGGGGGACCTAGGAGTTCGATGGAACGCCACTGGCATCGTCGACGCAGCGGTCAGTGAGCGCCTGGTCGACGAGGCTGAGCTTCCGTCGCTGCGCGACGCGGCGCTGATCCGAACGCACGACCCCAGCTTGCTGCCTATTGATGAGAAGGAAGCTGCTATTGACCGTCGTTTGGCGACACTTGCAGCGACCGTCGCGCTTCGCCGTCACGCCAGGCCACAAACCTCTGGCGCAGTTCACTACGCCGGAAAGGACCTTCGGCGCGTGAGGCTCGTCGTGGGCTCGGGTGGCGTGCTGCGGCACTCGACGAGCGAAGCGGCGCAGGTGATCGTTTCGCAAGTGGCCGGGGACACGGCTGGAGGGTGGCGGCACCCCGAACACGCACGATTCGCGGTGGATGAACACTACGTACTGGCAGCCGCCGGATTGCTGGCTCGTGCGGACCCACGTGCAGCAATGCTCCTGTTGCGCGCAAACCTGATGGGTGATGCAGGTTTGTGATGTCCGTGTCATGGTGACCGGAGTGGGGGAGACCTAGGCTCGTGCCATGCCGTCGTCGGGGGACGTTGCGCGGTCGCTGTCAGCGACCGAGATTGCAGCGCGGGTCAACGCTGGCGAACTCGACCCCGTTGCGATAGCGCAGGCAAGTATCGATCGGATCGACCGGTACGACGGCGACCTTGGTGCGTTCTCGCACGTACGGCGAGATGTGGTGCTGGTCGAGGCTAAGGCAACTGCGACACGACTCGATAAAGAGCGGCTGCCACTGGCCGGGGTCCCGGTTGCGATTAAGGACAATATCGCTGTTGAGGGCGAGGTGATGCGGGCTGGATCCAAGGTGTTCGACCCCAACCCGCAGAAAGCAGACCATCCGGTGGTGAGCCGGTTGCGCGAAGCCGGCGCCTCCATCATTGGGCTGACCGCAATGTCAGAACTCGGCCTGTGGCTCACCACAGATGGCGACGTTGTCACGCGCAATCCCTGGAATCGGGACATCTCAGCAAGTGGCTCGTCAGGAGGTAGTGCAGCAGCGGTCGCTGCGGGATTTGTAGCTGCCGCTCATGGCAACGACGGCCTTGGCTCGATCCGTCAGCCAGCTGCCGCGTGCGGACTGGTTGGCGTCAAGCCAGGACGAGGCCTGGCTCCAGGAGGATTGGGAAGCGAAGACTGGTACGGGTTGGCCGAAAATGGGCCCCTAGCCCGAACCGCAAATGACGCAGCGCTGTTGCTCTCGGTGATGGCCGGCGATCCGGCTCTCGCGGAGGTTTCGATACCAACGGGGGTCCTCCGCGTAGCTGTCTCGGTCCGCACGCCAGTGCATGGGGTGCGAACCGACTCGGAAACTACAAGAGCGGTCTTCGCTCTAGCCGGTTTGCTTCGACGCGAGGGACATCTGGTTGTGCGTGCGCAACCGACCTATCCGAAACGGTTGAGCTTAGCCGGGACCTTCCGCTGGTTTGCGGCAGCGGCAGATGCCGTCGACCAAGCAACCGATGCAACATTGTTCCAGGATCGTTCGCTCGGCCACGCTAGTGCTGGACGTCGCGTGCGTCCGCTGGTCAGGGAGGACCAACTCGCTGATTGGCGTGAGCGCGCCGAATCGTTCTTTACGGACTACGACGTAATGGTCACGCCCGTTACGGCCGCGCCGCCGCTGGCTGCTGAACGTTGGAGCGAGCGCGCTTGGGCGGCTAACGTCCGAGCGAATGTGACCGCGAGCGGCGGGTTTGCGGGCATGTGGAACGTCGCTGGGTTCCCAGCAATTACCGTGCCGTTTGGAATGCATCCAGACACGTCAAGTCCCATTGGCGTGCAGCTGGCTGCTCCCGCAGGCAGCGAGTCGCTGCTCCTTGGAATCGCCGCGTTGATCGAGCACCTGCACCCGTGGCAACTTGTGGCACCTGGTTGGGACTAGGCGGTGGGGCTGGCTCGTTGAGTGTGCCCAGCCGTGCTGGTCGATTGGGTTTGCAGAACAGCGATCGCGGCCACCGCTGCCAACACCACACCCATGCCGAATATTTGCTGCCGGCTCAGATGTTCCTGTAGCAGTAGTTGGCCTGTCGCCACGCCAAAGACCGGGATCAGAGTAAGAAACGCGCCGGCTACTGACGCGGTCACTTTCTGCAGCCCCAGCAGATAGAAGCAAAAAGCCATTGCGTAGTACATGAGTCCTGACGCCGCAGCACTCAACCACGCGGTCGTTGAGATGGACGACCATGACCAGCGAAACCCAACAACGATGGCGATACCGGCCAAGGCGATCGCAAACAACAACGCAGCAACCTGTTGCACGAGGACCACTGATATCGCGGCGTCATCTGCCAGAAGTCGCCGACATAGCACCGTGTAGATGGCGCACGTGCTGACCGCCGACAGAGTAAGAGTCACCCCAACCAAGTTTCCTGATGGCCCAGCCTGGTACACGATCGGTAGTACGCCGATTGTCGCCAGAATCATCGCTACCACCATGGGGCGGCTCAGTCGGTCGCCAAGCAACCAGCGACTCAGAACCAGAATCAGGACTGGCTCAAGTGCCCAGAGGAGGACAGCCAGACTGGCATCAATCGACGCCAAGCCAAGCAGACCCAAAGCGTAGGCAACTCCAGGGTTGAGCACTCCGAGGGCGCCAAGTCGCTTTAACCCAGGCGACCACGTGACGTTGATTCGACGGAAGACCAGGAGGAGTGACAAGGCGCCCGCACTGACGATCAGCTGAATGGGCAGAAGTGCGAGGGGAGGGATCTCGTCCACCGCGCGCTTGCTCAAGACCGTGCCAGTCCCCCAGCAAGCGGACGCAAGGACGAGCAGAATTAGAGGTCGAGTTCGTTGAACGCGCGTGGACGAACGAAATGCACGACGATTTGGCCAAGCGGAAAACATGAAAACCTCCTGCGAGGAACCAACAAGGACGCCAAAGAGCGTCAGTTAGTTGGGTCTTCTCCATCGCAGGATGCGTAGGCAGGGACTCGGAGCCGCGGATGAGAGCGGTGAGCCTGGTTCATGCAGGCGATCATACTGCTGGACGGAGAAATCGGCCGTTGTGTTCGCTAGCTAGTAGCGGCCGCAGTGCGTTTCAACGTCTCAGGCATGATTGATGCCATCAGGGCGCCGAAAACACAGACGCCAGCGGTCGCGGCAAAAGCCCAGCTGAACGTCTGAGTATCGACCAGGAAACCGGCGATCAAGGGACCGCTGAAGGCGCCGAGGTCTGACGACATCTGAAACACGGCGATCGCGGTGCCTCCCCTGCCCTTGACCACGTCGCCGACTGCGGCGTTGGCACTGGTGCCGATGAACGCGGAACCGACTCCAAACACCACCATGGCCAACAGGTATGAGGTCTTGGTCTCAACGGTCGCTAGCAGGATGAAGGTGCCTGCGAGCAAGCTCGCGCCAAGAATCAAGGATGGGCGTCGGCCCCTTGTGTCCGACGCATGGCCGGCTGGGATCAGTAGCGCCCCCTGCGCTAAGGCAGAGATGAAGATGCCTGCTCCGACCCAGCTGTCGGACAACAGCAGTCCTTCGACCACAAAAATCGGAAGGATGGACCCTCGGAGCCCAAACAGCGCCCAGCCCGTTGCGAAGTTGTTCGTGATCGAGGCCCAGTAGGCACGACTGTGCATGGCGGTCAGCACCGACGTTGGCGGTTCGAGCGTGCCGGCTTCTTCTTCGCGTTCGTGCAAATTGGTCTTGGACAAAAAGACCATGCCGATCGCACCTGCCGCCAAAAGCGTGAAGGCATAGATGAAGAACGGAAGGCGGAAAGAGATCGCGAGTAGTGGGGCTCCGAAGAGCGGGCCAGTGATACCGCCAATGAGGAAGCCACCTTGAAACGCGCCGCTGGCGCGACCCCGCTGCTCGGGTGTGACCACCCGTAGCAGCAGCGCGAACGCCGAGACGGTGAACATCGCCGAGCCGACTCCGCCCATGCCGCGTAACGCAAGGAGTTGCCAGTAGGTCTGCGAGAGTCCTGCCAGCGCGCTCGATACACCGACGATCCCAATGCCGGTGGCTAAGATGATTCGCTCGCCGACTCGGTTCACCAGCCAACCGGCTGGGGGTGCTGAGACAAATCGCGTCAAAGCAAACACAGAGACGACCGCGCCCGCTGCCAAGTTCGAAACGCCAAACTGTTTGGCAAACAATGGAATCGCCGGAAACACGATCCCGAAGCCAACGGCGACGGCGAAAGCTACTGCGACCAAAACGAGCACTTCTCGAGGGAGGTTGCCGAAGTACCGGTTGATTGCGTTCGATGGCACGGGCGACATCTTGTCAGGCCGCGCTGCGGCGCGGTGGGCGCGTCGTCAACCTCGCGACGTGCGTCTACTCAGGAAGTCCCGGACGACGTACTCGCCCAGGCGATCGGCATGAGGGGCAAACACTCGACCACCGTTTCGGCGGGCGACGTCCTCGACGAACTCCTGGAGGCGCGGGTCATCACCTAGCTTGAATACGTTCAGGGTGGCTTTGCGTCGTGTCATCTTGTCGACTTCGGCAACGGTTGCCGCGATGGTCTCCGGCTCGGGCGGCCAGGCAAACCACGCAGTGCCGTCTGCTCGGAGTCGTGCTGTCGGTTCACCGTCGGTGACCAGGAGGACGACCGGGTCGAAGCCGGGATGGCGGTCCAGGAACCGCCCAGCCAGCAGCAAGGCGTGCTGAAGGTTGGTGCCTTGCACCATGGTGAAGTCCAGACCGGCGAGCTCATGTGGCTGAAGCACACGTGCGTATTCACTGAATCCAATGATCTGCAGCGCATCTTGGGGAAACATCGTAGACACCAGTGCGTGTAGTGCAAGCGCCGTCTGCTTAGCATCGCCCCATGTGTCGTTGACGACCATGGAGTAGGAACTGTCGACCAGCAGACACACGGCGGCGGCGCTTCGGTTTTCGGTCTCGACAACTTCGAAGTCGTCCACGACGAGCCGCAGTGGACGGTCTCCGTCGGCGCGCCGAACAGCATTGCTCAAAGTCCTGACAACATCTAGCGGCTGTTCGTCTCCGAACGTCCACGACCTGGTTGCTCCAGTCAGTTCGCCAGCTGCGCCAGCCTGACGAACATCGTGTCCACCGCGGTTGCCCTTCGACATTTGCGCAAAAACTCGACGCAGGGCTGTCAAGCCCAACCGACGGACCGCCTTCGCGGTGAGTTCGAGCTCACCTGACGAGCGCACCAGATAGCCCTGGTCCTCGAGCTGACGTTGAATAGCCTGCAGTTGCTCTAAGTCGTCCACCGCCTGTCGACCAAGAGCGCGACGCACTAACTCTTCATCGACGTCATCCAGCGATGCGCCCGCATAGGATTGGCTCAGTTGTTCGCTCAGTTCGTCGAGATCGGCAAGTTCAGCTAGCGCGCCGGTTGCGTCCGAAAGCCCTAGCGGCCGATCTCCGCTCATTTGTTCACGCCCGGATCGGAACAGGTCGGGCCGCAGTGCCCGCAGGTTGTCCCCAAGGGAAGCCAGCTGTGAATTGAGTCCCAAGTCGCTCATGGTCTGTTGCATCAGGTCGGCCAGCTCTTGTTGCTCGTCAGGCGGAAGTGAGCGCATGAGCCGCTCAGCAGCTGCCGCGCGGCGTGCTAGCTGCTCTAGCAGCTCATCGAGGGTTTGTGGCGACTCTGGGAAGAACCGAGAGTGGTTGCCCATGAAGGAGTCAAAGTCGGCTTGCGAGTCGATGCCTTGAACACGTTTTTCAAGCAGTTGATTGAGGTCGTCAATCATTGCTTTGAGTTCTTCCCTTACCTGTGGGTCGTTCGGCGCTTGCTGCATCGCATCGCGCATGCCACTGAACTGCTGATCTAGCACTTCGCGCTGAAGCAGCTCACGAATTTCGTCGTACAGCTGCGCAGCTTCCGACGAGGTCCAGTCGTAATCTGCAAGTTCGCGCACGGCCCTGGCGGTTTCTGCTGGCAGGGCATCTAGCTGTGCTTCGCGAAATCGCGCATCGTCGCTCGGGTCGGGAAAAAGTTCACGGCGCTCGGCCTCTAGAGCGTCCTCAAGTAGGCCGCGGACATCACTCAAAGTGCCGTCGAGGCGATTGTTCTGACGTAACTGACGCTGGCGACGGCGAACCTTGCGAGCCATGTCGTCCAGGCCATTCCGCTCGCCGAGTCCTCGTCGGAAAAGCTCACGAAGCGCTTCAGTCACGCCATCGCCAGCTAGCACGCGATCTCCGAGCTCGTCGACGGCTTCGGCGACGTCGAAGGGAGTGGCGAGCGGGTCTTGACCGTCGCGATATCGACCGTATCTGGATCGTCGTTGAAGCGTCATGGGTTAGCTGGCACTGAAGCGGTCGCGTCCGCCAACGCTTTCCTTTGACAGCCGACGCATCAAGTACAAACCCTCCAATGTGAACTCGATAGCGGAGGCTGCATACGTCGGTGTCTCAGCTCCGGACAGGCCAAGCCGTTCCATGACTTTTGCGACGCCCTCGATCGGCCCCAGTCCGCTCAGCAGGTCGGTCGCGGCCACCTCTTCGCCAGTGTCAACTGGTGACCCTTCTTCGAAGCGAGCGACGAATGGTTCAAGGTCAAGACCTGCGAGCCGGGCACGAAAAACGGCCGCAGTGGAAAGTCGCAGCAGGTGCTCGAGCACGTCGATCTCACGGCCCTCTTCGCTGACCTCAAACTCGACCTTGCCTCGCAGTGTGGCGACAACGCCTGGCAGATCGCTGATCTTCCCGACAGCAGGTGACTCCTCGACAAGTGCCGCTCGACGAGCTGCGGAAGCGGCAACGGATTCTGCCGCTGCGACGCCGAACCGTGCAGAAACTCCAGATCGCGCGTCGACCGCAGGGGACTCGCGCACCTCGCGGGCGAATCGTGCAACCACCTCCAACAGGTACTCCGGCACGGCAGCTTCCAGGTGGCACTCCTGACTGAGTACCGCTAGCTCATCGTCGAGCTCAATCGGGTAGTGAGTCCGCACCTCGGCACCAAAGCGGTCCTTCAGCGGCGTGATGATGCGACCGCGGTTTGTGTA
>DATKIY010000251.1:0-14143 GCA_035543875.1 Actinomycetes bacterium | reverse complement strand
AGCAACCAATGCTCCTGGTCATACTCAGCGCGTGAGGGCTGCCACCTACCAGTCTGCGGGCGTAAGCATTGATGCCGGTGACCGCGCCGTGCAGCTCATGAAAGCAAGCGTGGCCCGCGCATCTAGGCCCGAAGTAGTTGGCGGGATCGGTGGCTTTGCTGGCTTGTTCGACCTCACGCCTTACACCAGGTTTCGCAAGCCGCTCCTCGCGTCTGCCACGGATGGCGTAGGAACAAAGGTCGACATTGCGCGCAGGATGGACGTTCACGACACCATCGGCATTGACCTCGTGGCCATGGTGCTTGACGACCTCGTGGTGTGTGGTGCCGAGCCGCTGTTCATGACGGACTACATCGCCACCGGGAAAGTAGTGCCGGAGCGCATCGCATCGATCGTGTCTGGGATTGCCGAGGGATGCCGGCTAGCTGGCGCCGCACTGATCGGCGGCGAGACGGCTGAACACCCGGGACTGTTGGAACCGGACGAGTACGACGTCGCCGGTGCTGGCACGGGCATCGTGGATGCCGACGATGTCCTCGGGGCAGAACGGGTTGAAGCAGGAGACGTTCTTGTCGCGATGCAAAGCAGTGGCTTGCATTCAAATGGCTTCTCACTGGCGCGCCACATACTTTTCGATCTGGCCGGGTGGAACCTCGACAAGGAAGTCGATGAACTGGGTCGGACACTTGGTGAGGAACTGCTTGAGCCGACGCGCATTTACAGTCTTGACTGCCTGGCGCTTGCTGCCGATCCGCTGTGCGACGTGCACGCCCTTTCACACATCACCGGCGGCGGGCTAGCCGACAACCTGGCGCGCGTCCTACCTTCCAACCTCGGCGCCACAATCGATCGTGCTACCTGGACACCGGAACCCATCTTCGGATTGTTGGGACGGCTCGGCAACGTCGAGCGCAGTGAGCTTGAGAAAACATTCAACCAAGGTGTTGGGATGATTGCCGTGGTTGGCGCTGCGTCCGCCGACACGGTGCTGGCGCGATTAGCTGAGCGGGGCGTCGCAGCGTGGACGTGTGGGACGGTCGCCCGATCGAAAGCCGAAAGTCGGGTTGAGCTGGTGGGAGACCACCCCGCCTAAAAGCGCGAGGCTCAGTCAAACGCGACGATGCAGCCCAGGCAGCCCCAGGTGCAGAGCGACGTGCAGCTTTAGTTGCGACTGGTGTCTTCGTCGACCGGTGCCTGATCGGCGTAAGGGTCGTCGTAGTCGGATGGTCGGTTGTCGACCGCTGGTGAACTGGCCCCCAGCTCCTCAGAGAGACGGCTGACATCGAGGTCGCCCGTGCTGTACTTCAGCTGCCGGGCAACCTTGGTCTGCTTGGCCTTGGCCCTACCGCGACCCATGGGCCTGACCCCCTCGCGGGGCACTGCCCCAGATAGGTGTGTGTTCGACTCCCAGGGTAGACGATTGCTTCGCGATCTGCGTACTCAGGCAGAGGTTGCACCCCGGGTCCGCGAGACGGCGGCGGCGATCCGGTCCTCGGCCAAGCGATCAGCTGCTTGGGCTGGCGGGATGCCTTGCTCGACGGCGTCGGAAAGCACCCTGAGGGTGGTTTGGAAGATCATTTCGACTCGAGCTCGGGCGCGCTCGTGGGAGAACCCGACCAGCTCGTCGGCCACTTGAATCACCCCGCCAGCGTTGACGAGGAAATCGGGGGCGTACAAAATCCCGCGCGAAGCGAGCTCCTCCTCGACCCCCGGGTGTGCCAGCTGGTTGTTCGCCCCGCCGCACACGAGTCGGGCCACGAGCTGCGGGAGCATCTCGTCATTCAGCGCCCCACCGAGCGCGTTCGGTGAGTAGACGTCTCGGGACGCGGCCAGCAGGTCGAGGTGGCTGCTCGCAACTTTGGCGGCTGGGTGCTCGCTCGTCACTGCCTCGATGGCGCTCCGGTTGACGTCGAAGATCACGACCTCGGCGTCGTCCTGCAGCAAATGGCCGACGAGTCGGCGTCCTACTTTGCCGACGCCGGATATGCCAACGCGGCGTCCGGCGAGCGTTGGTTCCCCCCACAGGTGCTGGGCTGCGGCCCGCATGCCCTGGAACACGCCGAAAGCCGTGAGCTCAGACGAATCGCCGGCGCCGCCGTGCTCCTCCGAGCGGCCCGTCACAAATCGACTTGCCTGCGCGATGACGTCCATGTCGGCCACGTAGGTCCCGACATCGCACGCGGTGATGTACCTGCCGCCGAGCGATTCGACCAGACGGCCGTACGCCAACAGCAGCTCGGTCGTCTTCAGCGATGTCGGATCGCCGATGATCACGGCTTTGCCGCCGCCATGGTCCAACCCAGCCAGTGCGTTCTTGTAGCTCATGGCACGCGATAGGTGAAGGACGTCGGTGAGTGCAGCTTCCTCAGTGGGGTAGGGAAAGAATCGTGTTCCGCCCAGTGCTGGTCCAAGCGCCGTGGAGTGGATTCCCACGATGGCTCGAAGACCGGTGGCCGGGTCGTTGCCGTACACCACCTGTTCGTGGCCTTCGAGTTGACCGAAGACCCCGTCTGACGTCACGGAGCAGACCCTACGACGCCGCATTACCCCTGATCGGAACGCGCTCCCCATCTGGCCTAGTCCAGCCCGGCCGGGAAAGGATGACTCCTAAAGACGATTACGGACAACCTGGACATACGTCACTCTTTGCAGTGGTGCGCTCGCCGAGCGCGACCAGGGAGGGGACCATGGGGATGCAACAACCCGAGCCAGAAGCACTGTTGACGCCGGCGGAGGTGGCAGCACTGTTTCGGGTAGACCCCAAGACCGTCACTCGGTGGGCCAAGGCTGGCAAGCTCAGCGCCATCCGCACGCTTGGTGGCCACCGGCGATATCGAGCTGCCGAGGTTCAGGCGCTGCTGGCCGGCCTCGAGTCGGAGCGGCAGCCTCCCGCTTAGGGCTCGAAACTCGCCTTCAGCTCGCTCTCAACGACCGTCGGGAGTGACTCCAGAGCGCCATCAGGGGTCACCCAAATGGGGGCACTAGTCCATGTGGGCTACCGCAAACCCTGTGACCTGCCTCACATCGGCGGGTCGCAACTTGCGATCACGCCCCTAGCGCTCGATACCATCCCGTGACTTTGTCGACCCCGGCGAAGTCCTCACCGCGACGCCGAATCCTGCCCAGCGGTGAGTCATTGTCATCGACCGCAAGGGCAGGAGCGGGGGACCCACTACCGGGCGACCACGGTCGTCCTTGGGGTTAAGTGGCGGCCACCAGCAATGGTGACCACCGCCGGGCACTCTCTGGCCCGAACCCGACAGCTCACTTCGTAGGCGTCGGAGAGGATTCATGTCGCGTCTACACGCGCGCCGTCAGTTCGTTGCTGTCGGCCTTTCACTTGCCCTTGCTGTCCCACTTTCTGCAGTCGCTGCGACGTCCGCTGTCGCGTCGGACTCGGGAAGCGGCCGGTTTGTTCTCCTGCGACACGGTGACGACGGGCCCCGCGTGGGCCTGGCGCAACGCGCGCTCAGCGTGAAGCCGGTCAACGCTCACTTCAATCGGAAAACCCGGCACGCGGTACGCAAGTTCCAGGACGCACGCGGCATGGCCGTGACCGGTGTGATCAATGAGCGGACGATGAATGGGCTCCAGAACAAGTGGGCCAACATCCAGAACTACCGTGAGAACCTCAACGCCAAGTACCACCGGATCATGAAGGTTGCCCGCGCCCAACGGGGCGATCCCTACCGCTACGGCGCAGCCGGCCCCGGAGCCTTCGACTGCTCTGGGTACACGATGTTCGTGTACGGGCGCGCGACCAACATCAGTCTTCAGCATCTGGCCTCAGCCCAGTACCGATACGGCCACCGGATCAGCCACAAGCAGGCGCGTCCGGGCGACCTGGTGTTCTTCTACGACGGTGGCGGCATCTATCACACGTCGATCTACGCCGGCCACGGCCGGATTTGGCACTCTCCGCACACTGGCTCGCACGTCAAACGTGATCGGATCTGGACGAGTCACGTCTACTACGCGCGGATGTTCAAGAAGCGGTAAGCCGAGCCAAACCGGTCAGGAATCGAGAAGCGCACACTCCGAGTCGCAGCTAGCGTGACTGCGCATCGAGGCTGGTTAGATCAAGCCAGACCACGCAGACGAAGACCGCGATGGCGGCCTCGCCCTGTCCACATG
Source organism: Actinomycetes bacterium (assembly GCA_035543875.1). Taxonomy (GTDB): domain Bacteria; phylum Actinomycetota; class Actinomycetes; order JAHEKZ01; family JAHEKZ01; genus DATKIY01. Next base: position 10,009 of record DATKIY010000251.1, on the reverse strand, counting down.
GAGGCCGGATGAGCAAGGCCAAGCAGCCGGGTTCGCAGTCGTCTGCCATGCATGGAGCCGACAGCCACGACCTGATCCGGGTTCAGGGCGCGCGCGTGAACAACCTCAAGGACGTCAGCGTCGAGCTCCCGAAGCGGCGCCTGACCGTGTTCACCGGCGTCTCCGGCTCTGGCAAGAGCTCATTGGTCTTCGGCACGATCGCAGCGGAGTCGCAGCGCCTGATCAACGAGACCTACAGCGCGTTCGTGCAGGGCTTCATGCCGAACCTCGGCCGTCCCGAGGTCGACGTCCTCGACGGGCTGACGACCGCGATCCTCGTCGACCAGGAGCGAATCGGCTCGAACCCGCGCTCAACCGTCGGCACCGTCACCGACGCGAATGCGATGCTGCGGATCGTCTTCAGCCGGCTCGGGAAGCCACACATCGGCCCGCCCAACGCGTACTCGTTCAATGTCCCCTCCGTCAGGGCGAGCGGTGCTATCACGGTGGACCGAGGCGCCGGGAAAACCCAGACCAAGAAGGCGACGTTCAACCGGCTCGGCGGCATGTGCCCGCGATGCGAGGGCCGCGGCTCGGTCACCGACTTCGACCTATCCGTGTTGTACGACGACAGTAAGTCGCTCAACGAGGGTGCGCTCACGATCCCTGGCTACAGCATGGACGGCTGGTACGGCCGCATCTTCCGAGGCTGCGGCTTTTTCGACCCGGACAAGCCGATCGCCAAGTACACCAAGAAGCAGCTGCATGACCTGCTCTACAAAGAGCCGACCAAGATCAAGGTTGACGGGATCAACCTGACGTATGAGGGCCTGATCCCAAAGATTCAAAAGTCGTTCTTGTCCAAAGACGTGGACTCCTTGCAGCCGCACGTTCGGGCCTTCGTAGACAGGGCGGTCACGTTCACGACCTGTCCTGAGTGCGGCGGCACCCGGCTGAGCGCAGAAGCCCGTTCGTCGAAGATCAAGAAGATCAATATCGCTGACGCCTGCGCGATGCAGATCAGCGACCTGGCCGATTGGGTCCGCGGCCTGTCCGAGCCGTCGGTTGCCCCGTTGCTCGAAGCGTTGCAAGAAAGTCTCGAGTCTTTCGTGGAGATTGGGCTGGGCTATCTCTCGCTCGATCGGTCGTCGGGCACGCTGTCGGGCGGCGAGGCGCAGCGCACCAAGATGATCCGCCACCTCGGCTCCTCCCTCACCGACGTCACGTACGTCTTCGACGAGCCGACGGTCGGGCTCCACCCGCACGACATCGAGCGGATGAACGACCTGTTGCTCCGGCTGCGGGACAAGGGCAACACGGTTCTGGTCGTTGAGCACAAGCCGGAGACGATCGAGATCGCTGACCACGCCGTCGATCTCGGCCCGGGCGCTGGCACCGCCGGTGGCGAGGTCGTGTTCGAGGGGACCGTGAAGGGACTGCGGGACAGCGGCACGCTCACCGGGCGACACCTGGACGACCGGGCTGCCCTCAAGGAGACGCTGCGGACACCGTCGGGAGTGTTGGAGGTCCGCGGCGCCAGCACCCACAACCTTCGAGACGTCGATGTCGACATCCCGCTCGGCGTGCTGGCGGTGGTGACCGGCGTGGCCGGGTCGGGCAAGAGCTCACTGATCGACGGCTCGGTGGCGGGGCGCGACGGAATGGTGTCGGTCGACCAGACACCGATCCGCGGCTCGCGGCGGAGCAACCCGGCGACGTACACCGGAGTGCTCGACCCGATCCGCAAGGCGTTCGCGAAAGCCAACGGCGTGAAGCCTGCGCTGTTCAGCGCCAACTCCGAGGGCGCCTGTCCCGGCTGCAACGGAGTCGGTGTCATCTACACCGACCTGGCGATGATGGCCGGAGTCGCCGCCACCTGCGAGGAGTGTGAAGGAAAGCGGTTCCAAGCCGACGTCCTTGAGTACAAGTTCGGCGGCAAGGACATCAATGAGGTGCTCGCGATGCCGGTCGGTGAAGCTGAGGAGTTCTTCGGCGGCGGTGAGGCGCACACGCCGGCCGCGCACAAGATCCTCGAACGCCTGGCCGATGTCGGGCTCGGCTACCTCAGTCTCGGTCAGCCGCTCACCACGCTTTCCGGCGGCGAGCGGCAGCGGCTCAAGCTGGCCACCAACATGGCTGAGAAGGGCGACGTCTACCTCCTCGACGAGCCGACCACTGGCCTGCACCTGGCCGACGTCGAACAGCTGCTTGGTCTGCTCGACCGGCTCGTCGACTCCGGCAAGTCAGTCATCGTCATCGCGCACCACCAGGCGGTCATGGCGCACGCCGACTGGATCATCGACCTCGGCCCGGGCGCCGGCCACGACGGGGGCCGGATCGTCTTCGAGGGCACACCCGCCGACCTCGTCGCGGCTCGATCCACCCTCACCGGCGAGCACTTAGCGACGTACGTAGGTAACTGACCGAGGCTCAGTCCCAAAGTGTCAGAGGGCGTACAAGATCACGATAAGCGGGAGAGACAGCACAGCCATGGCTAGGGCGCCGGTGGCATAGCGATCGGCCCAAGGATCAAGCGACCGACTCCAGGACGGCTGTACCGCCACGTCGAGCGTCCGTGGTGCATGAACGAGCGCGGAGGCGTGAACGGTGCCCTGAAGCCGCTCGGCGATCTGCGGCTCGCGCAGAGCGTCAGAGGTGCCTCGGGTGCCCCAGGCCGTGTCTCGCAGCCGAAACCAGGCCAGATAGGTCTGAAAACTCATGATGCAGGTGTAGAGGATGGCGTAGACGGCTCCGGGCCACCAGGCAGCTGAACGCTTGCCCCAGGCGTACATCAGGCCGTAGAGCACTGCCATGGCGTTGATCCCCGCCAGATACAGCCACGGGTCGTTGCCGTGTACGAAGGGTCGGTACAAGATCGAGTACAGCAACACCATCGGGCCGAAGATTTGCAAGATCAGCCCGGAGAAGACCGGATAGGACACCAATGGCGACCAGCGAGCTGCGATGGGCGCCAGCCGAAGCGACTCGCGAGTCCAGCTCTTCTTCCAACGCAGCTGCTGTTTCCAAAAGGTTGGCCAGGTTTCGGGAACTGCGGTGTACGACACCGCATTGCGTTGGTAGAGGATCGCGTACCCGCCGCCGAGCAGGTCGGTCGTGAGCGCCCTGTCGTCGCCGTAGTTGGCCGCAACCCCAAGAAACGTCTGCGCCTCCCACCGAGGAAGAATCTCCATGATGAGGTCGCGACGGTAAACGCTGAAGCAGCCGGACGCGCAGATCACGCGTCGCTGCACTGACTCGGCTGCCTTAATCATCCGGAACGCGGCGAAGTACCGAACCTGTTGCAGACGTGCGAGCCACGTCGAGCTCGCGTTGGATACTTCGGCGTGGCCGGTCACCGCGGCCACGTCTTCGTTGCCAGGCTCGACGAACGGTGCAACAGCTGCGCGCAGTGCATCCGCGTCGAGCATGGTGTCTGAATCGACAAAAGCGATGATGGCCGCGTCGTCCGCCGCTCTGATCCCAGCAGCCATCGCAGCGCGCTTCCCAGCGTTGTGTTCAAAGCGCAGCGCGCGTACGCGATGGTCCGTCGCGACTTCGCGAACGAATGACCAGGAGTTGTCGCTCGACCCGTCGTCGACCACGACGACACTCAGTCGGTCAGCTGGGTAGTTCAGGGCCAAGATCGAGCGGACGGTGTCCGCAACGACCGACCCCTCGTTGTAGCAGGGCACAACCACTGCGACAGTTGGTACGTCGTCAGATGTCAAAGCTGGTACGGGCCGATAGCGGAATGCGTTGACTGCGCGAGTACCGAGGTATAACACAACCACCGCCGCGTAACAGGTCAACAACGGTGAGATTCCACCAGAGCTCATCAGGTCAATCTTGATGAGGATGATGAGCGCAAACGTGACAATGCCAAACACGGCGATAGCCGGTCGCCACCAGAGCGGACTCATGCCGGGCGCGCGCATCGGTGGCTGTCTGCGAACCGGTAGAGCTATCGCCATCAGGCACCCGATCCGTCGAGCAACGGCCAGATGCGTTGGTCCTCAAGTCCCAAGCGCCAGAGGCCAACTCGCCAGCCATGTGCTTCTGCAATCGTCATGAGGTCGGCAACGCTTCGTTCGTCCGAGAACCAGAGCTCACGATCGAAGCCGGCGTTTACGGGCGGCAGCTTCGCGAATGACTCGCCAGAGTCTTCGTCAAAGGTCGGCTCGACGCCTTGCTGCTTAAGCAGCTTCATCACGGGCTGGTACTCGCGAAGTGCGGCAGCGCCGTAGGGACAAATCCATTCCAAAGTCACGGTTACATCGCCCGGTTTCACAGGTAGTGGTCGCGGGCGGGCTTTGGCGTTGGTGTCGGTGCACGTCGGAACAGCGGCACCGGAGGGGAAGGTGGCTGGCAGGGCGAGAACATCGGTTCGCGCCACTTTGTACTCCCAGTCCTGCGAGTACAAACTGCGTCCGAACGTGACTTTGCTTGCCCATTCCGGGTTGTCGTCGACGACCGTGGCCAGCCAGTTAGCTACGGCGGTCGCCCAGCGGGTGTCTGCGCTGGCGCCCGGCTCGCTTGTCGACCAGTGCAGACCCCACGCCATCATCCAGGTCTCATCCGCGGCGTCGAGAATGGCGGGGTAGTCATAGAGGCGGGGACGAAGTCGCGTCGTGGCACTTGTGTGGTTCGGGTCACTGCAGTAGACGGGCTGCAGACTGTTTGGGTCGCGCGTGGACAGCTGACACCAGTTCGCCGGCACCGCGACCGACAGCAGTTTGCCATCTGCATGGAGATGGGCCGCCACCCGCGCTGTCACGTCGGCCAGAAATCCGCGGAACCGGTCGATGCGTTGGTCGACCGTGAGCCCATCAACACCAACCTTCGGTACCGACGGCTCGAAGTCGAGTTGCACGCCGTCCCAGCCACCGTTCTCGGCGCGGGTACCAACGAGCTCAGCGAAGGCCTCGCGCGATTCCGGCGTCGCAAACGTAGATTCCATTTCGGCAAGGTCCGCGCTAACAATGCGAGGCAACACCTTGACGCCACGAACTTGGAACCAGTCGTTTACGTAGGGCTGGTCATCACCGGTCAAGGTTCCTGCAGAGAGCGTGAAGTAGGTGGGGTAGATCCAGTCGAGAGACAGGTAGTTCGCCTGAGCGTCCGCGATCGACTGGCCGTCGGAACCGAGCACGAAGGCACGGACGTCCCCGTCCGCCTGAATCGGCGTGGCAGTGGTGAAATCGACTGATCCTGCAGCAAGCGAGACGTTTCCGGTGTTGTCCCGGCTGTACACGTCCACCGTGTACGGACTCGACGGACGCAAGTGTTTCATGGCATAGCTGGTGTCGGTGCTTCCTCCGACCGTCTCGCCGTTTCGCTGGAGGACGTACCCGCTCAGCTGACGGTTGTCCGTAGAGCGCTTCCAGCGGACGGTTGCTGTCTCCTCTGCGACGTTCCTGCTGACAACCTCTTGGGGAGTTGTCGGAGCCTTCTCGTCGGGACACTGCGGGCCGCCGACGTTGGCCTCAGGCGATGGGGTCGATGCGCGGCCGGCGCGGTCGACCGCTACAACCGTGATCGTTGAAGCCTCCCCACACGGCAGGTGAACGCGAACCCCCGTGTGCGCGGCCGTCGACATGACACGTCGTCCGTCGAGGCGGACCCAGTACTTGATTCCGTTCTGGTCGTCACTCGAGCTCGCCCAGGCGACGACCGCATCTCCGTTAGCAGTGCGGTCCTTGATGGCCACGCCACCAGGCCGAGACGGTGCGCGACTGTCCAGCGTTGGACTCACCGTGATGTGACGTGCGGAGGCCCATTCGCCGGCGTCGTGCTCAAGGTTGCGTGCGGTGCGGACCTGCCACCACCAGTCCCCACGATCGAGCCGGATGGTGAGGTTGTCGGAGCTGACGACGCGTTCGAATGGCGCGCTCATGGACGCTGAGCGCGACAGGCGGAGATCGACTGGTTCACCGTGACCGGCCCACCGCAGCGTGACGTCGGCGGAGTGCAAGTCAGCGCCGTTTGATGGACCCTGGAGTTCGTTGGCGGGCGGACGCAGGATCGTTGAGCTGTCCAACGTAAACGAACTCGTGGTCGACCACGGACCGATGAACGGTCGGACGGCGCGCACCTTCCAGAACCAGTCGCCCTGCGACGCGACGTCGGTAACAACACTCTGGTTGCTGCTCAGCAGTGAGCGGGCTTGGGAGAAGTCTGCCGATGCGGATAACGCGACCTGATACTGGTTGGCCGACGTGTCACTCCACCTGAAGCGGACGAGTGAGCTGGTTATCCCCGCGTCCTGCGCAGGGCTAACCACGAAGGGTGCTGTCGCGTCTGCGCTCGATGCAGAACTGGCTGAACCCAAGGTGAGCAGTCCGACCAGTACGGTCAGCGAGAGAACTAACCGAAGTGCGGGATGTCTGATGGAGTTCATAGCAGTTGGGTTAAGGCCGGACAACCCGTGTGCCGGTAAGTCGGTAGGTAGCGTCCACTACACACGACACGTCGCCTAGACCTTCGGTCGCCCACAGCACGTCATCGTCAGCGTGAAGCGTGCAGACGACGACGGCGTCCCAGCTGCTTTCTCGCGGGTTCGCGACAGTGGTGTAGCGGCGACCGTTTGCCTGGAAGTCCGGTACTAACGAGTCGTGCACCTGCGGCGCGACACCGCGGCGTCCCAGGTCGTCAACGATCTGCATGGCGGGGGACTCACGGATGTCTGCGACATTCGGCTTGTAGGTCAGACCCCAAACGAGAACACGTGCGTCGCTTGGCGACTTCCCGAGCAACTGCAGACACTCCATTACGCGATCGGTGATGTGAGCGGGCCGTTGGCGGATTGCTGCCATGGCCGCCTCGACGATCGGCATCGCCGTCTGTCGGCTGCGCAGGTGCCAGAGCAAGTAGTGCGGGTCGCAGGGCAGGCAATGACCGCCGACACCTGGCCCAGGGGTGAAAGGCATGAAGCCGTATGGCTTGGTTGCTGCGGCAGATACGACCTCGGTGACATCAAGGTCGTACGACCGGCAGGCCTCAGCGAGCTCGTTGACGTACGCGATGTTGACCGAGCGAAACGTGTTCTCGTGCAGTTTTGTCATCTCCGCTGCCTCTGGGCTGGAGACGATGACTACCTCAGGGCAAACGGCAGTGAGTACGTCGTGGGCTCGTCGCGAACAGTCGGGGGTGACCCCTCCCACGACACGAGGCGTGGTCCTGACGTCGTGCACGGTGTTGCCCGGATCGATACGTTCTGGCGCAAAGGCCAGCCAGACATCTTTGCCGATCGCCAGTCCGCGTTCCCGCAAGGGCTGAGCCAGTAGGTCGTTCGTGCAACCCACATATGTTGTCGAGGTCAAGAGGATGAGCTGGCCTTGCCGCGCATGTTCCACCACCATCTGGCAGGCGCTGCGCAGTGGACCGAGGTCAGGCACGGCGTGCTGGTCGATCGGTGTCGGCACACAGATGATGACGACATCTGCGTCGATCAGGGATTCCGGCGACAGGCCAAGGGACAAGGTCGCGTCCGAGAGCGCCTCGGCCAGCGACTTGGTTTCATGCTCCAGGAGTTCGACATCGCCTTCCAGGATGGCGTTGATGCGGCGATTTGAGATGTCGATGCCAGCGACCTGGCGGCCAGTGGTTGTGAAGGCGACCGCCGTCGGCAGCCCCACGTAGCCCAATCCAACGACCGCAACAGAAGACGTGGCCCTGGGAGGGACCACGTCGAAGATTGCATTTCTTCGGATGTCTGCGAGCGTCATGCAGTTCCCCCGCGTTGGGTCAATCGAAAGGTCTGACGAGTAACTGGCCTGCCGAAAGCAACGCCCCTGTGTCAGGCGTCGTTGACTCATCGGCCCACTCGGTGACTACTTGAAGGTGAGCAGGTGTGACTCACCCAAAGGGTGGAATGGCCTAAATGTCATGTCAGGTCGAGCCGAGAACCGATCTGACTAGGACCACGCCATGCGAAGCGGTCGCATGGCTTTCGCAATCCTCGGGAGCTCTTCGCATGAAGTACTTGCCTGTTCGCTCATTTCTGACGCTTGGCGCGGTGGCTGGTGTCTCCATGACGCTGCTGGCCATCCCCGCCCAAGCGGTCACCTGTTCCCTCACCCCGACCGTGTCCGCGACAGCTTCCGTTGAGTCCGCGCAGGTGGACTGGGACGTCGTCGCTTCCAACTGCGTAGACGTGCCGACGGTCGAGTTTGAGGTCAAGGACCAGGCGGCTCCCTCGGACGACACGGGAACCGTCTTTTCTGGGCTTGGCCTCTCTGGGTCCCAGCTGGTTTCGGGTCTTGCCGGTGGTCACACCTACGACGTCACGCTGACTGCTGCGGCGGACACGCTGACTCAGCAGGACGCCACGACCGTTGTTCCGTTGATGCCTTCAGCTACCACGGTGACGCTGAACGCGTCAGCTGAGGAAGTGACCTTCGGTAGCTCAATCGACCTCAAGGGTATTGCGAAGACTGCTGCATCGGCCGCGGCACCAGGCCGGACGGTAAGCATCGAGCGCAAGGCAGCTGGCGCGACCGACTGGTCTGCTCTGCCCGACACGACGACCAACGGCAATGGCCGCTACTTGGTTAATGTCGAGCCCAAGAAGAACACCAAGTACCGCGCGACGGTCGACGGCGTTACCTCTGCGGTTGTCGCCGTGCAGGTCGACCACAACGTCAAAGCTGCCTTCAGGCAGGCCAACGTCAAGAGTGGCAAGCGCGTGGTTCTTAAGGGACACGTTGGGCCGACGGACAGCCGCGTCGAGGTCAAGCTGCAGAAAGCGGCGGACGGCGACTGGAAGCTGATGGACAGTGCGCGTCTGAAGGATGGCACCGTCAAGTTCAGCTTCAAGGTTCACGGGGACGGTCGTTACCGCCTGCTGGCTCCGGCCACGGACGAACTTGGCGCAGGTTCGGACATCGCGAAGGTGAATGTCAAGGGCCGTAAGTAAGCGCTAGAAGTCAGCAAAGCGGGTGGTCGCCTATGGCGACCACCCGCTTTGTCGTTTGAGTGGAGCGAGCTACTAACCGAGGTGTAGCTCGTCGCCGACCGAGATCTTGCCCACCGTGATGACGTCGGCATACACGCCGAGATTTAGTCCTTCGCCGAAGTCGTTCGGAGTCTGTCCGCGGTGCTCCTCGATGAGCCGCAGCGTCTTGACATCCTTGACACCCGAGTCGGGGTCGCGTGTTGTGGCGTTGCACCGAGGCACCGGTCCGCGCACCCTAAGCTCAGCACTACCGATCTGCAGAGGGCGGCCGTTCCAGGTGTCCTCCGCGTATGGCTCGACAGCGCTGAAACCGATCAGCATTCGAAATCGTCGGGGGTCCAATTTCCCTGCGGGCGCGTGCTGCCCGAGTTCTGCCACCGACTCGTCCGCCAGAAGTGTCACTGGGTGTTCGTCGAAAGCCCCGCCGGACGCTGCGGCACGTACCAGCCTGAGCTGTCGTCCGGCGGCGTCCGACAACCACTGACTCCAAGGACCATTGACCACATTGCCGGGGACCTCGCGGTCGTCATAGAACTGTCCGACGACGGCCTGTCCGAGTGGGGTCGGTGCTTCCAAGACTTGCCCGTCAGGGGAGTGCAGCACCAGGGTGTCGGTGTCGCGGTCGAAATTGGCACGCCACGACGCGAATGTGCCGATTCTCGTAATAGAGACCAATGAGTGCTGATCGTTGAGCATGAAGAAGTCGCGATCGCCGATGGCCCCGTTGAAGTCAAGGTCGACACTTTCGACCGAGTGCAGGGCGAACCCCTTCACAGGGGTTGTGAGCAACCTCGTCACCTGCGGGCTAGACACCGCAGCAGCGTGTCACATTCGCCCACTTCTCGCCCCTAGGAGTCGACGGCCAGACCAGTCACTGAAAACGTTCCAGGTTGCTAGCCGCCGGAGCAGTCCGCGGTGTCACCTGTCGCTGCTGATTGTTGGCAACTTTGGGCCGGCCAAGGCGTCAGAGCGTGTTCATGCACGACGAGCAACAACAAGGCAAGCAGGGTGAGGACCGCGACGATCGTCACGATCAGCACAGCCCGCGCCTCAATCACCGCTCCCCCTCACCCAAAC
>DATKIY010000250.1:0-13812 GCA_035543875.1 Actinomycetes bacterium | reverse complement strand
CCCGAGGCGCACACCGACTTCATCTTTGCCGTGATTGGTGAAGAGCTAGGACTGATCGGCACGATCACCGTCCTACTCATTTTTGCCGCCCTGATACTTGGAGCGCTACAAGTTGCGCTGCTGACTGACGACCTGTTTGTCAGATTCGCTGCCGGAAGCACCGTGGTGTGGATCGGTGTGCAGATGGTCATCAACATCGGCGGAGTACTGAGCGTGCTACCGATCACCGGTGTGCCACTGCCCTTGGTCTCGTATGGCGGTTCAGCGCTGCTGCCCACAATGTTCGCGCTGGGAATGTTGATGTCGTTTGCTCGTGGCTTGCCAGGGGCACGTGCGGCATTGAAAGAGCGTGGCCCTGGACCAATCCGGAGACTTCTACGACGAGACAGTCGACGGTGACCGGCAGTCACGCAGCTGGCCTCACGCCGTTGCGCGTTCTGCTTGCAGGTGGTGGAACGGCCGGTCACGTCGAACCAGCGATGTCGCTAGCCGAAGCACTTGAGCGAAGACGACCGGTCGCGATCACCGCGCTGGGGACGGCCACAGGACTGGAGGCGACGCTGGTACCGGCACGGGGCTACGACCTGCGGCTCATCCCAAGGGTTCCGCTTCCTCGTCGGCCATCGCTGGATTTGGTCAGCCTGCCTGTTCGGTTGCGTGGTGCTGTCCGCGCAGCCCGCGCGGTCATCGACTCGGTTCAGCCGCATGTCGTCGTCGGCTTCGGTGGCTATGTAGCGTTGCCTGCCTACCTCGCTGCTCGACGCGCAGGTGTGCCAATCGTCGTCCACGAGGCCAACGCACGCGCTGGAATGGCAAACCGTATTGGCGCGAGGTTCACCCAGTTCGTCGCCGTCAGCACACCCGACTCGACGCTGGCTCACGGCCAGCTGACCGGGATCCCGCTGCGACGAGCCGTGGCCACTCTCAACCGAGCCAATGAGCGCAAGGCAGCGCGCCTGGAATGGGGGCTGGATCCTGAGCGATCTACGTTGCTCGTTTTCGGGGGATCGCAAGGCGCAGCGAGAATCAACAACGCCATGTCAGCTGCAGCGACGCAGCTGTTAGCTCGAGGAATCCAGGTTCTCCACGTTGTCGGTCCGGGCAACGAGGTTGACGTTCCGTCGACTGCGGGGCTTCCACCCTATGTAGTCGTGCCTTACATCGATCACATGGATCGTGCTTACGCGGCGGCCGACTTGGTGCTCTGCCGTTCTGGGGCGATGACCTGCGCCGAACTGGCAGCTGTCGGCCTGCCGGGGGTGTTTGTGCCATACCCACACAGCAACGGTGAGCAGGAGCTCAACGCTGCGCCGATGGTTGCCGCAGGCGCTGGCCTGTTGATCGCTGACGCTGAGCTCACGGGAACGCAGATTATTGAGTCAGTTGCCCCGCTGCTGGAGGATCGCGAGCGGCTCTCGCTCATGAGCGAGCGGGCATCGACCCTGGGTTACCCCGATGCCGACGAGAGACTGGTCGACATGGTGCTTGAAGCGGCCGGGAGGCGGCCATGAGCGGCAGCAGCCTGCGGGCATCAGATCCACTGGCCGAGCTTGGACGCATTCATCTCATCGGCGTCGGTGGCGCTGGCATGTCGGCGCTCACCAGAATGTTGTGCGCTCGCGGCGCTCCGGTGAGTGGCAGCGAACTGCGTGAGTCGCGCATCCTCGCCCCACTGCGTGCACTTGGCGCGAACATTCATCTCGGTCAGCGCGAGGATTCTCTGCCGGAGGTTGACACGGTGGTCGTATCGACCGCAATTCGTGACGACAACGCCGAACTCATCACCGCCAGGGCGCGGGGCTTGCGAGTTCTGCACCGGGCCGAGGCGCTCGCGTACTGCATGCGCTCTCGAACCGCAGTTGTTATTGCAGGCACGCACGGCAAGACCACAACGACCTCCATGCTTGCCGTTGCTCTCCAGCACTGTGGAGCGGACCCGTCGTTCTACATCGGCGCTCAGCTCAACGAAACTGGAACCAACGCCCATGCTGGCTCCGGTCAGATCTTCGTCGCTGAGTCGGACGAAAGTGACGGCTCGTTCTTGGTGCTTGACCCCGACATCGCGGTGGTCACCAACGTGGAGGCTGACCATCTCGACCACTGGGGCAACGCAGCTGCTGTGCACCAGGCATTCGACGACTTCGTGGAACGACTCGAGCCCGATGGGCTCGTTATTGCTTGTGCTGACGACCCAGGGGCGGCTGCAGCCGCATCGCACGCACACAGCACTGGTCGAACCGTGCTGACGTACGGCGAACACGCAGCGGCTGATGTTCGAGTCACCGGGTTGGAGCTGACCGCCGCTGGATCGTCGTTTGAACCCGTGATCCGTGGGCGACGTCAACCACGCGTGATGCTCAGAGTGCTGGGTCGCCACAACGTGTTGAACGCCACCGCCGCGCTCACCGCAGGTATTGGACTCGGGTTTGGGGTTGGCGAGATGAGCGAAGGTTTGGAGCTGTACACCGGCGCCCGACGTCGGTTTGAGTTCAAGGGTGAAGCGGACGGTGTGAAGGTGTACGACGACTACGCCCACCACCACAGCGAGATCAAGGCGACCCTAGAAGCGGCCAGGCAGATTGCCGTAGGTGGGCGCCTGATAGTCGCGTTTCAGCCGCTCCGGTTCACCAGGACGGCCATGTTTCATCGTGAGCTAGGCGAAGCGCTCGGGTTGGCCGACGAGGTCGTGGTCCTCGAGGTGTACGGCAGCAACGAGGCACCGATCCCTGGTGCAACGGGTGCGTTGGTTGCGGCAGCTGTACCGCTCCCTGCTCAGCAGGTTCAGTTCGAACCGTCCTTTTCTGCCGTGGCTCCGTGGCTGGTCGATCGAGCGGAGCCAGGCGATCTCGTGCTGACGCTCGGAGATGGAATCGTGACGACGCTCGGTCCAGAGGTCGTGGAGCTTCTCGCTGAACGTGAGTTTTCGTCGCGCAGAGGCGCATCGTGACGTCATTGCCGTCGTCTTCATCAGTTGGGTCGTCGCGATCTGCGTCGTTCCGACACCTTCATTCACCATGGGTGATCGGGCTGGCTCTGCTGGCCACCGTCGCAATGCTGGGCTGGCTGTTTTTCTACTCCCCGATATTCTCCGCGCGCACGGTTCTCGTGGTTGGGTCGCATCAGGTCACCGAAGACCAGGTGCTCGCCGCGGCGGAGGTCCCCAAGGGGATGGCGCTTGCACGTCTGCCACTGTCCGACATCGCAGCTCGCGTCGAACAGCTAGACGCAGTGGCAACCGCGCATGTTGAGCGTGAGTGGCCGGACACCGTACGTATTGTCGTCACCGAACGCCGTCCCGTCGCCGCGGTTGCTACCACGGGTGGATTTGGCATCGTTGGATCGGACGGAGAGATGTACCGAGTCGTGGCCACGCGCCCGACGGACCTGCCAATGCTCGACCGCCTATCGCCTGACCTCGGCACCGCGACGTCCGATACGTCAGATGATGTTGATGTGGCGACATTTACTGTGGCGCGCGAGTTGCCCCCGCGATTTGCTCAGAAGGTTGACACGATCAACGCTACGAGCGTGCGAGCGGTTCGAGTCGTTTTGCGCAACGGTTCGTCAGTGCAGTGGGGGAGTGCCAACAACACGAACGAAAAAGCGCAGCTGATGCTGCGACTGCTTCAGAAGCAAGCACCTCGTGCAACCACGTACAACGTGTCTGTTCCTGAAGCTCCCGCGTGGTCCAGTTGACCCCATCGGGTCACTTCGTTACTTTGCTGCCAGTCCTCTAGTTGACATAACGTTCAATCTCTACTAAAGGGTGAGAGTCAGCCAACAGCGGACCACGAACCGCAGTAGCGAATGACGATGGGAAGGCAGACACGTGGCGGCACCACAGAACTATCTGGCGGTCATCAAGGTAGTTGGCATCGGTGGCGGAGGTGTCAATGCCATCAACCGGATGATTGAAGTCGGGTTGAAGGGCGTCGAGTTCATCGCCATCAACACTGATGCGCAGGCGCTGTTAATGAGCGATGCAGATGTCAAACTCGACATCGGCCGAGAGCTCACGCGCGGTCTCGGTGCTGGCGCCGATCCCGAGGTTGGTCGTAAAGCTGCCGAAGACCACCGGGAAGAAATTGAAGAGGTACTCAAGGGTGCCGACATGGTGTTCGTGACCGCGGGGGAAGGTGGCGGTACCGGAACGGGTGGCGCACCTGTTGTCGCGAGCATCGCACGTGCGATCGGCGCACTCACTATCGGTGTGGTGACCCGACCATTCGGGTTCGAAGGTCGACGACGTGCGCAGCAGGCTGACGTCGGAATCGACAGTCTGCGGGAAGAAGTCGACACCCTCATTGTGATCCCCAACGACAGACTGCTTTCCATAAGCGACCGCCAAGTCAGCGTCCTCGATGCGTTCAAGTCGGCTGACCATGTCTTGATGTCGGGTGTCCAAGGCATCACCGATCTCATCACCACTCCAGGACTCATCAACCTCGACTTCGCCGATGTGAAGTCTGTGATGCAGGGTGCCGGCACTGCCCTCATGGGGATCGGAAGTGCCCGCGGTGACGACCGCGCGACGGCCGCAGCCGAGACCGCCATTTCCAGCCCATTGCTGGAAGCCTCGATTGATGGTGCCCGTGGGGTCCTGTTGTCTATCAGTGGTGGTTCCGACTTGGGGTTGTTCGAGATCAACGAGTCGGCCCGGCTGGTCGCCGAGTCTGCCCACCCCGAAGCCAACATCATCTTCGGAGCCGTGATCGACGACGCGCTGGGCGACGAGGTTCGAGTGACGGTCATCGCTGCTGGGTTCGATGGCGGTCAGCCCGGTCCGGCGCGTGCCCCGGTTCGCCGTGCGGCTGACCAGCCTGCCGACCAGGCAGCTGACTCAGGTCCGCAGGAACGTCCCGACGTCGTGACGATGCCCGAACCGGCTCGTGCGTCGGACGAGGGGAACCAGCGGATTGAGCTGCCCGAACCGAAAGCTCCGCGCACCATCGTGTTCGACGACGCCGCCAGCGACGACCTGGATGTTCCTGACTTTCTCAAGTAGGTCGGGTTGAGCGCCGGGCGAAGCGTTGAGCTTGCCCGCAACCTGCAGTCAGTTCGTGGACGCATCGAACGCGCGGCGGCCGCTGCGTCACGAACAGCTGACGACATCACGCTTGTGGTGGTCACCAAGACCTGGCCGGCCACAGATGTACGCCTACTCGCAGAGCTCGGCGTTCGCGATGTCGGCGAGAACCGCGACCAAGAAGCCGCACCCAAGGCGGCAGCCACGGCGGACCTCGCGCTGAACTGGCATTTCATCGGGCAGCTCCAAACCAACAAGGTTCGCTCGGTTGTCAGCTATGCCGGCCTGGTCGAGTCCGTTGACCGGCCGAAGCTGGTGGGGTCTCTCGAACGCGAGGCGCAGCGCGTTCAGCGGCAGATTCGGTGTCTGGTTCAGGTGGGTCTGGACGCGGAGCCCGGACGAGGGGGTGCCGCGCCGTCGGAGGTGTTGCCCTTGGCCGGGCTCGTGGCCGAGTCGAAGGCCCTGGAACTGTCGGGGATCATGGCGGTGGCACCGCTCGACGAAGAGCCTCTCCGCGCATTTGAACGACTGGCGGTGATAGCCGAAGAGCTGCGTCGTGATCATCCGGATGCCGTGATCATCTCGGCCGGCATGAGCGCCGACCTGGAGGCCGCTATCAGCTGCGGCGCGACACACGTGCGGATTGGTAGCGCGGTGCTCGGTCACCGGCCGCCTGTCGGGTAGCGTCCGTGTCGTAGGACAGATCGCAGGCACGGATACCCGCGGATATTTACGGGAACATTTCCGGGATATAGACGGGATACAGAGGGAAAGGTCTCGAATGGCCGGCGCGATGCGCAAGATGGCTGTCTACCTCGGGCTGGTCGAACACGACGACCGCTACGGGGAGTACGACGAGTATGCCGATGAAGCGAGCCCTGGACGTGCCGACGGTCGTTACGACGCCCGGATCGACGACCGGGTTGACGAACGCACTCGCCCCCTGCAAGCAGTACGTGACGGCGACCGCATCGAAGATCTTCCACCTGCCCGTCCGCAGCGAGTAGCCAGCAACGGCCCGGAGTCGGACTACCGCATCACCACGCTGCATCCACGCACCTATAACGACGCCCGCGCCATCGGTGAGGCATTCCGCGATGGCACTCCGGTCATCATGAACCTGACCGAGATGGATGACACGGACGCCAAGCGAATTGTTGACTTCTCTGCAGGGCTTGTCTTCGGCCGTCGAGGGACCATTGAGCGCGTCACTCAAAAAGTCTTCCTGCTGTCTCCTGCCAATGTCGTTGTCACCGCTGAGGAGAAGCAGCGCATGGCCCAGGGCGGCTTCTTCAACCAGAGCTAGTTAGCGCGTCGATGGACATCGTTCTGCAGGTCATTGTTGTTGCGCTGTTTGTTTTCCAGATCCTGCTTGTCACTCGTGTCGTACTGGAACTCGTCCAGATGTTTGCGCGGGACTATCGGCCAGGCGGATTTGCCCTGGTCCTGTTCGAGGCCGTCTATACCGTGACCGATCCACCCGTGCGCGCCTTACGGCGGTTGATTCCGCCGATTCAGTTGGGCGGAGCGTCAGTGGACCTGTCAGTGCTTATTTTATTCGTCGCCATTCAAGTGGCCATCTGGATCGTCTCTGGCCTGCGTGTTGCATGACGCGGCCTAGGGTTGGGACAGATGGGACGCTAGGGTTGCGTGTGACTCGACGCACTTTCCGAGCTGAAACCGAGCTGAACCCGAGGTGAAACAATGCCGCTGACCCCCGAGGACGTGCGGAACAAGCAGTTCAGCACTGTGAAGTTCAAAGAGGGCTACAACGAGGACGAGGTCGATGAGTTCCTCGATCAGGTCGAGGCCGAGCTCAACCGGCTGCTGTCGGAGAACCACAGCCTGCGCGCGCAGGTAGCTGGACGACCAGCCGCCGCGCCAGTTCCTGCTCCAGCGCCGACACCGGCTCCCGCTGCTGCGCCACCGGCTCCGCCGGCTGCAGCACCTGCGCCCGTACCAGTCCCTGTGCCTACCGGTGGTGCCGAGCAAGCGGCCCGCGTCCTTGCGGCTGCCGAACGCACTGCTGACGACGTCGTCACCTCCGCCAAGGCTGAGGCCGACGGATTGCTGGCCGAAGCGCGGAGCAAGGCAGCCAACGCTGAGCGCGACGCTACTGCCAAGCACCAGTCAGTCATGGCCTCACTGCAGGCTGAACGCAGTGGGTTGGAACGTCAGGTTGAAGACTTGAAGGCGTTCGAACGCGAGTACCGCACGCGGTTGAAGTCCTACCTGGAGCAGCAGTTGCGTGACTTGCAAGCGCGCAGTGGGGAAACTCCTGCGGCGCGCCCCGGTGGCGCACCGCCGACACCGCCCAGTCCACCCACTGCAAGCGCACCTGCCCCAGCGGCAGCGCCTCCTCGTCCTGCAGGTACGGCGCCGACCGGACCAGCCAGTCCGCCGCCCGGCGCCACTCCGGCCGGTTCGCCGGCAGCGCCACCGACTGCCCCTCCGAGTGCACCGCCTGCTACTCCTCGCAGCGCACCACCAGCGCCGCCGTCACAGCCAGCAGCGCCTCCAATGGCGCCGCCCGCGGCACCTCCGAGTCAGCCAACCGGTCAACCTGCTGGTCAACCCAGCGCCCCGGCGACTGCTCCACCGACGGGTCCACCCAGCTCGCCGCCCATGACCCCAGGGCGCTAACTGACCTGGCTAATCCCGACTACCGACGCACGACGAACGCGAGCCCATTAGGAATGGGTCGTGCCCATCGACTGTCCGCGTCGTCGACGCGGTCCCACGTCTTGTCACCCTTACGTACGTACGAGGTTACTGAGCCGCCGCCGTCGACCTCATCGGCTGAGTCAAAGCCCAGCGCCCTCGCCACGTTTGCTTCCTGCGGCAGACCCAGGCCACCGATTCGGTAGCCGCTGCTGTCGTACCCGGTCCCGGGGACGATGAGGGTTGCCCATCGCCCCTTGGCGGTCCACCCGATCGTGGTCCGCGGGCGTTCTTCGTTCGTGAGCTCCGAGCACGTGAACGCGATTCCGCCGTCGCGCACCAAGGCCGCCCCTCTACCTACCCCTTCTTGCAGTTTGACGCCCGTACTCGTCACCTGCTTCGCACTTACCGAGACGGAGTCGCCGGTTCTCGCTCGTTTGGCTGCAGTCGCGTAGTCGCTGCCAAAGGCGACCACTCTGGTTCCCGACGCGACATCTTTGCCTCGCGTTGACCCCGTTCGAACTTCTTTGATCCGTCCGTCAGCTACTACCCACTCCACGGCAGGGAGCGGTCGTCGCGCGGCGCTGCCATCGGCCCAGTCCGACGTGTATACGACCACGCCCTTGGGGCCGAGCCAGTGCCAGTTGAGGCCGCTAACGACAAACGAGTCGCTCCCCCGGGTCACGGTTCCGGCGACTCGCATCATTCCGGTGAACGGCTGGCCATGTGTATCAAGTCCCACCACGCGCATGTCTTCGTCGTCTGCCCGAACGATGGCTCCAGCGCCGACGGAGGCGCTTCGGGGAAGGATCACCCTGCCCTGGCCGGTCGAGTACTCGTAGAAGAAGTCCCCGTTGATCGCGGCGATCCCATGGGGAGCCTGCTCACCGATTTGATCGCGTAGCGTCGCGGTCCAGCCGAGCCGGCGATGAACCAGCTTCGGCGTTGCGTGACGCGGCATGACCATCTTCTGAACTGTGGCAGATTGGGTGTGCGAGCCGTAGACAACTTTGACGTTGTACGTCGCGAACTGCACACCGCTGGAGTACGACTGCGACGACGTTCGCGTCGTCGTTACTTTCATGGTGCACGGCCCTGCGGCTACCGCTCCGCCTGGAGCTGCCAGAAAAGCGCCAGCAACCAGTCCTGCAGACAGCGATATCGCGACCAGTCGACCGGGTCGTCTTACGCGAAGGCTCACTCGCTCAGATGCGGCGGCGGAACGGGTCGCGCGGTGGCGGCGCTGGCATCGAAATGCGGGCACCGTCGATCGGGATGCCGGTAAGGCCAAGCACCTTGGTCAGAATCGACAGGGTCCCCTCGCCGACAGCCAGCCCATTGTCGGTAACCATGGCCCGGTAGATCGTCACGTAGTGCTTCACAGGAGTGTCGTATGTCCAGTCGACTGAGCCGAGGTGCAGTGCGTCGCCGGGTCCTTCAGCTGGGTTCTCCCAAGTCTTGTCCCAGACCTGGATGCCGGTGGGGCCTGAGCAGAAAATGCCACCCATGCTGACGTCGTGCTGCTTGGCCGCGTCGATCAGTTGACGGCTCTCGCGCTCAGCGAGCACAAGTGCTGGGCGGACGTTGCTGGCCAGAGCTGGTACGGCAACGGCGTTGGCCTTCAACCTCACGTGAGGGATCGTGGCGGGGTTCGTTGCGGCGATTGGCTGCACCATCGCAATCCCTCCGAGCTTGGTTGGTCGTCCACCTTCGATCGGGCGGCTGCCTGAGTCGATGCTTAGGTATCGGTCGTTGTTGGGGGGGTGTTGGCTACGCCATTCGGGTGAAACAGGTAACGACCCCCGATCGGGCGATTATCAAGGTGGGCATCCACAGGTGTGGCCCCGACGGGCGCTGGAGCGGTAGCAGGGGCCCAAGTCGCCAGGCAGAGATAGCTGGCAGGGTTACTCGGGAGGGTTACCCGGCCGGAGTCACCAGGAACGACAACCCCAGCTCTGGGTCGGTGTGAGCAGCAGGGTTGCCGGGAAGACTTGGGTCCTCAGTAACGGCCAGTGCGAGCACCTCACTGGCAATGAGCTCCTGGTGTTCGGCGACAGCTGTCGCCATTTCCTCGGCGAATTCTCCTGCTGCCGTCCAGGTCAGGTGAATCCGGTCAGACACCTCGAAGCCGGATGTCTTTCGCGACTGCTGCACGAGCCGGATCAGATCGCGGGCAAGTCCGACCCGCCTCAGCTCGGGTGTCAGCGTCAAGTCGAGCGCGATGCTTTCACCGCCCTGATGTTGCACCGCCCAACCAGCGCGCGGGGTTTCAGTGAAGACCACGTCGCCGTCTTCGATGGTCACGACCTCGTTGCCAACAGAGAGGGTGGTCGTCCCATTCGCTCGGAGCTGACGAGACAGCCCCGCCGCGTCGGCGTCGGCGACGGCCTCAGCAATTGCGGGAGTCTGCTTTCCGAAACGCTTTCCGAGCGAACGGAAGTTTGCCTTCGCGCTGACCTGTACTAGCTCGTCGCCGGTAGTTTCCAGTGGGTCGATGGAGATGACGTTGAGCTCTTCGGCCAACTGGTCGCGAAGGGGCTGCGGCATCCCTTCCCAGCCGGCTGCAGCGACCAGGGCTCGTTGGAGCGGCTGCCGGGTCTTGACGCCTGACTCCGCCCTCGCAGCACGTCCAAGCTCGACGAGTCGTCGCACCTGGGTCACTTGCTTGGCCAAGTTGGGGTCGATCAGTGCGTCATTGTGCTGGGGGAAGTCGGCGAGATGCACCGAGTCCGGCGCGTTCGGAGTGGTCGGACGGAACACGTCTTGCCAGACTTGTTCGGTGATGAACGGAACAAGAGGTGACATGACCAAGGTGAGTCGTTGCAGAGCCTCGTGGAGGGTGGCGAGCGCCGCTGGGTCGCCGTCCCAAAAGCGTCGACGTGATCTACGGACGTACCAGTTGGACAGCTCGTCGATGAAGTCGGCGATCACTCGTCCCGCACGTTGGCTGTCGAACTCGGCAAGAGCTTCATCAACGTCCTTGACTAGTTGCTCGCTCTGCGACGACAACCAACGGTCCAGCATGGTTCTCTCACCCAGTGGTGGCACTGGTCCCGAAACCGGCGACCAGTCGGCGAGCCCGGCATACAAAACATGGAACGAGACGGTGTTCCAGTAGGTCAGAAGTACTCGTCTCACGATCTCTTGAATCGACTGGTGGCTGACGCGGCGCGGCGCCCACGGTGAACCGCTGGCAAGCATGAACCACCTGACGGCATCGGCTCCGTGACGTTCCATGAGCGCCATCGGGTCAAGGGTGTTCCCCAGGTGCTTGCTCATTCTGCGGCCGTCCTTGTCGAGCAGCAGCCCAAGGCAGAGCACGTTCTTGTACGCCGACCGGTCAAACAACAAAGTGCCAACCGTCATCAAGGTGTAGAACCACCCCCGCGTCTGGTCGAGCGCCTCACAGATGTAGTCGGCGGGGAATTGCTGCTCGAAATCACCGACGCCTTGGTACGGGTAGCCCCACTGAGCGAACGGCATGCAGCCTGAGTCGAACCACACGTCTGCGACTTCGGGCACACGGTGCGCGGTTTCGCCACAGTCGGTGCAGGGGACTGTGACTTCGTCGACGAACGGTCGATGCGGCTCTAGCTCACTGAGATCCTGGCCGGCGAGCTCACCCAGCTCTGCGCGTGATCCGACCACGGTCAGGTGGTTGTTGGGGCAGCGCCAGATGGGAAGCGGAGTTCCCCAGTAGCGGTTGCGCGACAGTGCCCAGTCGATGTTGTTGTTCAGCCAGTCGCCGTAGCGACCGTGTTTGATGGTTGAGGGGAACCAGTTGGTCAGCTCATTTTGCCGAAGCAGGTCGTCTTTGATTGCGGTGGTCCTGATGTACCAGGACGGTTGCGCGTAGTGCATCAACGGCGTGTGACAACGCCAGCAGTGAGGATAGGAGTGTTCGTAGCCCTCATGACGAAAGAGCACCTTGCGTTCTGCAAGGTCGGCGACGAGCACTTCGTCGGCCTTCTTGAAGAAGATCCCGCCGACCAAATCAACGTCGTCACGGAAATGGCCGTTGGGTAAGACCGGATTTACAACCGGCAGCCCATGCTTAACTCCAACAGCGAGGTCCTCCGGGCCGAAGGCTGGGGCCAAGTGGACCAATCCGGTGCCGTCGGTCACCGTCACGTAGTCGGCCGGCAGAACCGTGTGGACAGCCGACGCAGCGGAGTCGTTGACGCCAGCGCTGACGTCAACGAGTGAAAACGGGGCCTCATAGCGAGTTCCGACCAGCTCAGCACCCGAGTAGCTCTGGAGGCGTTCCACCTCGTCGCCGAGAACCGGCTCAATGAGTGGCTCAGCAATGATCAGGACCTCGCCGGCAGCGGTCCGAACCGCCACGTAGTCAACATCGGGGTGAACGGCAACTGCAGTGTTCGAGACCAGCGTCCATGGCGTGGTGGTCCACACCAAGAGCGAAGCGTTTTCGGTGGCCAGTGGGCCGCTGCGGACCGGGAACCTGACGTAGACCGACGGGTCAACCACCGTCTCGTAGCCCTGCGCCAACTCATGGTCGGACAAGCCAGTGCCGCATCGCGGACAGTAGGGAGCCACGCGGTGGTCTTCAACGAGCAGCCCGCGCCGGTGGATCTGCTGAAGCGCCCACCACAAGCTGTCGACATACTTCGGGTCCATCGTCCAGTAGGCAGTCTTGGTATCGACCCAATAGCCCATGCGCTCGGTCATCTGCTCGAACTCGTCGACGTGTCGAAGTACCGACTCGCGACACAGCTCGTTGAACTCCGCGACTCCGAAGGCCTCAATGTCTTTTTTGCCGGAGAACCCGAGCTCCTTTTCGATGGCAATCTCGACCGGAAGCCCGTGACAGTCCCAGCCGGCCTTACGAGGAACGTGATAGCCCTTCATGGTCTTGTAACGCGGGAACACGTCTTTGAACACGCGGGCTTCAATGTGGTGTGTTCCGGGGTGACCGTTAGCAGTGGGCGGACCCTCGTAGAAAACCCAGCCCGGCGATCCCACCCGCTGGTCGAGGCTACGCTGGAAGATCTTCTCGTCGCGCCACAGCCGGAGGATGTCGTGCTCAAGTGCAGGCAGCTCGACCTGTGGCGGCACCGGGCGGTACGTCATCTGTCTCGTTCCTCCGTCTGGTGAGTCTCGGCTGATGAGTCTCGGACGAAGGGACGAAGCCAAGGCTCCGCGGTACCACCCTCCTTGGCCGCCGGGGCGGCCCACTCCACGGGTGCTGCTGCCGAATCTACGCAGGTCAGCGGTCTGACCCTTCGGTCGGCAGCTCCGGGGTGATCACACCGCTCCCTGGCCCCCGGGCTCCCACCGTCCCCGGGTCGCTCTTGGCTGGTCGTAGCGGCACGGTGTCCCCATCGACGCTGTGCAGCGGGCATACTCTACCGATTCGGCGCGCCCGTTTGGTCTTTGACCCGCCGGGCGCCTATCCTCGCCGGGCCATTGTGCAGCCACGCGTCAGTCGCGCGGGAGCCGCAGGCTCGGCGGGAACTGGGCGCAACGTCGTCAGGCGCTACGTCGAGCACTCGGGCGGAACCACACAATCAGGGGCAGGAGGTTCGCATGGCGCAGCAGCTCGAGAAAGACACCGCGAAGGCTCGCTCTGGCGCCGGGAACACAGTCGCCCAGAAGGCGGTCGTAGCTGCCCGCGCGGCCAAAGCGGGGGTCTCGAAGAAGCTGCCGGCGTCCAAGACCGTCGCCAGTAGCGGCGCAACCAAGAAGACTGCTGCGAAGAAGACGGCAACGAAGAAAGCTCCGGCCAAGAAGGCTGCGGCGCAGAAAGCTGCGCCAACGCAGGCTGCGACGAAGGCAGGCCCGAAGAAGGCGCCAGCCAAGAAGCCGACAGCCAAGCCGGTGGCGCCGAAGAAAGCTGCCAAGAAAGCCCCGGCGCACAAGGCCTCGGCGAAGAAGGCAGCGGCCAAGAAAACCGCAGCTAAAAAAACCGCAGCGAAGCAGGCTGTCCCAGTGAAGGCACCCGCCAAGACGGCGGACAAGAAGGCTCCGGCCAAGCAGGCACCGGCCAAGAAGACCGCAGTCAAGAAAGCCGCTCCGGGCAAGGCTGGCGGCAAGCCAGCGCGGTTGGTCGTGCGAGCCGATGAGAAACCTTGGACGACCGCCGAGCTGGCGGAGGTCCGTGGAAC
>DATKIY010000249.1:0-17159 GCA_035543875.1 Actinomycetes bacterium | reverse complement strand
AGGTGAAATCGTCGCGATGATGGGCCGAAACGGCGCTGGCAAGTCGACGCTGCTGCGTTCCATGGTCGGTCTGGCATCAGTTGCTGACGGCAAAGTTCGCGTCGAAGGACAGGACCCAAGCCAGCTCAGTCCGACAGAACTCATCAGATGCGTTGGGCTAGTGCCGCAGGAAGCCGGTGACCTGCTGTGGTCGGACGAAGTCAGCAAGGAGTGCCAGGCGGCAGACAAGGACAGCAACTCCGCAGCTGGCAGCTCGTGGGCACTGTTCGAGCGACTGACTCCCGGAGTGGACCCAGCAACTCATCCACGAGATTTGTCGGAGGGGCAACGCCTCGCGCTTGCACTAGCAGTAACGCTGGTTTCGAGTGCGCCCGTGCTGCTGCTCGACGAGCCAACCCGTGGGCTGGACTACCCAACAAAAACCCGGCTTATCGCACTGCTGCGCGACCACGCAGCCTCTGGCGGGTGCGTCGTGCTTGCCACACATGACGTCGAACTCGTTGCTGAGGTCGCGACCCGAACTGTTGTCCTTGCCGACGGCGAAATTGTCGCCGATGGCGTCACGAGTGACATTGTTGTCGGCTCACCTCAGTTTGCGCCGCAGATAGCGAAGGTGCTTGCACCACTGCCATGGCTTACGGTCACCGACGTCATAGCTGCACTACCGGAGGCAGGCTAATGACGTCGGCCGTCCCGCTCGGACCACGCAGTCTTGCCTGCATCGCGGTGATGTCCGTGCTCGGGTTACTCGCGTTCGGTTGGCCACTTCTCGTCGAACCGGGGTCGCGGCTGACCACCGGTCCTGAGGGTCCTTGGCTATTTGCTTTGCTGATCCCGCTGTTGCTTGCGGTTGTGCTGGCTGAGGTAGCCGAAGGTGGTTTGGACGCGAAGTCAGTGGCGCTTTTGGGGGTACTCACCGCCGTGGCAGCCGCGTTGCGTCCGTTGTCTGGCGGCGTCACCGGCTTCCAACCCATGTTCGTGGTGCTGATCCTGGCCGGTCGCGTCTTCGGTCCAGGGTTCGGGTTCGTCCTCGGTTCTACATCAATGGTGGCGTCCGCGCTGCTGACTGGCGGCGTCGGTCCCTGGCTACCCTTCCAAATGCTCGGTGCTGCCTGGATCGGTCTGGGCGCAGGGCTGCTCCCCCGCTGCGAGGGGAAGCTCGAAATCGGTCTCCTGGCGCTGTACGGCGGCGTTAGTTCACTCGCTTATGGGTTGTTGTTGAACCTATGGTTCTGGCCGTTCCTTGCCACCACCGGTGACATCGCCTTCGTCGCAGGTGCGCCAATCCACGAGAACCTCGGACGTCTCCTCGCTTTCACCCTGGCCACCTCACTGGGCTTCGACATCCCCCGAGCACTCGGCTCCGCCGTGTTGCTGGTCGTCGTCGGCGCCCCCGCCCTCGCGGCACTTCGCCGAACGCATCGTCGCGCTCGGTTCTCGACGCGCGACGAACCAGGCGACTCTGGGCCACCAAGCGACGCCACGCCCCCGTCGGAGCCAGCGCCGCTGGCGGCAGGGTCATGAGAGTCGACCTGCTGGGCACCGGATCCGCCGATGGCTGGCCGAACCCATTCTGTAGCTGCGCGTCGTGCAACAGCGCACGCGGCGAAGGCGAGATCCGTGGCCAGACAGGCGTTCTGGTGGACGGTGAGCTGCTCATTGACTGCGGACCAGAGATTCCTCGCGCGGCCGAACGATTCGGCATACCCCTGCAGGCAGTTCGCATCGCCTTGTTCACTCACGCCCACCCAGACCACGTCGGCCCCGCCGCACTGTTGTTCCGACACTGGGCAGGACGGGCCGAGCCACTGCACATCGTTGGACCCCCTGCCGCTATCGCCGTGTGCCAGCCGTGGATCGCACCCAGCGACCCCGTCACCATGCACGCCGTCGCGGCAGGCGAAGTCCTTGACGTGCTTGGCTACCGGATTCGGGTAGTGGCCGCCAACCACGACGGCCCCGACATCGGTCCTGCCGTCTTGTACGACGTCACCACACCTAAACAAGACCGCTTGTTCTATGCGTCGGATACCGGTCCACTGCCGCACTCGTCCTACGAGCAGCTTGCGGGTGCCCAGTTTGACGTCGTCTTGCTTGAACTTACCTTCGGACCGAATCTTGAACACGACACTGACCACCTCGACTTCAGGACGTTTCCTGAGGTGCTCGCAACCCTTCGCGACGTTGGGGCGGTCTCACCGCACACGCAAGTGGCGGCGATCCACTTGTCGGACCATAACGGCAGCAACGCGTCACTTCGAGCGCAGCTGGCGGCGTGGAATGTGGCGCTCTACTCAGATGGTGCGCACATCCAGTCGGACGATCGTGACGCCGGTGAGCGCAGTGCGCGAACACTCCCACAGCGAACCCTGATTTTGGGCGGTGCACGTTCTGGTAAATCGGTGCACGCAGAGCGAATGCTGGCCGCCGAGCCGCAAGTCACTTACGTCGCCACCTCAGTTGAGTCGCAAGAAGACACCGAATGGCAGCAGCGCATCGACGCGCACCGAGCACGCCGACCTGCCCGCTGGGAGACCATCGAAACGTCCGACCTGGTTGGCGTTCTTGAGAAGTCGGACGAACAGTCAGTGCTGCTCATCGACTGTCTGACGGTGTGGCTGGCTCGGGTCCTTGACGAGACCGACGCCTGGGCAGGCGACCTGTCACTGGCAAACGCACGGTTGGACGAATTGGTGACTGCCTGGCGCTCGACGTCAGCCCGCGTGGTTGCCGTGACCAACGAGGTTGGCGCTGGAATCGTCCCCGACACCGAGTCGGGTCGACTGTTCCGCGACATCCACGGCCGCCTGAACGCGCGACTAGCTGCCGAATCCGAGCGGGCGCTGTTGGTCGTTGCCGGACGCGTCATCGACCTGCCCTGATCGAAGGCCCCAATAGGCTCCGCGAGAGGATTCCCCGGTGACGGTCGACGTGAAGCTGTTCCGCGATCAGATGCGTCGTCCCGACAAGGATGTTCTGGAAGAGGCGGCCGCGCGCCAACTTCGACTAACCAAGCCGGCCGGAGCCCTGGGCCGGCTTGAAGACTTGTCCCTGTGGCTCGCCGCGGTCCAGGAACAATGTCCACCTCACCCGCTCGACCGCGCTCGTGTCGTGATTTTCGCCGGCGATCACGGGGTCGCCGCGTCCGGAGTGTCCGCGTATCCCTCCGACGTCACAGCCCAGATGGTCATGAACTTTGTCGCTGGTGGCGCTGCCGTCAACGCCATCGCGCGCGTCGTCGGTGCCGAAGTGCGTGTCGTGGACATCGCTGTGGCCACCGATTTGGTCGGACTGCCCGACGAGGTCACTCGATACAAGGTCCGGAAGTCGAGCGGCAACATCACGGTTGAGGATGCACTCAGCCAAGCCGAAGTTGAGCAAGCCTTCGCCGCCGGTGTGAGCATCGCCGACGAAGAAATCGATGCCGGCGCTGACATTCTCATCACCGGCGACATGGGCATTGGCAACACAACCCCCTCCGCGGCGCTGATCGGCTTGCTCACTCATCAGGATGCAGCTGCCGTCACCGGTCGAGGAACCGGCATCGACGACGAGGCGTGGATGCGGAAGGTCGTTGCCGTGAGAGACGCCATGCGCCGGGGTAGGGACTCGCTCAGCGACCAGGTTGAGCTATTGCGTCGCTCCGGCGGCGCAGACTTTGCCGCTATGACCGGGTTCCTACTGCAGGCGTCACTTAGACGGACTCCGGTCATTTTGGATGGCCTCGTCTCCGGCGCCTGCGCCATGGTGGCTCACCGCATCTCATTTCGAGCGGCTCGCTGGTGGCAGATGGGCCATCGCTCGGTCGAGCCAGCACATGGCTACGTCATGAAACGCCTACAGTTGGAACCACTGTTGGACTACCAAATGCGGCTCGGCGAAGGAACCGGGGCACTGCTTGCCCTACCGATCCTTCGAGCAGCGCAAGCGACTCTGGCGGATATGGCGACGTTCGACGAGGCCGGAGTTGCAGAAAGGTTGACCGACGGTGCCTGACTCTTTACGACTCGCGGTCGGCACGCTCACCGCGCTCAGAGTTCCAGCGCCACGCACGGTGAACCGAGTCACAGCACGAAACGCAATGCTCATGGCGCCACTGGTTGGATTCGCCATAGGCATCCTGGCAGAGGTTGCCGCTGCCACGACGCGCGTCGCGATTCCCGGCTACAGCGACCGGTTCTTGGTCGCTGTAGTGGGAGTCGGAACGCTGGCGGTCCTGACTCGTGGTATGCACTTGGACGGACTGGCCGACACCGCTGACGGTCTTGGCAGCGGGAAACACGGGCAGCCGGCACTCGACATCATGCGCCGCTCCGATATCGGTGCGTTTGGGGTCATCACCCTGGTGCTGGTGCTGCTCCTGCAGATCTCCGCATTGACGACGGCGTTGCTCGTCGGACGCGGAACGCTTGCGCTGATCGGCGGCGCCGTGGTGGCGCGGCTCGCGATTACCTGGACCTGCCGTCGAGGTGTACCGGCCGCACGAACCGATGGACTGGGCTGGGTGGTCGCCAACAACATTCGCCCGATAGCCGCGCTCGCCGTGACGGCCGGCGTGTCCGCACTGCTGGTGCTCGGAGTTTGGTGGGACGACGACGTTCACTGGCGGTTTGCGGTCAACGTGCTGGTGGCGATGGTCGCCGCTCTTGTCGTCTCGCAGCTGCTGGTGCAGCGGACTGTCAAGCGCTGGGGCGGCGTCACGGGTGATGTCATGGGAGCTACCGCGGAGGTCGCGTTCACGGTGTTCGTGGTGATTGTGAGCTTCGGCTAACGCGTCGACGGCTGCACGAAGGGCGGCTTCACCACGCGCATGATGGACGCGCGTCCACGAACATCCACCTGCACCGCGTCGCCTTCTTGGATGCGTCGGTCGAGCAGGGCGAGGCCAATTCCCTGACGAAGTGTCGGCGAGAATGTCCCGCTCGTGACTTCACCCACCACTGAGCCGATGGGATCGGACACTGCCATGTGCGGCCGCGGAATTCCGCGATCGTCTGCTTTGATCCCCCATAGCTGCCGGGCAGGTTCGTTCTCCTTTTCAGCGAACAGCGCATCGCGCCCAACAAAAGCGGGTTTAGACCAACCGACCGCCCAGCCAAGCCTTGCCTGCACGGGACTGATCTGCGGCGAAAGGTCCTGGCCGTGCAGTGGATAGCCCATCTCGGTCCGTAGCGTGTCGCGGGCACCGAGACCGGCTGGCCGTCCGTGTAGCGTCTCCGCACTTGCCATCAACGCATCCCAAAGGGCGCCCGCGTCATCCCAGCGTGGGAGCAGCTCGTAGCCGTGCTCGCCGGTGTAACCGGTGCGGCAGACGACTATCGGTTTGCCCTCCCACTCCACTTCGACGAAGGCCATGTAGTCGAGATCGACTGGCAGACCGAGACTGGTGAGGACCCGTGTCGCCTGCGGGCCCTGGACAGCGATGACCCCGAACTGCTGGTGTTGGTTGACAACGCTGATACCGCTGGGCGCCGCCGCGGTCAACAGTTCGACGACAGTGGAGGTGTTACCGGCGTTCGGAATGACGAATACGTCATCATCGGAGCGCAGGTAGACGATGAGGTCGTCAACGACACCACCAGAGTCGTTGCAGAGCATGGAGTACTGCGCATGACCGGGCTTGATCCGAGTGATGTCGTTGGTGAACTGTTTGTTGACAAATCCAGCAGCGCCGGGTCCGCGAACCTGCATCTTGCCGAGGTGCGATACATCGAAAATTCCCACGTGTTCGCGCACCGCGGCATGTTCCTTGAGCACCCCGCCCTCCGGGTACTCAATGGGCATCAACCAGCCACCAAAGTCAGCGAGCTTGGCGCCAAGCCGTTCGTGGCGGTCGTGTAGCGGAGAACGAAGCAGGTCACTCATAGCCACGGACGCTACTGCTCAATCCACGCTCCCATGAATGCGGGCACCCATCCGGCTATGGTGGTCCGCGACCTGCACTACCGTCGCCCACCAATCAGACGCCACCGAGACGCTGCGAGGAACGAGTGACCACGATCGAGCTCAGTGCTAGTGACCCGGCCCGTATCGCGGCCGATGCAGTTGTCATTGGAATCGCCAAGAAGGGCGACGGAATTCGTCTGCTCGATGGTTCGGCCCCGGTGGTCGCGGCGTACGGTCGCACGCTGCGCAAGGTGCTCACAACGGTTGGCGCCACCGGCGCGGCTGGACAGGTTGTGAAACTGCCCAAATCCGGCAAGGTCAACGCGCCACTAATCGTCGCTGTCGGCGTCGGCGACGACACGCCCGATGCCGAAGCCCTCCGGCGGGCGGCAGGGTCGGCGAGCCGAGCACTCACCGGCACCAGACGCGTCGCGCTC
Organism: Actinomycetes bacterium; assembly: GCA_035543875.1. Classification (GTDB taxonomy): domain Bacteria; phylum Actinomycetota; class Actinomycetes; order JAHEKZ01; family JAHEKZ01; genus DATKIY01. Next base: position 10,836 of record DATKIY010000249.1, on the reverse strand, counting down.
GCGTTGCCAGCAACAACTATCGAACAGCTTCAGGCAGTGGCAGAAGGCGCAATGTTCGGTGCGTATGCGTTCTTGGGTTACCAAGATTCGTCGGCCAGCGACACCAAGCTGCCCGTCAAAGCCTTCACGCTGGTCACCGAGCACGCGCGCAAGCGCGAAGCCGCGAAGGCGCTCACCCAAGTGAAGGTGATGACGCGGGCGATGTTCCTGGCACGCGATCTCATCAACACCCCGCCGTCGGACCTGCATCCGAAGGAGTTCGCTGACACTGCCGTCTCAACCTGCCGCAGTCTCAAACTAACGGTCGAGGTGTTAGACCAGCGAGCACTTGCTCGAGGAAAGTTCGGCGGCATCCTGGCAGTCGGCCAGGGGTCGACGAACCCGCCGCGCTTGGTTCGCGTCGCGTACCGCCATCCCAAGGCAAAGCGGCATCTCGCTCTGGTCGGCAAGGGCATCACCTTTGACTCTGGCGGGATTTCGCTGAAACCACCACCGCAGATGGACCAGATGAAGTCCGACATGAGCGGGGCCGCAGCCGTTCTAGCGGCGCTCACCGCCATCGCCCGTCTGAAGCCTGTCATCAACGTCACTGGGTGGATGCCCCTAGCCGAGAACATGCCGTCTGGTTCCGCCCAACGTCCAAGCGACGTCATCACGATTCGCGGCGGAAAGACGGTGGAGGTGTTGAACACCGACGCTGAGGGCCGGCTGGTGCTCGCCGACGCGCTTGTACGTGCTGCCGAAGAGTCACCCGACATCATCATTGACGTCGCAACTTTGACGGGGGCCGCCTCAATCGCATTGGGAACGCGTACGGCGGGAATCATGGCCAACGACGATGACTTGCGTAGCCAAATCCATGACGTCGCCACTGACGTGGGCGAGCAGATGTGGCCGATGCCGCTTCCACCAGAGGCACGAGCGTCGATGAACTCACCCATTGCCGATATCGCCAACATCGGAGACCGGTACGGCGGCATGCTCACGGCCGGCTTGTTCCTGAAGGAGTTCGTGTCCGACGAGACCCCATGGGCACACCTGGATATCGCGGGGCCGGCCTACAACGCCGCAGAGCCCTTCGGCTACACGCCCAAGGGCGGCACCGGCACGGCTGTCCGCACGTTCGTGGCGCTGGCCCAGCAACTCGCTGAATAGCTCACTCGGGCAGCCGCCGGGTAGTCCGGCTGGGCCTCGGGCTATCGCCCTAGAACCCAGGTAATTACTGATGTGTGGCCCACACGGACTAGTCCATTACGGTGAGAACCCTTCACCTACGGTAACGACGCGGTTACCTTAGGAGACATACGCGTAGAGACCATCTACGCACCTGGAGGACCCGTGAGCCCCACCACTAGATCCACCCTCTCGGCCGCTCTTGGCAAAGCCAAGGTCGCCGGTCTGGTGTTGGCTGCCACGGTTTTGATCGCCGGCACGGCCGAAGCATCCACAGGAGTGGTGTTCAGCCGCGGCGAGGCCCCAGTGGCCAACGTAGATGACGGGTTCGAACCAGTCAGCGGAGACGGCGAGAACGGCACGCCGGTCGACGACGGCTGTGAGCCCGTGGTGACCCCAACCGATGAACCAACAGCAGAACCAACAGCAGAACCAACAGCAGAACCAACAGCCGAACCGACAGCTGAACCAACCGGCGAACCTGTAAGCGATGGGTTCGAGCCGGGCGAAGGCTGCACCACCACTCCAACGGATGATCCGACAGCCACAGACGACCCGACGGTCACTGACGAGCCGACAGTCACCGAAGAGCCGACCGGCGAACCTACTGATCCAGCGGCCGAGGCGTGCGCCAATGCCAAGAACCATGGTCAGTACGTCTCCTGGGTGGCGCACTCCACACCTCCCGGACCAGGGCATGGCGCAGCCGTTTCCGTAGCTGCTCACAGCGACTGTGGAAAGGGTGGTGCCACCGGCGACGACGCCCAAAGTGACCAGGGCGGCGACACCACAGACACGACCGAGACCAAGCACTCGGACCACGCGACACCGCCAGGGCAGTCAAAGGATCACGGTCGGCCATCGTGGGCCGGCGGCCAGGGTGGCAGCGGCGAGACGCACGGCAACGGAAACGCGTACGGCCATGGCAACAGTTCTGCCACGCACGGCAACAGCGGCAACAGCGCTGGGAAGGGCCATTGACCCGAATTGAAACCTAACTGAAAACCCCCCAAACCTCCGGACGTCGAATTCCGATCCCCCCGCCCCCACGACGCCGGAGCCGGTGCACCCACACCGGGCTGTGACGCCCCCCGCGTCACAGATTGACGACGAGGCCGCGCACCATGCGCGGCCTCGTCGCTATTTCAACTGCGTCGCGCCACCCGTCGCCACACCGTCTGCTGAACAATGAGCGTGAGCCAACCCGCAACTGCCATTCCGGTGATGTTGACCAGCAGTTGCAGCGTGCTCCCCCACACCTCGTGACCGTTCCCCAGTGCCAGCCCCAAGGCGATATTGCCTGCCGCCGGGATGGTCGTCACCGAGATAAAAACCCCGATCAGTCCACCTGATCGCCCCGACGTCATCGAGAGGACGCCCGCGGCTCCCGCGATCAGCGCGACCACAAACGACCAGCGGTCGGGCTGGTAGATGAACGCGGTGCCGGGGCGTACGCCGCCAATGTCTCCGACCTCGACCCAGCCGAGCAAGTTTGCCAGCGATGCCAGGATCGCCGTAGCAACGATCGCGACGGCGAATCCCACGACAAGGGTGCCAATCGCGTGGCCAAACAGGCGCGGCCGTTTGCGAACCAGCGCCAAACCTAGCGCAGCTATAGCGCCGAACTCCGGGCCTAGGACCATTGCGCCAATCAGGAGAATCTGCGAGTCCAGGACGATGCCGATGCTCGCGATCAGCGTGGCAAGCGTCATGAAGGTCACGTATGCGAATGTGAGCCGCGACTCCTCATAGGCACGCTGCACAACGTCGGCCCAGACCACCGCATCGCTGCCGGCTCCAGGAGCGACCCGTTCGGCTTCGTACGCGGGCCTGGAGATCCACGTCGATACCGGCTGTACCTGAATCGAGCCTTCCTGATGAACGCCGGTCTCTCGCAACCGATCGATGACGACGTTTGCGGACTCGCGGGCGACATCGGCGAAGACGAGATCGCCGATAGGAGTGAGCGAGGCACCACGGATGACCGCCAAGCTGCTGACACCGGGCTCATCCTGGAGGACAGCAACAACGTCCGAAGTCAGCTCGGTTTGCGAGTAGATCCGAAGACTTAGCATGGGCCTTACCTCAAGACCCGGGCGACCAGTCGCGCATCCGCTTGGGGTAGCCCACCAAGTTCACGTCGTAACACGGAATACCCAGTTTGTTGGCCCAGCTGAAAGCAGTCTGCGGGTTAGGCACCGCCCGCCGGGTCCATTCGCCGTCGCGAGCGACAAGCACGATGGTGGTTGACGACATGGCCGTTTGCGGCTCAACGAACGCCTCAACCCCCTGACGGGTCTGGGCGAACTCCTCCAGGTACTTGCGATCGCTTGAGGCCGAACCTTTGGCTTTCTTCCGCGATGACCCGCGGCGGGGCAGCCACTTCATGATCCCTCCACGCGGTCGTCCCTGTTCCAGGGGTCGCCCTCCGCTAGGAGGTGCGCACGACACCGTATCTCGGGGTGACAAGATGACTACGCAAGCACTACCGCCTCGAGGAGTTCGCCAGTGACAGCAAGCCCCGGGTCCATCGTCCACGACGTCGTGATTCTCGGCGGCGGCAGCGGCGGCTACGCCTGCGCGCTGCGCGCGGGCCAGCTCGGCCTAGACGTCGTGCTGATTGAGAAGAGCAAGCTTGGCGGAACCTGCCTTCACAATGGTTGTATCCCCACCAAGGCCCTCCTTCACACAGGCGAAATAGCAGACGCGGCTCGCGACAGCGAGCAGTTTGGTGTCAAAGCGACGTTCGAGGGCATCGATATGCCAGCCGTCAACGCCTACAAGGACGCTGTCGTCACCAGGCTCTGCAAGGGCCTAACTGGGCTGCTCAAGGGTGCCAACGTCACCTACGTAGAAGGTGAGGGCCAACTGATTCGGCCAGACACCGTTGCCGTTGGCGACAACCTCTACACCGGGCGCAACGTCGTCCTCGCCACGGGTTCGGTCCCCAGGTCGCTGCCCGGGCTGGACATCGACGGCGCGCGGGTGATCAGCAGTGACCACGCACTGACCCTCGACTACGTGCCGCGCTCTGTCGTCGTCCTGGGCGGCGGTGTGATCGGCGTCGAGTTTGCCAGCGTCTGGAAATCCTTCGGTGCCGAGGTGACAATCGTCGAGGCTTTGCCCCACCTGCTTCCAGCCGAAGACGAAACGCTGTCCAAGCAAATCGAACGACAGTTCCGCAAGCGAGGCATCAAGTACGAGCTCGGTGCCCGGTTCGCCTCAGTCGAGAACTCCGCGACGGGTGTGGTGGTGAAACTGGAGTCCGGCACCACGATCGAGGCCGACCTGCTGCTGGTTGCGGTTGGTCGCGGACCAGTATCGAGCGGGCTCGGATACGAAGAAGCCGGAGTTGCCATGGACCGCGGCTTCGTCAAGGTTGACGATTACTGCCGCACCAACGTTCCGAACGTGTATGCCATCGGCGACCTGATCCCCACCCTGCAGTTGGCTCACGTCGGTTTTGGCGAGGGAATTTTGGTTGCCGAACAGATCGGAGGACTCTCGCCGCGGCCCATCGACTACGACGGTGTCCCCCGCATCACGTACTCCGAGCCCGAGGTGGCGTCGGTTGGAATCACCGAAGCGGCCGCCAGAGCCAAGTACGGCGACGAAAGGGTCGCGACTGTCGAGTACAACCTCGCCGGCAACGGCAAGAGCCAAATCCTAAAGACCGCTGGTGTGGTCAAGCTCGTCGCCGTCAAGGATGGGCCAGTAGTCGGCGTGCACATGGTCGGTAGTCGCGTCGGAGAGCTACTGGCCGAGGGGCAGCTCATCTACAACTGGGAGGCCTACGCCGACGACGTCGCATCGCTCATTCACCCTCACCCAACCCAGTCCGAAGCGGTGGGCGAAGCGCACCTCGCGCTCGCGGGCAAGCCGTTGCACGCACACGCTTGACCCAGACCGTCTCAACCACCAAAGAACCGTCAAGGCAGCAAGGAACAGAAGGGAAAGCCTCGAATGTCGGTCTCTGTGAAGATGCCCCAGCTCGGTGAGAGCGTCACTGAGGGGACCGTCACTCGTTGGCTGAAGAAGGAAGGCGACGAAGTCGCTACCGACGAACCTCTGCTTGAGGTCTCGACGGACAAGGTTGACACCGAAATTCCTTCACCGTCGGCGGGCGTGCTGCTGCGCATCCTTGCCCACGAGGACGAAACCGTTGCGGTCGGCGCTGAGCTCGCTGTCATCGGCGCCGCCAATGAAGCACCACTACAGCCGGTCGGGGGAACAGACGACGAACCTGCCGCCGACCAAGCACCGGCGGAAGCCGCCCCAGTTCCGGCTGTCATGCCAGTCGAAACTGCACCACCTGCAGATGCGCCGCCAGCAGCTGCCCCACCAGCCAAAGCTTCATCAGCTGCCGGCTCAGCTGGAAGCTCGACCTCGTTGGTGCTCCCGGCTCTGGGTGAAAGCGTCACCGAGGGGACGGTCACCCGGTGGCTGAAGCAGGTCGGCGACGCCGTCGCGCTGGACGAACCACTCGTCGAGGTCTCCACCGACAAGGTCGACACCGAGATTCCGTCGCCGGCCGCGGGAGTCCTCACTGCCATCTCGGTCAACACCGACGAGGTCGTCGAAGTCGGCGGGCAGCTCGGAGTTATCTCGTCCGGTGACCACGCCGCCCCAGCGTCCGCTCCAGCAGCAGCACCAACGCCGGCAGCCGCCGCAGCGCCCGTCGCGACGCCGACACGTCAAGCACCTCAAGCGCGGGCACCTCAAGCGCCAGCGGCGGTGGCTCCAGTCGTGCAACCAGCTTCCGCGGCGCCCAGCGCACCCGTCAGTACGGCGAAGCCGGCCGGCACCGAAGGCGATGATGGCGTCGGCTACGTCACGCCGCTGGTCCGCAAGCTGGCTGCCGAGTACGCGGTCGACCTGGCCGACGTCACCGGAACAGGCGTTGGTGGTCGGATTCGCAAGCAAGATGTGTTGGAAGCCGCAAAGCGCGTTGCCCAACAAGCGGCATCAACCGCATCGGCTACGGCAGCCGTGGCCGGCAATGCCGCTTCCAAGCCATCGGTTGCGCCGTCGCCCCTCCGTGGCCGAACCGAAAAGATGTCGCGCTTGCGGAAAGTCATTGCCGAGCGCATGGTCGAGTCGCTGCAGGTATCGGCTCAGCTCACCACTGTCGTCGAAGTCGACGTCACGGCCATCTCAATACTTCGACAACGCGCAAAGGCCGACTTCGTCGCCCGTGAAGGCGTCAACCTCAGCTTTCTACCGTTCTTTGCGAAAGCCGCAGTTGAGGCCCTGAAGGTTCACCCATCGGTCAACGCCAACATCGACACCGCAGCTGGCACCGTCACCTATCACGATGTCGAAAACCTTGGGGTTGCCGTCGACACCGAACGCGGTCTGCTCGTCCCTGTCATTCATCAGGCTGGCGACCTCAACATTGCCGGACTCGCCAAACGCATTGCCGATGTTGCCGACCGCACCCGCAACAACAAGATTGCACCTGACGAGCTCTCCGGCGGGACGTTCACGTTGACCAACACCGGTAGCAGAGGCGCATTGTTTGACACGCCCATCATTAACCAACCACAAGTCGCCATCCTCGGAACTGGAACGGTCGTCAAACGACCCGTCGTCGTCCGCGACGGTGCTGGAGCCGACGCAATCGCGGTGCGTTCGATGGTCTACCTGGCGCTCACCTACGACCACCGACTCGTCGACGGTGCCGACGCCGCACGATTCCTGATGTCAATCAAGGAGCGCCTTGAGGATGGTGCATTCGAAGCGGACCTCGGCCTTTAGGGTGAGGTTTCGCGGCGACGTCACCTGCGGTTGAGTTACGTGCGAACATCAACTCGTGTTGATGCCAACGCTCCTGCCGTACCCGCCGACCGAGGCACAGTCGTTCACCGAACTGCCCGCCTGGCCCAAACGGGCGCGCCTGATCACCGGGGTTTGCATCGCGTTGACGATCGTGTGCGCCGTCGGCATTCTTTGGACGGCATGGCAAAAGCCCACGCTGATCGGTGACTACCGATCCGGGTATGCCCAAGGCGCCGTCGATAGCGCCCGCGGAGTAGAGGGGAACTGTCAGGCTGAAGCCGCGCAGCAATATTCCCAACAGAGCCAGCACAAGACTGCTTACGTCAGCGGCTGCCTCGACGCGGTGGCTGGGCGTTCAAGCGCATGGTGGCACCTAAGAGACCGGCTCGATCCAGACGCCATCGACTGAGCGTCTTGATCAAGAGGCGACACGGTGACGAACCGGGCATGATGATCACGTGAAAGTTGCGATCACTGGCGCGTCCGGACTTATTGGTAGTGCGGTGATGGACTCTTTGCGTTCCGACGCGCATGAAACGATCCGGCTGGTGCGGCGTGAAGCAACGGCCGATGATGAAGTGCAGTGGGATCCGATCGGTGGTTCGGTCGACGTCGACGGCCTAACGGGGATCGACGCCCTAATACACCTCGCTGGCGCTGGCGTCGGCGACCGTCGATGGACCGCCTCATACAAGCGCGAGATTCGCGATGGTCGGGTTATCGGAACGCGAACGATCGCACGTGCGATTGCTGGCCTCGACCCCCAGCCAAAGGTGATGGTCTGCGGTTCGGCGATCGGTTACTACGGAGACACCGGCGATACCGAGGTTGATGAGTCGTCGCCGAATGGTGACGGTTTCCTCGCAGGAGTCGTACGCGACTGGGAGAACTCAGCAGGCCCGGCCCGTGATGCTGGGATACGAGTTGTCTACCCGAGAGCTGGGCTCATCGTTGCAGGCAAAGGCGGTGCCTGGGGCCGCATGTTCCCGCTGTTTCGACTAGGGCTTGGCGGGCGCCTCGGCAGCGGCCAGCAGTACTGGAGCTTTGTCTCACTCCGCGACGAGGTGCGAGCCATCCGCCTAATGATTGACGACAGCAGCATGGTTGGTCCCTACAACGTCACCGCGCCGAATGCAGCGACCAACGTAGATATCACGCGAGCCATGGGCGAACGTCTACATCGTCCGACGTTCGCGGCCGTTCCCTCGTTCGTCTTGCGTACGGTCCTCGGTGAGATGTCGTCCGAAGTTCTAGGTAGCGCGCGAGTAGTTCCTCGTCGACTAACAGACGCAGGGTTCGAGTTCTTGGACCCGACCATCGAGTCCGCACTCGACGCTGCACTTGCGCCCTCAGACTCGTAGCGTCAGCTGGGCAGCAGCGGCGCTGGCTCACCGAGGTTCAACAGCCACGGGATGAGCGTGGTGAGTGACAGGTCCGTCGCAGCAGCGCACGTGCGAAGTTGTTCCGACAACGTGCTACCGGCGCTGGCGAGTGACGTCCCCAGCCGTAGGAGAGCCACCACGTCGTCGCGCGGTGTCCAGCCCGAAGGTGCCGGTGAACGCAGCAGAATCGGTCGGCCAGCCCCGTCGAGGTCGATGTGCGCAGGATGCACCGCACCATGACAGTCGCGGTCTGCGTGCACGTCGAGCAATGCCAACGCAAGACCGACCAACAAGGTGACGAGCTGGGCGTCGGAGAGCCCACTGGGTCCGACCACCGCAAGGAGAGGTTGGCTCATTCGTCCATGCTCCATGTTTGTTGGGACGGCTGCTCGCGGCTTCCACAAGCGCGGAGGCCGTGGGGGTTCCACACGAGCACCTTCAGTTCTAGCCTTCGAGCTATTACGGGAAGGAGGCGCAGATGGCCCTGGACCCGACCGAGGCGTACTTCGCCTACAGCGCTGCGTGGAACGAGGGGACCAACTCCGCCGCGCGCGAGAAGTTGTTGGAGTCGGCGTGGGCGTCCGATGGCGAGTTCTTCGATGAGGACACCCCCGAGGGACTTACCGGCGTGCAGGCGCTCAGCACCTACATTGCCGAGACGCATGAACAGATGCCCAACCTGGTGATTTCTGAGACCGCGGACCCAGTTCTCCTCGGGAATCGGCTACGCGTGCCGTGGCTGGCCCGCCAAGGTGACACCGTTATGTTCACTGGCACCGACTTTGTGGAGTTTGCCGCCGACGGCCGCGTCTCCCGCGTCACCATGTTCTACGACTCGACACCCGACTGACGTCACCATCGCCGCGACGCGTGGTGCTCTCCCGAGGCTGCGTCGGTTGCTGCACAATGCATGCTTAGCCCAGCCAACGATGCTGAAAGTTGACCCATGAGCACACCGCGCATTCTTGCCACGAGTGGCGGCTTTATTGCCTCGAACCGTTGGGCAGTCATGGAGCCTGGTGGGATCATGCGCGAGTTCCTGCGGCTGACAGGCAAAGACCGACCACGACTCACCTTCGTCATGACGGCGAGCGGCGATGACCGCAGCTACCTCACCCGGTCGTACTCTGCATTTCGCGGCTGGAGCGTGGAGCTGTCACACCTTGAACTGTTCAGTCAGCCCAACACCGATCCGCGAGAGCTTTTGCTGAGCAGCGACGCGATCTGGGTCGGCGGCGGCTCAGTGGCGAACCTGCTGGCCGTATGGCGAGTCCACCAGCTCGACGAGATCCTGGCCGAAGCATGGAACAGCGGAATCATCTTGGGCGGCGTGAGTGCTGGGTCGATCTGTTGGCATGTCGGGGGCACCACTGACTCGTTCGGCCCCACCTTGGAGCCAGTCAACAACGGACTTGCCCTGCTGCCCTACGGCAACGGCGTCCACTACGACAGCGAGGAACAACGCCGACCGCTCCTCCACCAGATCGTCAAGGCGGGCGGTTTGCCGCTGTCTTACGCCACCGACGACGGGATCGGCATTTTGTATGAAGGCACCGACGCGGCGTCGGTCTGGGCCGATCGACCAGAGACCGAGGCGGCCGCCTACCGGGTGGAGAAGGTGTGGAACGACGTAGTCGAAACCCGCCTGCCACCTGGCCCAATTCGCGCCTGAGCCTGCCGCACCGCCGAACGGGCGATCAGCAGCCGCTTGCCCGATGATCGCAGCAAAGCGCGGGCTAGTCTCACCGCACGACCGGCAACACAACCAGGGGAACCGACGTGAGCAGCCAAGTAGCGCCAACGCGCGTGCTTTACGTCGGCGGAATGCCCCGCAGCGGTTCCACCCTCATCGACCTCGCGCTCGGCCAGCTGCCAGACCACGTCGCCGTCGGAGAACTGTTCTACCTGTGGACCGCTGGTTTGGAGCGCAACCTCAAGTGTGGCTGTGGCGAGCATTTCGAGCAGTGCGCCTTCTGGCAGGAAGTGGGTGAGCGGGCCTTCGGCGGCTGGGACAACGTCGACCGTCCTGAGATTGCCCGACTGCGCAAGCGCGTCGACACCACGCGGTCGATGCCAAAGCTGCGCACAACGCACGACGACGCTTTCGCTCACGATCTCGCGGCATACACCGAAATCCTCACGGCGCTGTATGCCGGGATTGCTGCCACGGCCGGTGCGCACGTGGTGGTCGACTCAAGTAAGCGACCATCGCTGGCCTACATCCTTGAGCGGGCGTCAGGCGTTGATCTGTCTCTTGCACATGTGGTTCGCGATCCTCGCGGTGTTGCGTTCTCGTGGCAGAAGACCGTCGAACTGCCAGCGGGAAACACGAGCAAGACACATATGCCGAAATGGTCGCCGATGAAGACCAGTCGCCGATGGGTGACAACAAACGAGCTCATCGCACGGCTAGGGCGCCGTATTCCTTCAGTGACGATCCGATCCGAGGATTTCGTCACTGAAGCGCGTAAGCAGATCCTGCGAGTGGCTGAGCTCAGTGAGG
>DATKIY010000248.1:0-11802 GCA_035543875.1 Actinomycetes bacterium | reverse complement strand
CCACAAGAGCCAGAGATGCTGCCGACAAAACTGCCCTTGGCGCTCAGCGTCTTGGATCCGCTTTGCCTCACCAGCCGTTTGTCGGAGACCTGCACGGTCCGTTCAGTGCTCTTGCTGGTGTGCCCGATGGCATCGGACCCGATGAACCGAAACGTGTAAGCCCCCGGCCGAACCATGTCTCCGCCCGCAGTACGCCCGTTCCACGACACATTCACTTTTCCTGCACGCTTTGAACCGAGCCGCAGAGTTCGAACCAGCGGACCGTCCTTCCGGTGAATCTCGACCCGGACGTTTACCACGTTTTCGCTAACCTTGGCGGAAAGCTTGGTGGAGTCCTTGTAGTGATCCCGGAATGGGTACAGCGGATCCGGCGATGCACCAACATCACTCCACCTCGGTGGCTTCGTGTCCTTGACGATCTTGCGGACGTTCGATATCGGCCCTTCGCAGACCGTCCCGGTAGCGTCGCACTGAACGGCCCGTACCGAGTGTTTGCCGTCAGCCAGTCCGGCGATTCCGACCGTCTTCGCGAAAGGCGAAGTCGTGTCGGTTGCGCGCGTCTGGCCGTCCACCTGAAATGCGATAGCGCCCTGATCCGCATCGGCCGCAGCCTTGAAACTGCCACCGACCAATTCGTCGTTAGGCGGTTTAGTCAGCTTTGGATCAGCCAGCTTGATCGTGACAGCAACCGAGTCGAAGGCTGTGTTGCAAACATCCGGCGCAGTGCAGTCATAGGCACGAATGTCAGTGCTCCCGTCGATGCCCGCGGTGGGAAGGTCGGCTGCAGCCGACCCAGCAACAACGTTGGCGTCGACGGTAAACACCCCGCCTCGGGAGTCCAGAACAAATCGAACGATCGTGGCCGTGCTCGTCGCCGAGACATGTACCGGCGAGACGGGTACCACCGTGCTGTCAGCCGGAGCCGTGATGACTGGCGTCGTCCCGCCTCCGCGTTGGACCTCAGAGGCAGACGCTGCTGCGTGACCGCCGAGCAAGGCGGCGACTACAACGCCCGCCAGTACTCCAGCCCGCAGTCTCGTGGCGCCGTAGCGGCCATTCCTTTGTCGATCGGAAGGTCGATCCGAAGGTGGGAAGGACGCATGGGGCAGCTTCATGAGTCTCCAGTGGTACGGCTGGCGCCCCGCGGCAAGGGGCCTGACAATGATCGGGGACTGTACCCGACCTATCGGCCGTATTTGGACCTACTTTCGAAGAGGGTTGCGGAAGTGTTATGCGGGATTGGCTTCACGAATCGAGTTCCCACCATCGACCACCAAAGTTTGCCCAGTGATGTAGGAGGCGGCAGGCGAGCAAAGGAACGCAACTGCCGCCGCGATCTCGTCGGGCTCGCCCATCCGCTGCATCGGCGTGCGTGCGCCGTACTCAAGCTCCTGCGAGAGCGACGACGGAGTTCGAATCCAACCCGGCGCAACGGCATTACATGTCACTCCATGCGCTGCGGCCTCGACTGCAGTCGCCAGTGTGAGACCGCGCATACCACCCTTGCCAGCCACGTATGCCGCTTCGTTTGGCATGGCACACGTTGTGCCAGAGGTTGATGTGACGTTGACGATACGACCGAAACCGCGTCTAACCATTCCTGGCAGCACCTGCTGTGTAACGAGAAACGCCGTATCAAGGTTGCGAGTAATCCCGTGGCGCCACTGGTCCGGAGTCATGTCAGCGATCGAGAGCCACGACTCTTCGTCCGTCACGCTCGTCATGCCAGCGTTATTCACGACGAGTTCGAGCGGCCCAAAGGCAGCCTCAACCTCACTGATGAGACGCCGTACTTGTTCAGGCTCGGTGAGATCAGCTATGAAACCTTTGGCTTCACCGCCCAACTCCTTGGCGCGATCATGAATGCGCTCGGACGTGGCGGCAACTGCTACTCGGGCACCCTGCTCAACCAGGCGCCGAGCGCAGGCAAACCCAATGCCACCGGGGCTACCTGCGCCTGTGACGAGAGCGACTCGAACTGCGAGCTCCACTAGCGGCTCGGTTCCGTGCTGGTTCGTCCGTCTTCTTGGTTAGAGTCAAACCAGACCGTGCGTTTCATGGCAGCCGCGCGACCTTTGCCGGACACGACCAACGCCATCTTGCGAGACGCCTCGTCAATCATCTCACTGCCGAGCATGACTGCGCCCTTCTTGCCTCCGGCTTCTGAGGTGTAGAAGGCGTACGCATCGAGAATCAACTCTGCGTGGTCGAAGTCTTCTTGCTTCGGCGAGTAGACCTCGTTGGCTGCATCAACCTGACCTGGGTGAAGTACCCATTTTCCGTCAAACCCCAAGGCCGCCGACCGCTCAGCCACCTTGCGGTAACCATCGACGTCACGGATCTGCAGGTAAGGACCGTCAATGGCTTGCTTGTCGTAGGCGCGGGCCGCCATCAAGATACGCATCAAGATGTAGTGGTAGGCATCGCCCTCCGAATATCCGGGGGGTTGCTCTCCGACAACTAGCGTGCGCATATTGATGCTCGCCATAAAGTCGGCTGGACCAAAGATGATGGTTTCAACCCGATCGCTTGCTGCTGCTATGGCATCAACATTTATCAGACCCATCGCGTTCTCGATCTGGGCCTCGATCCCGATGCCTCCGACCGGTAAGCCATTCGCCTTTTCAATCTGGGTGAGCAAGGTATCAAGCGTGACTACCTGATCGGCTGACTGAACCTTGGGCAACATGATGCAGTCGAGATTGGAGCCGGCGCCCTCGACAACCTCAATAACATCTCGATAGGTCCACTCGGTAGTGAAGTCATTGACGCGCACCGAACGAACCTTGTCGCCGTACCCACCCTCGTTCAACGCAGCGACAATGTTCTGGCGGGCACTGGGCTTTGCCAGCGGTGCCACTGAATCCTCGATGTCGAGGAAGACCTGATCGGCCGGCAGGCCCTTGGCTTTGCTGAGCATCTTGGGGCTGCTCCCAGGCACAGCCAAGTTTGATCGACGCGGTCGCAGCACGCGCTCGCCCATGTCAGAACTCCTCGGTGATGTCATACGTGGTCGCCGCCGGAATTCCCGGTCGGCGCAGTTGTACAGCAGCGTCGAGGAGCCTATCGGCGCGTTCGGTATCGATCGACGGCCACCTCCACCAATGACTGTGGCAGGCTCACCCCATGGCTGGCCCCGAGCTCGACGCTGCACTCTTCGACGAAGTTGTCGCTAAAGCAGACCTGGTCTGGGTCGTGGTGGCTGGACATCCCGCTCGCGGCCTCTGGCATGTCTGGCACGACGGTGCGGTCGCGGTTGTGACAGATGGCCGCGAACAACCGAACCCGGGCTTGGCCGACGGGCAGCTGGTCGACATCATCGCTCGCAGCAAGGCCACGCTGAACCGAGTGGCCACTGCCGCAGCGACCACCGAACTCCTCGACCCGCATACGGACGCTTGGTCCGCAGCGGCCCAGGCGTTGCACCCCAAACGGTTGAATGCCACCGACGGCGAAGGCCAGCCGGAACGCTGGAAGCGCGAGTCATCGATTTGGCTGCTGCGACCAACTGGGACCTACTCGGAAGGCCCTGGTCATTCGTCAGACCAATCACACCGTGCAGAACCTCTTCTCACCGCCGCCACGACGGACAATCAGCGGCCGTTTCACTTTGGCCGAGCAACGCGCAAGCGTCGATAGCCGACTAAGGCGCGTGGATTCTTCCTTCAGCCACGCGCACAACCGCGCCGGTAACGCGCACCCTCGTGGCCTTGCCCTGTTCGACAGCGACTTCTATGTGCAGACTCGACGGCCGACCCATCGAGACGCCTTGCGTGATGTTGACGTGCTGCGTTCCGTCACCAAACTCACCCGATGCCGCTAGGTACGCACCAAGAGCTAAAGCCGCAGAACCGGTCGCGGGATCTTCGGGAACGCCGACGTCTCCAGCAAACATCCGCGCCTGAACCTGTCGTACATCACCGTCCCAAGCGACTACGTAGACACCGGTTGCCTCGCCCGGATATGAAAAATACGACTTCAACAGCGTCATGTCTGGTCGACAACGATCGAGTGCCTGCGGCTTCACAGGCAGCACGGCATACCCGAGGCCGGTGCTCGCAATTCGAACTTCGCCCACAACGTCCTGCGCACTGAGCCCTACAGCTGCGGTTACGGGAGTCGGGTCGATGGGTTCGCCGACGCGCGGCTCACCACCAGTGAGCGTCGCCGCATCGGTCGAAACCGTGATCGGCAACAGACCCTCACCGCACGACTGCCGCACCTCGTCGGCCGTTAGCCGCCCCAGCTGACGCAAAAGCCATGCGGTGCCGATCGACGGGTGGCCCGCAAACGGAATCTCGACCTCAGGAGTAAAGATTCGCAGCGCGTAGTCGGCGCCATCAGCTGTTTGCTCACGGCTGGGCGTCAGCGGAAAAGCCGTCTCCGAAAGATGGAACTCGCTGGCGAGCTGCTGCATCTGGTCACCAGTGAGCTCGTCTGCGTCAAGGACCACCGCGAGCGGATTCCCGGCGAACCGTTGAGACGCAAACACATCGACAACGTGGTACGCCAACAAACTGCGGTCGTTGCCCACCGCCAGCGCCAGCCGTGACTACGAGGAGGGGACGGGTGTGACCGGGGCAGGTGATGACGGCGCCGGTGTCGCGGGCGCGATGGTCGACGGGTCGACGATGTCTGTGGCGGAGGGTGGCGAAACTGTGACGGGCTCATTCCACTCACTCAAGGTCACTGAACCCTGGTCCTTCGTTTCCACCTTCAGCGGCAGCGGGTCACCCTCAAGGGCGACGTACATGGTTCCGTCGTTCTTTGCCTCGAGGAGCTGGATGGTCGGTACACCATCGACGTCAGTTTGGTCACCCTTCGAGATAGCACCCTCGGGCTTCAACAGACTGTCGAAGAAGGCGCTGTAAGACGCGACATTGTCGAAGGAGTGGTCGTTGGCTGGAACTTCCACGTACTTGCCAACCAGCTGCGGTGCAACCTCCGGGCCGACCTGCGACGTCCAGAAAGCCTCATCGGCGGAGAAGTAGGTGGCGCCATCGGCAATGATCAACGAGACCTGTTGGCCGCTGAGCGTCAGGGTGCCCTGCGCATCACCCGATGAGGTCATCTGCATGTCGATACCGACCTGCTGATCGCCGCTCATGCCTTCACCGCTGACATGGACCGAGGTTGCGTCACCAACCGCCGTGCTCACCTCATCGAGGATCTGGTTGGCACTGAGGTCTTCAACTCCGTTGGCTGACGCAGCAGGAGTCGGAGTGGTGTCGGCAGACGGGGTGTCCGAGTTACCACACCCGCTCAGTACCACCGAGCCGATGATCGCGATGGTCGCCAAGACGCGTCCGGCGGTCGTGCTCC
This sequence comes from Actinomycetes bacterium, assembly GCA_035543875.1. GTDB lineage: Bacteria > Actinomycetota > Actinomycetes > JAHEKZ01 > JAHEKZ01 > DATKIY01. The sequence goes on along the minus strand of DATKIY010000248.1, from coordinate 6,480 downwards.
TGCGCATGATTTGCCCTCAGATCCAGTAGGAATGTCCGACGAACCTATCAGCGGCACGCTCGCCACCTCCCTAGGACGCGGCTCGACCGCCGGTAACCTCCTGATGTGAGCGGTCAAACCCGAGTTTTCATCGCCCGGTTGGCGGGCGTAACGGTTTTCGATCCCGGTGGCGACCAGGTGGGGCGCGTCCGGGATGTTTTGGTGACCCTGCGACCTGCCCCACGTGCGCCACGGGTGATTGGGCTGGTGCTTGAGGTTCAGCCTCGCCGTCGCATTTTCGTCCCCATGACTCGGGTGAACTCCATTGACGCGAGTGGGGTCATAGTCACCGGACTTGTAAATCTGCGTCGCTTCGAACAACGCCCCGGTGAAGTGGCAATTGTCGGAGAGCTATTTGACTCGACTGTGTCATTGGTCGACACCGGCGATCTAGTCACTCTGCTTGATGTGGGAATCGAACAACTTCGCACGCGTGATTGGGAGATCGCCAAGGTCTACGTTCAGCGAAAGGGCAAGGCGCTGCGACGACGTGGCGAACAGTTCGTCGTCGACTGGAACGAAATCAGCGGCCTCACCCTCGACGAAAGTGACCAGGGCGCCGCAACTTTGCTTGCGACCTTCGAGAAACTTCGCCCAGCTGACCTCGCGCAAGTCTTACAGGACCTTCCGAACAAACGCCGGTCTGAGGTTGTTGCCGCGCTCGACGACGATCGGCTGGCCGACGTTCTTGAGGAAATGACGGAGGAAGAGTCCATCGAGATCCTTGCGAAACTGGAGGATGAACGAGCCGCCGATGTCCTTGAGGCGATGGACCCAGACGACGCAGCTGACGTATTAAGTGATCTGCCAGAGCCGACGCGCCTTCGACTGCTGGCACTGATGGAACCGGACGAAGCCGATGACGTTCGCCGGCTGCTCGACTACGATGACTACACCGCTGGCGGCCTCATGACGCCAGAACCCGTGATCTTGGCGCCTGATGCTTCCGTTGCCGAGGCGCTGGCGCGGATCCGGAACTCTGACCTGCCGCCTGCGCTAGCCGCGCAGGTCTATGTATGTCGTCCACCTTTAGAGGTACCCACTGGACGTTACATCGGCGCTGTCCACTTCCAGCGGTTGCTGCGCGAAACCCCAAGCGCCCTCGTGTCCGAGGTCGTTGACTCCGAGCTGAGCCCAGTCAGTCCCGACGCAACACTCCACGACGTGACCAATGTGCTTGCCAGCTACAACCTGGTAGCCATTCCGGTCGTCGATGACAACGACCGACTGTTGGGCGCCATTACCGTCGATGACGTCATAGACCACATGCTTCCCGATAACTGGCGGCGCGGCGACGATCTCGAGTCACCAGCAGCAGCCGGAACAACGACGCCGGAGCTGCTCCATGGTGCGTGAAATCCGACGGAGCAGACTCGACCAACCGCGCAGTCCCCGGCGCGCCGTGATTCGCTCTCCGTACGACCCAGAGACGTTTGGCAAGCTCTCTGAACGAATTAGTCGTTTCATCGGGTCATGGCGGTTTATCGCCTACATGACCGCGTTCGTCGCCACCTGGATGCTGTGGAATGTTCTTGCGCCGGCCGACCTCACCTTTGACCAGTGGCCGTTCATCGGACTCACCCTGATGCTGTCGCTTCAGGCGTCGTATGCGGCCCCTCTCATCCTGCTGTCTCAGAATCGCCAAACCGACCGCGACCGCGTGCAGTACTGGGAGGATCGAGCCCGAATCGATCGAATCATCGCCGACGACGACTTCCTCACTCGAGAAATCGCATCTTTGCGGATGGCCGTCAATGAAGTCGCGACGCGGGACTTCATCCGAGACCAGCTACGCGACCTCATGGACGAGCTCGACGAGCGCGACAACGGCAGTACGGAAGGCTGACGCTCAGCTTGACGGCTCACCGCAAGCTAACCGCCGAGCAGTGGGTCCCACACCCCCAGCGCGACGGAACCCCAAACGACTAGGCCACCTAGCACGGCGCTCGCAATCGTCAAGGCAGTGTCGGTGCGCGTCCACGCGCTAGGTCGGGCAGTAGCCCGCTTGGCTCCATCAAAGCCACGCGCATCCAACGCAGTGGCGAGTCTTGTTGCCCTTCTCACTGCAGTCACCAACAGTCCCAGTATCCGCTTTGCGACGTTGCGAATCCGGGCGACGGCACCGCGCGGAGCAACCCCTCGTGCCCGAGCTGCAAGCGACTGCGATCGCCAGTCCTCACCAAGAAGGGGCATCAGGCGGAGGGCGGCGAGCGCCCCATACCCAAATCGAGGCGAGATATGCAGTTGCTGCACCAAGGCATCCGTCAGGTCGACAGCATCGATGGTGGCAAAGGCCAGCACTCCGGGCAGGGCAATGGCCAGCAGCCGCAGGCCTGTTGTGAGTCCCGCCAGGAAATCCTCGGACGAGACGCCGGGACTGGGGTACGCCAGCGTATTGACGGCCACGAGTGTCGCCGCAGCAGCAAACAGCGGCCAAGTCGCCCGAGCTGCTTGGCGAAGACTCAGCCCAGTCACGGGCAGTGCCACAGTCACGATGGCGAGGGTAAGAATCGGCGTGGCGAGGTCGAGCGTGACAACGTTGACAATTCCGAACGCGACCGCTGGTGCAAGGCGCGCTAAGGCATTCGAACGGGTGAACCAAGTAGTACCCACCTCACGCGGATGAGCCGTTGCCACACTCATGCTGTCGCCATCCGCCCACTGCTAGTAAGTCGCAGCTCGTGGTCGCTCACCTGATCTCGGAATGCGGCGTCGTGCGTGACCACAACAATCGCCGCCGCTTGGTCTCTAAGCCCAGCAACCAGCTTTACTAGTTCTCGCCAGGTCACAGGATCCTGGCCGAACGTTGGTTCATCCAAGATGAGTATGTGCGGAGAGGTCGCAAGGGCTGCCGCAACCGACAGTCGACGCTGCTCCCCGCCGGACAGCGTGAAGGGGTTGGCGTCGACTACCTGCTCAAGGTGGAGTCGAGTGAGCAGGCCGTCCACAATCTCAGTCACTTGTCGCTCCGAACGACCAAGGGCTCGAGGTCCGATGGCCAGCTCTTGCCGTACGTTGTGCGCGAGAAAAGCGTGCTCCGGGTTTTGGAACACCGAGCCGATGCGCCCTGCAAGTTCGCGGGCACGCCATCGATGCGGGTTCGGCTGCGTTAACGTCGAACCAGTAAGTGCACTGCTGGCGGTCACCGCACCTGTTGTTGGTGCCACCAAACCGCCAAGCAGCCTCGCAAGAGTGGTCTTTCCGGACCCATTTGGCCCCGTGACCGAGACCGCGGCCGAAGCTTGCAGCGAAAGCTGAATGTCAGTCAGCGAATCAACTGCGCTGTTTCGGTATCGGAAGCTGACATCGCTTGCGGTCAGCAAGGGCGCGCGGGCGTCTTGGCTCAGGAGTCCAGGTGGTCGTTGGATCAGCGGCGGGACAAGCCAGGTGTCCCGAGCCGCGGGATGCTCGCGAACGACCGCTGGTGACCCTTGTACTGCCACTTTGCCGTTGGACACGACCACGACGCGATCGACGATCGGTAGCCACTGCTCAGCTTGATGCTCAACCACGATGACCGTCGCACCGGTCTCGATGACTGCTCTGCTGACCGCATTGCGAACCAACTCGGACCCAGCAGGATCAAGCAATGATGTCGGTTCATCGAGCAACAAGACACCCGGCGTGAGCGCCAAAACTCCCGCCAGCGCAAGACGCTGTCGTTCACCACCAGACAACGCACCAACGGGGCGATCAACTGAGTAAGGGAAACCCACCGACTCCAATGCTTCGGCTACTCGTCTCGCGACCTCATCTGGCTGATACCCCCGGTTCTGTGGACCGAAGGCGACGTCCTCTCCGGCTCGAGACAAGACCAGCTGTGCGTCCGGGTCCTGCAGGAGCAGACCCACCCGGTCTCGCGCCCGAGCGGCAGCTACTCCGTCCACCGCAGCGATTCCAGCCTGTTCACCGCCGGCGTCGAGCAGTCCCGCAAGTGCCCGCAAGATGGTGCTCTTACCCGAACCCGACGAGCCCAGCAGCAGGACACGTTCGCCGGCTTCGACGCTGAGGTCGAGGTCACGAAGCGCCCACTGGCTGCGGTTAGGCGGCCGGTAACCAAATCCCCGGAGCTCAACCGAAGCTGGTGTCACCCCTGCTGCGATGCCGGCAGCCCTGACAACACCCCAGTGGCTCGAAGTGCTCGGGCCAGCAACCAACTCCCAAGCCCGGCCACAATCACTGCGCTGGTCACGAGCATCACCGCATACAGCGTCTTCCAACCCGACGACCAAGTTGGGTAGTAGACGAGCAGGTCAAGGCCAAGGGACCCGATACCGGTCGCGGCCGCAGCAAGCAGGGCAGTACCCAACCCGGGCTTGCGATAGCCGCGGAGGGCGAAAACCAGCTCAGGTGCGGCGCCCTGCACGACGCCGTAGACCACAGCAGCAAATCCCCACTGCGATCCCAGGAGAGCAGAAATCACCGCAGCCAAAACCGCTGCGTAAAAAGCCGCGCCTGGCCTCCGAACGACTAAGCCAGCCAGCACGCCAGGGACCAACCACACTCCATACATCAGTCCCTGGATGGGGGGTAGTGCAGAGAATGCTCCACCCGTGGCAGTCCACAGCAAGTTCCAGGCCCAGAACACGACGCCGAACGCGACGGCCAGGCTGGCGGTGACGACGATCTCTACGGTTGACCAACCCGCCTGAGGCGCACCGGAATCAACGGTTGACGACTGCGAAACATGACTACTCATAACGACTCCCTTCGCCGGCATAACCCGGATCAGGTTCGAGGGTCTGCGGGGCTAACCCGCACTCTCAGCGCTTTCGCGCTCCCCTGTCGGTTCTTTGGACCCTCGAAGTCTAGTGGCTCCAAGAAGACCGGCTTTGCCCGAATGCTCCAGCGATGGCCGAAAGACGCCGACATCTACCCCGTGAAGTCGCCTATTGCCCGGGCCAAGGGCAAGTCCGAGGCCGCCCCGGAAAAGCCACCGGAAGCGCCGTCGCCTCGCCACGAGCGCACGATGCGGCGACGGCTAGGTGAGGTGCTGGTCGCACGCGAGGTGCTGACGGAAGAGCTGCTCGATGAGCTCCTTGCCGAGCAGGCCGTCGAACGGCCGGCTTCGGGTGCGCCACGAGTACGCCTTGGACAAATGGTCGTCGACGCGGGCCTCGCAAGCGAAGCTGAGGTCGCCGATGCCCTTGCCGATCTGCTTGCACTTGACGTCGTCGACTTGTCAGTGGAGCCAGTCGATCCGGTCTGCGCTCGGCTGATCCCTCGGGCTATGGCCGAACGTTTTCAGTTGATTGTGCTGTCTCGAAGCGAAGCCGGGCTGCGGATTGCTGCCGCCGACCCCACCAATGTGCTGGCGCTTGATGACGTGCGCATTCATACGCGTGAGCGATCGCTGCATGTGGTCGTTGCCACGACATCACAGATTCGAAGCCATCTGGCCCGTGCTTGGTCCTTGGCGGACGATGCGGCCGATGCTGTTCACTTGCTCGCGGTCGACGACAACGACGACCAGACCGACTCAGCTGACGTGGATCAGACGCCGACGGTTCGACTTCTCGACGCACTACTTGGTGACGCCGTTCGTGCCGCAGCTAGCGACGTTCACGTTGAGCCACAACGTGAGGGTCTCAGAATCCGGTATCGCATCGACGGTGTCTTACGCGACGTCATGACGGTGCCGCGATCCGCGGGACCTGGAATGGTGAGTCGACTCAAAATCATGTCCGGGTTGGACATTGCCGAAAGGCGCGTCCCGCAAGACGGACGCACCCGCATTGTCATCGACGACCGCATGCTCGATGCGCGTGTAAGCACGCTCCCAGCTATCCACGGCGAGAAAGTCGTGGTGCGGTTGCTCAACGTTTCTGAGTCGGTTCCCGCGCTGGAGGAATTGGGACTGCTGCCCGACCAGCTGACACCACTTCGAGCCTCATTGCACCGCCCACAGGGACTGGTTCTGATAACTGGACCGACCGGATCGGGAAAAACTAACACTCTCTACGCAGCGATCAACGAGGTCATAACTCCCGCTCGCAATGTCGTCACCTTGGAAGACCCGGTGGAGGTCCAGCTTCCAGGCATCACGCAGGTCCAGGTGAACGAGCGAACCGGTATGACCTTCGCGCGAGGGCTCCGTGCCGTACTACGCCAAGACCCCGACGTGGTTCTGGTGGGCGAGATTCGCGACCTAGAGACAGCGGAGCTGGCACTTCGAGCTGCCCTAACCGGTCACCTCGTGCTCAGCACGCTGCACACCAACAACGCAGTGCAAGCAGTGACGAGACTGCTGGATATGGGCATCCCCGACTACCTGGTGATGTCGTCTCTGGAACTGGTCGTTGCACAACGACTTGTGCGCGTGCCATGCAGCACGTGCGCTGACACCTACGAGCCGGAAGCCGACGTGCTGGAGCGGTTGGGCCTGACGCGGGACGACCTCGCCGACGCCTCGCCACGACGCGGAATCGGTTGTCTCGAATG
>DATKIY010000247.1:0-3257 GCA_035543875.1 Actinomycetes bacterium | reverse complement strand
GCGGTTGCCGTACTGGGTGAGCTGCACCTGCTCGAGCGCTGCAGCCACGCGTCGCGAGACCTCACTACGTGACACGTTCTGCCGGCGAAGGCCGAACGCCACGTTGTCGCGGATTCTCATGTGTGGAAAGAGTGCATAGCTCTGGAAAACGGTGTTGACCGGTCGCTTCGGCGGCGGGGTTCGAGAAACATCGGCACCGTCCAACCGCACCTCGCCAGCATCCGGCTGCTCGAACCCGGCAATCATGCGCAGCGTTGTCGTCTTGCCGCATCCAGAAGGTCCCAGAAGCGAGAAGAACTCGCCCGCCGGGATGTCGAGGTCGATTGCGTCGACCGCGGTGAAACTGCCGAACCGCTTCGTCAGACCAACCAGCTCTACCTGACCGCCTGCCATGTCGCCTCCTCCCTATCGCCACTCTCGTGCACCTGCTCAGGCGACGTCATCTCACCAACGAGTCTGCGTTCCACGCGACGCCGTCCGCTCTCGGCCATGAGCACCAGGATGATCGAACCGGCGATCACCAGGGTTCCGATGGCGATGACCTGGGGCAGCAGCGCTGGGGTACGCGCACTGGCGTAGAGAAAGACCGGGTAGGTCGGCTCACCCGAAGGAGCCACGAACGAGGCTATGGCGAACTCGTCGAACGACGTGACAAAGCAGATCAGAAAACTGGAGACCAATGCCGGTCCGAGCAGGGGGAGAGTGATGAGGCGGAAAGCGGTAAGGCTCGACGAGCCGAGGTCTCTTGCTGCCTCGAGCATCGAGGCATCCAGAGTCCGCAGCCGAGGAAGCAGCACCAGTATCGCGAACGGCAGCGCGATGACGACGTGACCCAGCACAACAGCAGCCAGCGACGTCTGAACCTGCAAAGCCTGCAGCAGGATGACCAGACCAACGGCGAGGGAGATGTACGGCACCACAAGTGGCAGCAGCAACGTCGCGATGACGAGCGAACGCAATCGCATCCGTTCCGCACTGAGTCCGATTGCGGCCATCATGCCTAACCCGGTCGCCAACAGCCCGGTGACAATGGCGATGAGCGTGCTGCGCACGAGGGCCGTCGTCAGCTGGGTGTTGCTGAACGCCTGGCTGAACCAGTCAGTAGTGAACCCTGCGAGCGGCAGCGTGGGGGTGGTGCTGTCATTGAACGCAAAGACGACCAGCACCACGAGGGGTGCGATGAGGAAGGCAACGAAGAGCCAGAAGTACGCCGAGAGGAGTACCAGCTGGAGCCGGCCCACGACCTTCACGCGTCGTCCCTCCTCGAAGCCGTTCGTAGGTCCGTGTTCAAGAAACGCCCGAAGACCAGCATCAGGACGACCACGGTGAAGATCAGCGTCATGGCAAGGACAGACCCGTAGTTCCAGTTCGACGAGCTGCCGAAGAATGCCTGGATGGAGTTGCCGAAGAGCTGGTTATTCGGGCCCCCCACCAGCAAGGGGGCAATGAACTCACCCGTGGTGGGGATCAACACGAAGATGAAACCAGCGATGACCCCGGGCAGGCTGAGCGGGAACGTGACACGCCAGAAGGTGGACCAACGACTGGCACCGAGGTCTTGGGCGGCCTCGAGGAGCCGATGGTCCATGTTCTCGAGCACGGCGAAGATTGGTAGCGCCACGAACGGTACCCACGAGTAGAAGAGCACCAGCGAGACCGAGAACGTGGAGTAGATGAGCCACGGCACTGGCTCGCCGTTCGGCTTCAACCCGATCGCCCAGATGGCCGAAGTGACGACGCCGCGGTCGTTGAGCATGATCTGCCATGCCAACACCCGCAGCAGATAGCTGGTGAAGAACGGAGCGAGCAGGAGCAACAGCAACGTGTACCGACGCTTGCGAGCCACGAAAGACAGGAAGTACGCCAACGGGTACGCCGCCACCGTCGAGACCAGTGACACGACCAGCGCCACCTTCATCGAGTACAAGAAGCGCGCTCGGAATGGACTGCTGTCGGAGAGGAGCAGGCTCTTCCAGTTGTCGAGGGAGAACGCAACATCGGTTCCCGGGACGTTCGAGCGCAGCCCGACACTGAACAGCGTGATGAAGACGATCGGGGCCAGCAGGAGAAGCGCGACGAACAGCAGGGGCGGCAGCACTAGCGACCCCCGACCGGGACGCCAGCTCCTACGAGACCCCGGAGCGCTTGTCCCCGTCTCCGGGGACGAAGTGACGGACGTCAGGAGGCCTTGACCTCCTGCCATGCCAGATCAATCGCATCCTTGTTGGGCATGTAACCCTGCAAGTGAACGTCGTCGCCGGCTATTGCGTCCACGTTGTCGAGCTGAAGCGAGTCGACCAGCGTCTGGTTCTGAATCTTGTTGAGGTCCACGGCCGTGTTTGACGCGCCGTAGTAGTAGAGGTTGATGAGGTCCTCGCTGGCCTTCTTGTTGATGAACGACTCCACGTAGTCGTGCACGTGGTGGTAGTTCTTCGTATTCGCGCCGAGCGTGAAGCCACACAGCCAAGCGAGTCGACCCTGTGAGGGTTCGAGGTACTTCACGGCCAAGCCCTTGTCCTGGAAGAACGCGTACGCCGCCTGCCACGAGTAGGAGATCCAGGTGGTCCCTGACTTGAAGTCAGGCCGCATTTGCCCGTACTCACTGTCCCAGTAGCGCTTGTTCAGCGGCTTCTGTTCGATCAGCTTCTGCTTGGCCTGCTCGATCTCGTCGGTGGTGGGATCGTCAATGTTCGGGAAGCTCAGCTGCAGACCCGCGATCTCGAAGTTGGTGGATCCGCCGTTCCACAGCGAGATCTTGCCGGAGTACTTGGGATTCCACGCCAATTCCCAGCCCGTCGCATCGGCTTCATCCACCTTGTCGGAGCGGTACATCAAGCTCCCGTACCCCCAGTCCCACGGAATCAGGTACTGCTGCCCGTCGATCTGGCCGGCCTCAACAAGGTGCGGGTTGAGCTCACCGAAACTCGACAGCAGCCCGGTGTCGAAGGGTTGAATGAGTCCGCGGTCGACATAGTCCTTGAGGTTCTCCGAACATGGGTGCATCAGGTCAAAGGCGCCGTCAGAGGTCGCCTTCTCCAACGCCTGGTCGTCGTTGTCGATGTAGGTGTAGCTGATCCCGTTCGCGCCGTATTTGTCCGTGTAGTTAGTCCCGCCGACCAGACCGTAGGTCTGGGCTTTGGTGCCAGCCGCCTCGTAGCCACCCCACTCGAGGATGGACAGCTTGCCGGACTCAGCACTCACTGGCGGGTGCGTAGCCCCTGTGGTTGCGCTCGAGTTGGGGACGGACGGGCTGCCGC
>DATKIY010000246.1:0-12675 GCA_035543875.1 Actinomycetes bacterium | reverse complement strand
GCCGATTCCGTTACCAAGAGGCCCTCGTCCTTCAGACCGTGCTTGCTAAGCGCCGCCATGCACTGCGCGGCCTGACTGCGGTCCCACGTGTGCCCCCTCCGAACGGTTTGCTGCGCAGCTTCGACAGCCAACTGCCGTTCGAGCTCACCGATGGACAGGTCCAGGTGGCATCGACCGTTGCGGCCGACCTTGCTCGGTCACACCCCATGCACCGACTGTTACAGGGCGAGGTCGGCTCTGGGAAAACAGTGGTTGCGCTGCGTGCGATGTTGACGGTGGTCGACACCGGTGGGCAGGCAGCTTTGCTTGCTCCCACAGAGGTTCTGGCGCAGCAACATGCTCGTTCAATTCGGGCGATGCTTGGTCCGCTAGCCGAGGCCGGCATGCTCGGCGGCGAAGCTGCAGGTACGCAAGTCGCGCTGCTGACCGGGTCGCAAAGCGCAGCCAACAAACGCCAAACGTTGCTCAACATCGCCTCCGGTACTGCAGGGATCGTCGTGGGAACGCATGCGCTCCTGCAAGACAACGTCGACTTCTTCGACCTCGGACTGGTGGTCGTCGACGAGCAGCATCGATTCGGCGTTGAGCAGCGCGACGCATTGCGCGCCAAGGGGCGGCAGCCTCCTCATGTTCTTGTCATGACAGCCACCCCGATTCCTCGCACTGTGGCGATGACGGTGTTCGGCGACCTTGAGGTTTCGACTCTGCGCGAGATGCCAGTGGGGCGAAGGTCCATCGCAACTCACGTAGTGCCAGCCGTCGAGCAGCCTAGGTTTCTCGACCGTGCCTGGGAGCGCGTTCGAGAGGAAGTCGGGTCTGGCCATCAGGTCTACGTCGTCTGTCCCAGAATCGGTGACGCACCTGGAGACGACGATGTGCCCGAGCTCGAGGTGTCGAAAGCCCCGGGCAAGCTGTCGAAGTCGGCCGGCAGCACGACGGCTTCGGTACTGGAACTGCACCCAAAGCTGTCCGAGGGACCGTTGAAAGGGCTTCGGGTTGAGCTGCTTCACGGCCGGATGCCTTCCGACGCCAAAGAAGACGTGATGACGCGGTTTGCTGCTGGCACCGTTGATGTTCTTGTCACCACCACTGTGATCGAGGTCGGTGTCGATGTGCCGCGCGCGACGTTGATGGTGGTGATGGATGCCGACAGGTTTGGTGTCTCCCAGCTTCATCAGCTGCGCGGCAGGGTGGGTCGCGGAGACGCAGAAGGACTATGTCTGCTCGTTACTGAGACCGACACTGGATCGCCCGCCCGTGAGCGCCTGGACGCGGTGGCGAGCACGTTGGATGGGTTTCAGCTGTCCCGACTCGACTTGGAACAGCGTCGCGAAGGCGATGTCTTGGGTGCAACGCAGTCCGGCTACCGCTCGAGCTTGCGGGTGCTTCGGGTCTTGCGCGATGAGGACCTCATCGCAATGGCTCGAGACGATGCTGCCGCGCTCGTCGACTTCGATCCTGAGTTGGACTCGATGCCCGCCTTGCGAAAAGCCGTGTGGGACGTCATGACCGACGACCGTGCCGACTTCATGGAAAAGGCGTGACGCGCATCATCGCGGGCGCCGCTCGAGGGCGTCGCCTGTCAGTTCCGCGGAGTGGCACTCGACCGACCTCCGATCGCGCCCGCGAGGCAGTCTTCTCGGCGCTTGAATCGAAACGAAATAGCCTGCGCGGTCTAGTGGTTCTCGATCTGTATGCCGGTTCCGGCGCGTTGGGGTTGGAAGCCTTGTCGCGGGGCGCAAAGCGCGTCGACCTGGTCGAGTCCATTGCGGCTGCGGCGGCTCACGCCCAAGCCAACATCGACGCGGTCGGATTGCCAGGTGCGCACCTGCATTTCATGCCCGTCGAGCGCTGGATCACCAGCCGCGGCGCCACTCCGCCAGCCGACTTGGTCTTCGCTGATCCGCCGTACGCCACGGACAACGAGCACCTTGCCGCGGTGTTGGCCTCTCTGGCGATTGACGGTATGGCCGGGGACTGCAGTGTGGTTGTCGAGCGACCCAGTCGGGCGGAAGCCTTCGAGTTCCCGGCGGGGATTGAACCCACGTGGGAGCGGCGATACGGCGAGGCAACGCTTCGGGTAGGCCGCTTTGGTAGCGTCACGCCGTGCTGAAAGTCGTGTGTCCGGGATCCTTTGACCCAGTGACCAACGGGCATCTCGACATCATCGAGCGTGCCTCGAGACTCGCCGACCAGGTGTTCGTGGCCGTCATGCTCAACCAGAACAAACAAGGCCTGTTCACCATCGACGAGCGCATCGTTTTGCTTGGGGAGTCGGTCGCGCACCTCGACAACGTGGTCATCGAGGCCTTTGAGGGTTTGTTGGTCGACTACTGCCGCGATCATGAAGCTCGCGCGATCGTGAAAGGTCTTAGGGCTGTTGGTGACTTCGACTACGAGCTCCAAATGGCGCAGATGAACCATCGGCTCACTGGCGTTGACACGTTGTTCGTGGCCACTAACCCGCTGTACTCGTTCCTGTCCTCAAGCCTGATCAAGGAGGTCGTCTCATACGGTGGCGATGTGGCCGGACTCGTTCCACCACCAGTCCTTGAGCCGCTGATTCAGCGGCTCAACCGCGCCAACCCGTAGCCTGTTCCCAAGCTGTTCAGAAGCAGTTCCGAAGCTGCCCGATGGCGGGCAGACCGCGAAATACCTGGAGGACGACGTGGAAATCCACGAGAGGCTGGACGAGCTCACTGGGCTCGTTGAGAGCGCTCGATCGGTCCCCATGTCAGCCTCCTGCGTGGTGAACCGATCGGACTTGCTGGGTCTCATCGACGACCTTCGCCGCTTGCTTCCGGTGGACCTGCAGCGCGCCGACTCGCTTTTGGCAGATGCCGACGGGGTGTTGGCCGAGGCACGCGCGCAGGCCGAGGGAATTATCGCGGCAGGTCACGACGAACGCATGCACCTAGTCTCGGAGACCCAGGTGCAGGTGCAGGCCGACCGCGAGGCCGGTCGCATTATTGCGACCGCCGAGCAAGAGGCTGAACGCATGCAGCGTGAGGTTGACGACTACATCGACGCCAAGCTGGCCAACTTCGAGTTGGTTTTGAGTAAGACGCTTGAAGCTGTAGGGCGTGGCCGAGACAAGATTCAAGGTAGACGAGCAGTGGAGGAGCTGAGCGGAATTACGCTCCCCGATCTTGAGGAAGGCACCGCGAGCGACAACCCGCCCGGTCGTTAAGCCTGCTGTGTTTGTTCAGACACCACGCCTTGCCCTGCGACGGTTTACGCAAGCCGACCTCGACAACCTGTGCCACCTTGACGCCGACCCCGAAGTCATGCGGTTTATCGGGCCGCCCATCAGCTCGCGGGAAGTGGCGGAGACCAAGTTCTTGCCCCGGTTAGTCGACTCCTACTCGCGGCTGGGCTTTGGTTGCTGGGCCACTGACTCTCGCGCCGACGGCAGCTTTGTCGGGTGGTTTCAGCTGCGACCGGTGATGGTCTCCGCCGAACCCATGGTGATGTGGCGCGACGCCGGGGTGAATTCGGGCAGTGACGTCGAGTCTGCCGGTTTGGATCATGATCGCCTCGAAGCTAGTGATCTGGTCGCTGAACTGGGATACCGGCTGCGCCGGAGCGCGTGGGGGCAAGGGTTTGCTACAGAGGGCGCCAGCGCGTTGGTTCGCTATGCGTTCCACACGGTTGGGGTAGCTGAGGTCGTCGCTACGACCATGGCGGCGAATCTGGCGTCCAGACGAGTACTGGAAAAGGTGGGGCTGCGTTACGCGCGGACCACGTACCCGCAGTGGGAGCGGCCGTTGCCCGGATCCGAGCAAGGGGAGGTCGAGTACCACCTGGCTGCCGACCAGCAGAGATTGAGCCGCTGATGCTGATTTGGGGACTGGGGAACGCCTCAGATACCCTTCCTCTGGTCTCATCGCGAGGCCGACTCCTGTTTGCCTTGCCCCCGTCCGAGGAAGACCGTGTCCAGCCTCGATCCGCGCGACCCGTTGGTGCTCGACACCCGCACCATCGCCCGGCGTCCTGGCCAGATGCGTTCCATCGAACGGATGGCTTCAGCACCGACAGGGCTCGGACTCGATGTGGTTAGCGTCCCAACGGGCTCAGATATCCAGCTGGATCTCCGGCTGGAGTCAGTGGTCGAAGGGGTTCTGGTGTCTGGCTCGTGCCAGGCGCAGGCAACGGGGGAGTGTGTCCGGTGTTTGGATCCGGTCAGCTTCGCCTTGGCTCTTCCCATCCAGGAGCTGTATGCCTATCCCGACGCGGCGGCAGCTGCGGCAGATGAGATCGAGCGGCTTGAGGACGATCTGATCGACCTGACGCCGGTCTTGCACGACGCAGTCGTGCTGGCGTTGCCGCTTCAACCGCTGTGCCGGGTCGACTGCCCCGGGTTGTGTGCCACCTGTGGCGCCCGGCTCGCTGACGATCCGGAGCACGGGCATGATGAGGTCGACCCGCGCTGGGCAAGTCTTACCGAACTGAACGTGACGCTCGCTGCGTCCGATGACAAGAAGGGTTAACCGTGGCTGTCCCGAAGCGGAAGACATCGCGCTCCAACACCCGGTCGCGTCGCGCCAACTGGAAGGCGACTCGCCCCAACGTGGTGGCGTGTGATCGTTGTCGCGAACCCAAACTGCCTCACACGGCTTGCCCAACCTGCGGCACGTACAACAAGCGCCAGGTTCTCGAAGTCTGATCGCTTCGACGTCTGATCGCTTCGACTCATGAGTGTGGTGGCCGAACCCTGGCCCGGTGCCCCCAAGGCCCTGATCGACCAGTTGCAGCTCCCAGTGAGCGTCGCAGTGATCGAGCAGGCCCTGACCCATCGCTCGTTTGCGTACGAAAATGGTGGCTTGCCCACCAATGAGCGCTTGGAGTTCCTCGGGGACTCGGTCCTCGGACTGGTGGTCACCGAGACGCTCTACCGAGATCATCCGGACTTGCCCGAGGGTCAGCTAGCCAAGCTCCGCGCCGCCGTGGTCAACATGCGGGCTCTTGCTCAGGTTGGCAAAGACTTGGGGCTTGGCCGCTATCTCCGTCTAGGAAAGGGTGAGGAAGCCACGGGAGGTCGAGGGAAGGCGTCCATCCTCGCGGACTCCGTTGAAGCGCTTATCGGCGCCGTGTATGTCGACCGAGGAATTGACGATGCCACGCTGCTCGTCCACCGGCTGTTCGACCCGGTGATGGCGCAGGCGCGTGGGCTCGGCGCTGGCCTTGACTGGAAGACGAGTCTGCAGGAGCTCACGGCAGCCATGGAGCTCGGCGTTCCCGAGTACCGCATTGTGGAGTCCGGCCCAGACCATGCGAAGTCGTTTATCGCCAAGGTCGTGCTGCGCGACGGCGAGCACGGCGAAGGTGCTGGTGGGTCGAAAAAGGAGGCCGAGCAGGCGGCTGCGGCTGCCACTTGGCGATCCCTTTCAGCGCGTGCTGGTTCGACTGGCTAGGCGTGCCTGAGCTCCCCGAGGTCGAGACGGTGAGGCAGGGTCTTGCTGCCCGACTCGGTGGTCGCCGGGTAGGTGAGGTGCAGGTTTTGCACCCTCGCGCGGTCCGAAGGCACGTTG
Source organism: Actinomycetes bacterium (assembly GCA_035543875.1). Classification (GTDB taxonomy): domain Bacteria; phylum Actinomycetota; class Actinomycetes; order JAHEKZ01; family JAHEKZ01; genus DATKIY01. Next base: position 7,144 of record DATKIY010000246.1, on the reverse strand, counting down.
CCGGGGCTGCTGATTTTTCAGCGAGGCTTTCCCGTCGAGTGCTCCAGACGCCGATGCGGCGGGGCAAGTATCTGTGGGTGCCGCTTGATCGTGGCGAGGCTCTTGTCGCGCATTTAGGCATGAGCGGCCAGTTTCGCTTCGCGAAGTCGCAGGACGATGCCGGCCGACACCTGCGGATCAGAATCGGGCTTGGACGTGGTACCGAACTGCGATTTGTCGACCAGCGAACCTTCGGTGGGATGGCTATCGAGCCCGTTGACGACCATGGCGTTCCACGCTCGATCCAACACATCGCGCTGGACCCGTTTGACGCAGCGTTCGACATGGATGCCGCAGTAGGTGCGCTGCGGGCTCGGCGCACAGAACTCAAACGCGCATTGCTCGACCAAACGGTCGTCTCAGGTATCGGCAATATCTATGCCGACGAGGCACTGTGGCGCGCCAAGCTTCACGGCTCCCGTCCGACCGAACGACTCAGCCGCGAGCAGGGACGTCGAGCACTACTTGCCGCGCAGGAGGTTATGGCAGCTGCGTTAGCGCAGGGAGGCACGTCGTTCGACGAGCTTTATGTGAACGTCAACGGTGAAAGCGGCTACTTCGAACGCGAGCTGAACGTTTACGGTCGGGCAGGGCTGCCGTGCGATCGTTGCGGGTCAATGATTCGTCGGGTCACCTTCACCAACCGCTCCTCCTACTTCTGCCCACGTTGCCAACGCCCGCCGGCGTCAGTGGCGTCAGTGCGAAAGGACTCCAACCAGTAAGTCGGCGACTGCCCGGGCGCTTGCGCCTCCCGGATCCTTGTCGGGGTTAAGGCACGCCACCGAGAGCCCGGAAAAGCCGCGGTCGTGGACGAGTGGGAGCAGTAGCGCCGATAGCTGTGGGTAGTTCAAGCCACCTGGCATGAGGTAGTCAGTGGCTGGCATCACTTCTTCACTCAGCACATCAAGGTCCAGGTGTACCCAAAAGCGCGTGCCGCCGAGTGCGCTGCCGGCAAGTTCCCCAACCCGCGTTGGGTCCGCGCGAACGTCAGCGACGTCCCAGACCGAATTGATGCCGAGCGCCTCGGGCATGACCGAACCGGCCGCCTGCGCCTCGCCGAGGTCGCGGAACCCAACCAACGCCACCTCGTCTGGTTCAACAACGGGCATGGGCGACAACGCGTCACTCCAGGCTGGAACACCATGCCCAAGAAGCGCAGCGATCGGAACATCAGCCGCTTCACCCGTCGGGGAGGTAGCAGCGTCGTAGAGGTCCAGGTGCCCGTCGACGTTGATCACACCGGCGGCGCCTGACGCATCGCGCAGTGCCGAGACGGCGGCCGGAACCATGGCGCAACAGCCACCGAGCAGCAGTGGGCGTTCACCTTGTTCGATGAGCTTGCGAACGGCGGTGCGGATCGTGCGGGTAGCACCGTCCAGGCTGGGCCACGCCGTGAGTCCTGACGCCCTGTCGCGCGAGGGGTCAACGAGGCGGACCGGCAGATCACCTCGGTCAGGAAGCCCAAGCCCCGTCACAAGGCCTGCCCGCCGCAGGGCCGCCGGCATCTGCTCGGTGCCAAAGGGTGCCGCATCGACCGAGGCGGCGCCCACCGAATCGATGGGGACGCCCAAAGCTGCCGTAACCACTGCCATGGTGCGATCTTGCCCTAGACGGCAGTGTGTGCCGCCTGATCACTGGGCCAACCGGGTGATCGGAGGTGACATTTCGTGACCGCGCCTTGACCAGATCGTCACCGCAATGTCACCCTTGATCTATCCCTGCGGCCTGCCGCCGATCAGTCGATAGCTAGGCGACCCCGCGGGACCCCTCTTCACCCTCAGTCTTACCCCTCATCCCGGTCATCCCACCGGGGCAGTGTGCGAAAGGTCAACACGATGGCGAAGGCGCTGCTCGGTCATATCGGCGGTCCTGATACCCGGCTTCTCGCCGAGGTGGCGATGTTGCGTCGCCGAGTCCGAGACCTTGAAGCAGAGGTCATGCGGCTGGCTTCGGAGAACGACGCGCTGCTGGCCGTTGGCAGTTCTGTGGGCACTCCAGTGGCAGACGAGATCATCGCCCTTGACGCGCGAGAGAGTGTGTCGGCCGCTCCAGCACTGGCCTAGCGCCGGTAGCATTCATCACGCTGGGTGGGGCGCTCCGCGGCGCCGCTTGGTTCTTGTCTAGTCTTCCCCGGACTTCCTTCGCAACAACCCATCCGACCTCAGTGGTCGGCGAGGAGCGGGCCGGTGTATCTCAAGACCCTCACGCTGCGCGGCTTCAAGTCGTTTGCGTCTGCCACGACGTTGCGCTTTGAGCCGGGTATCACTTGCGTTGTCGGTCCCAACGGTTCGGGCAAGTCAAACGTTGTAGATGCGCTCTCCTGGGTCATGGGGGAGCAGGGAGCGAAGTCGCTGCGCGGCGGCAAGATGGAAGACGTCATCTTCGCTGGAACCTCGGGCCGTCCCCCACTCGGTCGGGCCGAAGTGGTGCTTACGATCGACAACACAGACGGCGCGCTGCCGATCGATTACTCCGAAGTCACCATCGCCCGAACGATGTTCCGCAATGGTGGTTCGGAGTACGCGATCAACGGGGAGTCGTGTCGGCTGCTCGATGTGCAGGAGCTGCTGTCCGACTCCGGCATCGGCCGAGAGATGCATGTCATCGTGGGTCAGGGCCAGCTCGACTCGGTGCTGTCAGCAACGCCTGAGGATCGTCGCGGGTTTATTGAAGAAGCGGCTGGAGTGCTCAAGCACCGCAAGCGTAAAGAGAAGGCGCTGCGCAAGCTCGAGTCGATGGAAGCCAACCTGGTTCGACTCACTGACCTCACGACGGAACTGCGTCGTCAGCTCAAGCCGCTCGGTCGTCAGGCAGAGGTGGCTAAACGCGCAAGCGTTATTCAATCCGATGTGCGTGACGCCCGGTTGCGGATCCTGGCTGATGACCTTTTTGCCCTACGCGTCGCGCTGCAGCAAGAAGTGGCTGACGAGTCGGCGCTGTTGGAGATGCGGGCCGTCACCGAGAAAGACCTAGCTGACATCACACGCCGTGAGGCTGAGTTGGAACAGGCGGTCGCGGAGTCGCTGCCTGCGCTCACCAGCGCGCAGGAAACGTGGTTTCGGTTGTCAGCGCTTGCCGACCGGTTTCGCGGGACTGCCACATTGGCAAGTGAACGAGTGCGGCATGACGCTGAGGTCCCTGCTGACGAACGTTCTGGTCGTGAACCCGAGGACATGGAGCGCGAAGCTGGTGAGATCCGTGATCAGGAGTCGCGGCTGGCCGACCAGGTCGCGGCCGATCGAGCGACATTGGCTCGGTTGGAACAGCAACGCATCGAGGTTGAGCGGCTGCTGAGTGCCGAAGAACAACGTGTTGCTTCACTGCTGCGAGCGATCGCCGATCGTCGCGAGGGAATGGCGCGTTTGGCGGGTCAGGTCAATGCGGCACGCAGTACTGCCGACGCTGCTGCGGCCGAACATTCGCGACTCGAGGGATCTGTTAGTGAAGCCAAGGAGCGTGCTCGGCACGCCCAGGAAGAGTTTGCGGCGCTTGAGGCGCAGATCGCTGGTCTCGACGCCGGCGAGGTCGACTTAGATTCAGAACACGAACTCGCGTCGGATGCACTCGCGTCGGCCGAGGAACGCATTGCGGCGTTGCGTGAGGAAGAGCGAGCGGCCGAGCAGGAACGCGCCGCGCTCGTCGCACGCAAGGAGGCGCTCGAACTGGGACTGGCGCGCAAAGACGGATCTGGTGCGCTGCTAGCGGCGACGGATCGGCTGTCCGGAGTTCTTGGGTCGGTCGCCGCGTTGTTAACCGTTGAACCAGGGGCCGAAGCCGCGGTTGCGGCAGCGCTTGGAAATGCGGCTGATGCAGTTGCCGTCGACTCGGTGGGCGTCGCGGTTGACGCGCTTCGCCTGCTGAAGACTGACGACGGAGGTCGGGCCGGCTTGTTGGTGGGGGGTGGCACGACCCACGGCTCCGTGGGGTGGCCGGCACTACCTGCCCACGCCACGTATGCCGTCGATCTGGTGATGGCGCCGGACACGTTGCGGCCGGCGATCAGGCAGCTCCTCGAGCGCGTTGCTGTCGTTGAAGGTCTCGCGGAAGCACGCGCGTTGATTGAGTCGCAACCCGAACTTGTTGCGGCCACGCGTGATGGCGATCTCCTGGGGCGGGCTTTCTCCCATGGTGGCTCCGCGTCTTCGCCGAGCTTGCTTGAGGTGCAAGCCGCTGTCGACGAAGCAAGCGAGCGACTTTCCAGCACCACTCACCGTTGCGAACGGCTGCGGTTCTCACTTGCCCAGGTCGGTGAAGAACGCGAGTCGGCGCGGGGACGGGTCGAAGCTGCTCTGGCGCGCCTCCACGAGTCCGATGCTCGTCTTGCGGCCGTTGCCGAGCAACTAGGTCAGCTCGGATCTGCAGCGCGCTCCGCCACTGCCGAAGCGCAGCGACAGTCTGCAGCGATTGAGGCTGCGCAGTCTCGGCACGTCACTGCGCAGGCAGCTCTCGTCGAGCTGGAGGAGCGACTCGCTGCGGCAGAGAATGCGCCAGATGTGGAAGAGCCCGCCACTGACGATCGCGACCGGCTGGCGACCGACGTAGCAGCAGCCAGGCATGCCGAGACTGAGGCGCGACTTGCTGTGCGAACTGGTGAGGAGCGGGCCAGGGCGTTGCACGGTCGCGCTGACCAGCTCGACAAGGCAGCCGTGGCTGAGCGTGACGCTCGCGAGATGGCACGCCGTCGGCGCGAGCGCGCGGCCCGTGAAGCCGAGGTGGGACGTGCGGTGCTGCGCGCTTGCGACATCGTCCTGAGTCGACTCGACCAGTCCATCAACGCGGCAACTATCGCCCGCGCTGAAGCGGAGCGGGCACGCACCGCATTCGAAGGTGAGTTGCTGGCTGTGCGTGGCCGCGGTCGTGAGCTGGCAGCAGACCTCGAGCAACTCACCAGCTCGGTTCATCGCGACGAGGTCGCCCGCACCGAGCAGCGGCTACGCATCGAGCAGATCGAAACCAGAGCGCTTGAGGAGTTCGGCGTCGACGGCGAAGCGTTGCTTGCCGAGTACGGACCCGATCAGTTGGTGCCGCCCTCGCCGCTGGCGCCTGACGAGCAGGAACCTGAGCAACCTCGAGAAGCTATTCCGTTCGTTCGTGCTGACCAAGAAAAGCGCCTTCGCTCTGCGGAGCGAGCCTTGGCGCTGTTGGGCAGAGTTAACCCGCTTGCCCTTGAAGAGTTCTCCGCGATGGAAGAACGACAGCAGTTCCTCACCGAGCAGTTGGAGGACTTGAAGAAGACGCGTCGCGACCTGCTGGACATCATCCGTGAGGTTGACGATCGCGTGGAGCAGGTCTTCACCGAGGCGTACCACGATGTTGCGCGTGAGTTCGTCAAGGTCTTCGCCCGCTTGTTCCCAGGCGGTGAGGGCAAGCTCATCCTCACCGACCCGAGCGACATGTTGGCCAGCGGTGTCGACATCGAAGCCCGACCACCGGGCAAGAAGATCAAGCGCCTTTCGTTGCTCTCAGGTGGGGAGCGGTCGCTGACTGCCGTCGCATTCTTGGTCGCTCTGTTCAAGGCACGCCCGAGTCCCTTCTACGTGCTCGACGAGGTCGAGGCGGCTCTTGATGACACAAACCTCGGACGACTCCTCGACATCTATGAGGAACTGCGAGAGAACAGTCAGCTGATTGTCATTACGCACCAGAAGCGGACGATGGAAGTTGCCGACGCGCTCTACGGCGTTTCGATGCGCGGCGACGGCGTAAGTGCGGTTATCAGCCAACGGCTTCGCGAGGCAGAATCGGCGTGAAGAACCCTGACCCGTCTCGCATGGGTTTCCTGACCTTCATCACCGTTTCGGTAGCAACGATGTTTGGTGTGGTCGTCGCCACACTGATCGCCTCTGCTTTTGTGCGCGAAGACGGGACTGTGGCCATCGGTTTGGGTCTGTTTCTGATACCGATTCCATCGATGGCGGCGGCGTTAGCTTTCTTGTTTGTCGCGCGGTTCGAGTCTGGTCGTAAGGGACTCGGTGCGCTCGTGGTGTTCTTCGGCACTTTGGCGTCGACCATTTTGTTCACGGCATTCGGCGCGCTTGGTCTGATCTTGGCTGCGGTCGCAGCCGGTGGATTCGGTGTCCTCGCACGTCGTCTGCTGGACTCACCCGCGCGCGCCTAACGCTCGCCGCAGGGCTTCTGAAAGACTCACCGACCGTGGACACCTGGGGCTGGGTCATCGCCGTCGCCGTCGTGCTCGTTGTCCTTGTCGCGACGTTGTTGGTCAGGTTCAAGGGTGGCGGGGCAGATGCTGCGCCAACTCAACTGGGCAAACGCCAAGCACCCGGCAGTGGTGCATCCGCAACGGACGACGATTCACAGGCGGTTGACACCGAACTGCCCCGCGTTGCGACCGTCGATCTGCCTGATCAGCCAGGCATCCCACCTGCGGACCTCGCAACAATCGAGCGGCCCACGCCAACAGCTGGTCGGATGGCGCGGCTGCGGTCAAGGCTGGCTGGGTCCGGTGCGCTGGGCCAGGGACTGCTCGCCTTGCTGTCGCGCGACACCATCGACGAGCAGACCTGGGACGAAATTGAGGAGACGCTGATCGGCGCCGATCTGGGCGTGGCGGTGGCGTCCCAGGTGGTTGACCATCTGCGCGATCGGGTTCGCGTAGATGCCACATCAGACCCGGAAGCCCTACGTGTGCTGCTTCGTCAAGAACTCCTGGCGCAGATAGACCCAGGCCTGGATCGGTCGTTGCATGTCGACGACGTCGGTGTACGCCCAGCCGTGGTCTTAGTGGTGGGCGTAAACGGAACAGGTAAGACGACGACTACCGGCAAGTTAGCCAGAGTGTTCGTGGCCGAAGACCGAGACGTCGTCCTTGGTGCGGCGGACACATTCCGTGCTGCTGCGGCGCAGCAGCTGCAGACCTGGGGTGACCGCGTCGGAGTCCCGGTTGTTCGTGGACCGGAAGGCGGCGATCCGGCCAGCGTCGCGTTCGACGCGGTAAAGGCAGGTATTGAAACCGAGGCCGATGTCGTGATTGTTGACACTGCCGGCCGGTTGCACACCAAGGCCGGACTTATGGACGAGCTGGGCAAGGTTAAGCGCGTCATCGAGAAGCAGTCGCCGGTGGATGAAGTGCTTTTGGTGTTGGATG
>DATKIY010000245.1:0-29570 GCA_035543875.1 Actinomycetes bacterium | reverse complement strand
CGACTTGGTGTGGTCAGCGCTCGGGGCTGACCACACCAAGTCGCCCGTCAGGTTCATCAAAGGTATTGACCAGGGAATGAGCAGCCATTGTCAGATTCGCCCAAAGCTCATCTTTGTCTGCCGGGCTCAGGTCGAGTGAGTCAACGGCTTTCTCCATGTGCATCAACCAGTGGTCGCGCGCCAGTTCATCCACCCGGAAGGGGGCGTGACGCATCCGGAGCCGCGGATGTCCCCGTTCTTCGGAGTAGGTGTGCGGGCCACCCCAGTACTGCTCGAGGAACCCGCGAAGCCGCGCTTCGGCAGGAGCTAGGTCGGCCTCCGGGTATAGCGGACGCAGTACCTCATCGTCGGCCACGCCCTGATAAAAGGCGTGAACCAACCGAGTGAAGGTGGCGTGACCACCCACACGGTCGAAGAACGTCGCTGTCGATGACTCCACGCGGGTGATTCTCCCAGCCCCGATTCAAGAGTCGATGGTCGGTGTACCGACACAGTCTGGGAACGGGCAAGGGGACCGGATGTGACGGCCGCGACTTCCGCAACGGGGTCGATTCGGTACCCAACGGCGGCGGCGTCGGGTCTGCACCAACCCTCCTCGGTGCACTCCCGACCCGCCGCCACATTCATTTCTGTGGTCAGGCGGTAGCTGGTGGCTCCGGGATCACAGGAGTCGGCGCCGAGACCCCAGCTGCGGCGAGTGCTTTGACGGCCCGGACGCGTAACTCGCGAGCCACTGAAAGCTGCTGATCGTGAGTGGTGTGTAGCCGAATCCGAACGGTCACTCCCGCGGCTGTCATTGACTCAACCGCTACCTGCGGTTCGTCGGACATGATGCGGTTGGCCCAACGCTCGTCCGCCTGGATGTCGAGAGCTGCCTGGAGCAGCACTTTCTTGGCTTCCACCAGGTCTGCTCCGTATCCGATGGGAACATCGACGACTGCAAGGGACCACCCTTGGCTTCGATTGCCAAGCTCTGTGACAGAGCCGTTCGCGACGTACCAAAGAGTTCCTTCGACGTCACGCAACCGAGTCACGCGAAGCCCTACTTCTTCGACGGTTCCCGTGATCCCGTTGACCGAGATGACGTCGCCCACCCCGTACTGGTTTTCCATAATCATGAAAACGCCAGACAGAAAGTCCCGGATGATCGTCTGGGCGCCGAAACCAATCGCGATGCCCGCGACGCCAGCGCTGGCGATCAGCGGTGTGATGTTCAGCCCGAGCTGGGCGAGACCGAACAGCACGGCAACGACGACGATGATGAACGTGCCAGTCGACACCAGTAGCCCGGCGACGGCATTGGCGCGTGCGCGATGTCGCTCGATGAGCAGCCGGTCGCTGTTGGTCGTGCCGTCGACCCCTGCCAACCGCTGGGCGATCGCGGAATCGGTGACAGTCGCTGTGGTCCTTCGCACGAACCGGCGCCACAACCAGCGCACAACGATGGCGGCGACGATGATGGTCACAATCGTCACCAACCGACCAAGCGGCGTGTCGTTCAGCCAAGTGGTGACGTCGTCGACCGTGAAGTCGTCGTTGCGGAGCATTAGTTCAGTCTGCCAAGTCCATGCCTGTGATTGCGCCAACGAACGTCAGTGTGTCGACAGACAGCTCGACGGCCCGGCTGACAGCCCGAGCCCCGTGGCCGACATCAGCCTCGCGTCGAATGAGCACGGGGCGATCGCTCGAGGTCGCATGCTGCAAGGCAGCCGCAAGCTTTCTCGCGTGCAAGGGATCGACTCGGCTGTCCCCGTCAAAGACGGTGAAGAGAACTGCCGGGTAGGCAGTTGACTCACGGACGTTGTGGTACGGGGAGTAGGCACGAAGCCACTCGAACTCTTCGGCTATCTGTGCTGAGCCGTACTCGTCGGCCCAGGTCTGACCCAGTCCGAATTGCTCGTAGCGGATCATGTCGAGAAGAGGCGCCGCGCAGATAACCGCTGAGTACAAGTCGGGTCGTTGCGTAAGGGCTGCCCCAACCAGGAGTCCACCGTTTGACCCTCCCGAGATAGCAAGTTGTTCCTTGGTAGTGACTTTGTTGTCGACCAGCCACTCGGCGGCCGCGTGAAAGTCGTCAAACGTGTTCTGCTTGTTCTCACGCATCCCGTCTCGGTGCCACTGCTCACCTTCTTCGGAACCACCTCGGAGGTTGGCAACGGCATACACGCCGCCAGCCTCCACCCACGCGAGGATGGTGGCCGAGTATGCGGGCGACAGTGGAACCCCGAACCCGCCGTATCCATACAGAATCGTGGGACGCGGTCCCGGTGCTGCATCAGACCGAGACAGCACGAACATCCGTACCTTTGTGCCGTCCTTTGAGGTGTAGGTGACGTGCTCGGTGCTCACCGCGGGAACGTCGACGGTGCCAGGCGGCTTTGCGTAAAGAGACGTCGAGTCGGTACGCGCGTCGTAGTGGTACACCGACGACGGCGTGGTGTGGTCGGTGTACCCGAACCAGGCTTCGTGCCCGCCTTCGGGGCGGTCGCTGATACCGGCAACCGTGCCGAGCCCTGGCATGGGCACCGAGCCGTGTTCGACGCCGGTGACGAGGTCGTGACGCGTGATCTCACCCACCGCGTGGTGGCTGCGTGCCACCAAGAGGACATGGTCGGCGAGCTCATCGCCGTCCAGGATCGCCCAACCCTCAAGGACCGCTTCGCTGTGTTCGGGGACGAGGTCGGTCCATTCGTTGTAGTCCCACTGGCCCGGTTGCGTCACCATGATTCGGCCGCGCGGAGCGTCTCGGTTGGTATACGCGTAGATGCGATCGTCGCGCCCAAAATGAAGCGACGTTTGCGCGTCGACGCCGGTCTGAACCTCGGCGAGGGCGGGGGACTCAAGCTCAGACGCAGTGAGGTCTGCGACCCACAGGTCGTTGCGTGGTTCGGTACCTGCGGCCGCGGTAATGCTCAGCCAGCGACCGTCCAGGCTCACTGAGACCCCGTAGTAGTTGGTGGGGTCGAGTCCGTCACCGAAGATCAGCGTGTCCTGCTCAGGGTCGGTGCCTACCTGGTGGAGCCACACCCGGCGGTGGAACTGCTCTTCACCCTCGGGGAGCAGCTCTGCGGCCAACCGGCGGACGTAGTAGAACGCCTTTCCGCCCGGCAGCCACGCCACAGGGGAGTAGCGCGCGCGGTCGATGGGGCCATCGACGTCGTCGCCCGTCGACACGTCGAGTACTCGCAGGACCGATTCCTCGGTTCCGCCCTCCGACAGCTGGTAGGCGAGCAGGTCGCCTTCCTTACTTGGCTGCCAGGCGTCGAGCGTGGTGGTTCCTGAGGCATCGATGGCCATCGGATCTATCAGCACCCGTTCGGTTCCATCGGCGTCGACGACGAGGAGCACGGCGTGTTCCTGGTCGGCAGTTCGCCTGATCAAGAAGTGACGCTCCCCTCGCCAGATCGGCACGCTGATGACCCCGGCGCCCACCAGTTCGGTGATCCTCTCGCGCAGCGACTCCCGCCCGGGCCATTGATCGCGCTGCTCGGCGAACAGCGCGTCCTGGGCTGTCGACCACGCCTCGGTGTCGGCGTCAGACTCGGACTCCAGCCACCGGTAAGGATCGGCTATCGCATGGCCATGGAGGCTCTCGGTGAGGTCGAGCCGATCAGCCCGGGGGTAGGAGTCGCGAATGGGCTCGGGAGACGAAGGTGTGGCCATAGAGCGAACCCTACGCAGGCACCGGATGGTCCAGCTCGATGCGTCGCTGCTGGCCCAAAACCGTGTCCCAGGTCACACTAGGGGGGTTATGGCACATGCGCTGGTGTTGAACGCCACCTACGAACCGCTGTGCGTGGTACCTGATCGCCGCGCGCTGGTCCTTGTGCTGTCCCACAAAGCGGCCCCTGTCGAAGAGTCCGCACAGTTGATGCACAGTGAGTTCCTCACCGAGCCGCTCCCCGCGGTTGTCCGGCTGATTCGGTTCGTCCGGGTTCCCCGTCACGCCCAGATCCCCCTCACCCGGCGCGCGGTTTTCGCCCGTGACGGAGGGCGCTGTATCTACTGCGACGCCCCCGCAACCAGTCTTGATCACGTCGTGCCGCGCAGCCGTGGTGGTGAGCATGTCTGGGAGAACGTCGTGTCAGCGTGTCGGCGTTGTAACCACCTCAAGGCTGACCGAAGCGTGGCCGACCTGGGGTGGCGGATGCGTCACACGCCCTTTCGTCCCGCCGGGCCCGCTTGGCGCATCATCGGTACCGGTCGGGCGGACCCTCGCTGGACTCCGTACCTGACCGACTTTGTGGGTCGGCATGGTCTGGGTCAGCTACCCGAGACAGCCTGATCTGACGGTGGCCCGGCGCGGCTTTGACGACGCCAGTCGGTTACCGTGGCGCCATGTCGAGCACTGAGATTCTGGGGTGGTTTGTTCTCCTCCCGTTGACCGTCTACGGCCTCATTGCCCTCTTGGTTTACGCGCCGTCCTGGGCCCGCGGACCCAAGTACCGGCCAGGGTTGCAGTGGTGGGCCGAGCCAGCATGGATCGGCGGTGGGGAACTCGACCCCGTCGCCGCGGCTGCCCCGACAACTGAGGGAGGCGGTTGCAGTGCCCGCTGGTGACGCCTTTTCGGCTGGACAGGTTGCTGCGATCGAACGCGCGCTTCGGCAGGCCGAACAAGAAAGTGGACTGACCTACTCGGTCTTCGTCGGTTCGCCCGACGAAGACCTGCGCACCTATGGCAGGCGCCTGTTGACCGTCCTCGGCCCCGCGGCTTCGGCTGCCGTCGTGGTGTTGGTCAATCCTGCTGAGCGACGCCTTGAGATTTTGACTGGCGACCACGCTGCTCGGGCGCTCGACGATCGAGCAACCGCGCTGGGTGCGATGTCGATGACGTCCTCGTTTACCGCAGGTGACCTCGCCGGCGGAATTGTCGCTGGGTTACACACGCTGGCGGAGCATGCTCGTCAGCCACGCACGCTGCACACCGAAACGCATTGATCCACAGCGATTAGTTTGCTGCTGCTCGCTTGGTATCCGCCGCGCGGGCGCGTAGCGCTCGTGACACTGTGTCCGCAGACTCCAGGAGCAGTCGTCGCAGGGCTGGCGCGAGGTCGTTGTCGCTGATGAACTGTTCGGTGAGTCGAACAGTCTCCGGTTCGACCACGTATACCGGGAACAGCCCGAGTACCAAAGTCTGCGCGGTGTCGTTCGTCCGTTCTGACCAGACGCGTTGAAGCATCTCGAAGTAGCGAGGAATGAATGCGCGCTGGAGTTCGATCTGCTCCGGTTGGTTGAAGCCGCTGACCGTGGCAGCGAGCAATGCATTAGGCAGCTCGTCCTCGTTGACGGTGGCATTCCAGGCGGCTTCCTTTGCCTCAACTGTACCCACCATCGAGCGTGCAGCTGCTGCCTGACGCTGACCGCTTGCGGTGAGGTCCTGGTCGAGCTCTTGGTCGATCTGTTCCGGCCCGCAGCGACCCGTAATAACAAGTCGCTGCAGAAGTGCCCAACGCAGGTCTTTGTCGATGGCCAATCCGGGAAGCAGTTCAACGCCGCCGAGCAGGCCGGTCAGAACCTCAAGCTGCGCGTCGGTGCGCGCAATGCTTGAGAACGCGCGGGTAAGCGCCAACTGATGGTCGCTACCAGGTTCCGCTGCGTTCGCCAGCCCAAACAAGAAATCTGCGAACGCCTGGAGCGACGGCTCTTTGACGGACTCGTCGGAGTAGAGGTACAAAGCCGAGATTGCCTGCCGCGCGAGTGATTGCACGATCCCGATGTCGGTCTCGATACCGAGTCCGGCACGGACAAGCGCTACGAAATCGCGTGCGGCTATCTCACCGTCGCGGGTCATGTCCCAGGCCGCCGTCCAGCACAGCGCCCGAGGAAGTGACTCCCGGAACTCCTCGATGGACTCGACGAGCGTTGTCGCGGACCGCGGGTCCAGACGCAGTTTGGTGTACGTGAGGTCTTCGTCATTCAGCAGAACGAGATCGGGTTGTTCGTGACCCATGAGCTCTGCAACATCTGTCCGCTCACCCGTGACGTCAAGCTCAACGTGATGGGTGCGAATCAAACCTTCGTCTCGTCGGTTGTAGAGCCCGATTCCGAGCCGGTGGGAGCGAAGGGTGGGGTGGTCAGCCGGTGCAGACTGCAGGACGGCAAAGGAGGTAAAGCGGCCCGCGTCATCTACTGAGAATTCTGGGCGCATCGTGTTGAGACCCGCGGTCTCAAGCCACTCCTTGGCCCAGCTGGAAAGGTCCCTCCCCGACGTCTCCTCGAGCACCGCCAGCAAGTCAGCGAGCTGGGTGTTGCCCCACTCGTGCCGGGAGAAGTACTTCCGAATTCCATCGATGAACTGGTCGCGTCCCACCCACGCCACCAGCTGCTTAAGGACGGAGGCACCCTTTGCGTAGGTGATGCCGTCGAAATTGACCAGTACATCTTCGATATCGCGGATGTCAGCGGCGATTGGATGCGTCGAAGGGAGTTGGTCCTGTCGGTACGCCCATGTCTTTTCAAGGTTGCTGAACGTGGTCCACGCCGACGTCCAGTGTGTCGCCTCCGCTTCACACAAGATGGAGGCATAAGTGGCAAACGACTCGTTCAGCCACAGGTCGTCCCACCAGCGCATAGTGACAAGGTTGCCGAACCACATGTGGGCGAGTTCATGCAAGATTGTCTCTGCGCGACGCTCGTAGGCGGCGTCAGTCACCTTCGACCGGAAGACATAGTCCTCCAGGATCGTTACCGCACCAGCGTTCTCCATGGCGCCTGCATTGAACTCCGGGACGAAGAGTTGGTCGTACTTCTCAAACGGGTACGCGCGATCAAAGAGTTCCTCGAAGTAGTCGAATCCCCGGCGTGTGACGTCGAGAATCGCTTCCGCGTCCAAAAACTCAAACAGGGACTGGCGACAGAACACGCCCATGGGGATGCCGCGGTACTCGCTGCGCACGGCTGCATACGGGCCAGCAATCAGGGCGGTGATGTAGGTGGAGATGCGAGGCGTTGTGGAGAAGTTCCACCGAGCGATTCCGGTGCCGATCGGTTCTGGCGCCGGGGTTGGCGAGTTCGAGATGATTTCCCAGTCCGAAGGTCCGGTGATGCTAAACGTGAAGGTTCCCTTGAGGTCGGGTTGGTCAAAGCAGGCAAAGACCCGTCGCGCATCGATCACCTCGAACTGCGTGTGAAGGTAGACGGCCTTGTCCACTGGGTCGACGAACCGGTGGAGGCCCTCGCCTGTGTGCATGTATGCGGCGTCGGCGACCACCGTGAGCTCGTTCTGTTCGAGCAAGCCGCTGAGTGCGATACGAGCGCCGTCAAAAACCGAAGCGGCGTCTAGTTTGGTCCCGTTCAGTGTGACCTCTCGTGCCTTCGGCGCGATGAGGTCGATGAATGTAGAGCTGCCGGGTGTTGCCGAAAAGCGAATCGTCGACGTTGAGCCGAACGTGACGTCGCCCTGCGTGAGGTCGATGTGGATCGAGTAGCTGTCGACGCTCAGTAGCGCGGCGCGTTCGCGGGCTTCGTCGCGGGTCAGGTTTTCGCCGGGCACTGGGCTCTCCTCGAGGTCGCAGGCTAAAGCCTGTCCAAGGTACGGCACCGCGCCCAACTCGGTGGCTCTGGGACACTTTTCGTCATGCGCGTTCACATTGGTTCTGACCATGCTGGCTTCGAAATGAAAAAGATGTTTGTCGAAGTACTGGCTGCTGACGGACATGAGGTAGTTGATCATGGACCGGCACAGTTCGACCCGCTGGACGACTATCCACCGTTCTGCCTCGACACAGCCGCTGGGGTAGTGAGCGACTCGGGGAGTCTCGGAATCGTGCTCGGCGGATCGGGCAACGGCGAACAGATCGCCGCGAACAAGGTCGACGGGGCCAGGGCCGCCTTGTGCTGGAGCGTGGAGATCGCTGAGTTAGCACGACAGCACAACGACGCCAACGTCATGTCCATAGGCGCGCGCATGCACAGCGACGCTCAGGCTGTTGACATCGTCAGGTCATTCTTGGCGACACCATTTTCAAACGATGAACGTCACATACGTCGGATCAAGCAGTTGGCTGAGTACGAAAGTGCCTGAAGGGCACACCATTCATCGTCTGGCCGACGACCACGCCGCGTTGTTCGCCGGCCAACGAGTGCAGGTCACCAGTCCGCAGGGCCGCTTCTTGGCTGCGCAGCTTCTCGACGGTCAGGTGTTGACCTCGGTGGAGGCGTGGGGGAAGCACTTGCTCTACGGCTTCGGCCCGATCGGCTGGGTCCATATCCACCTCGGACTGTTCGGCAAGGTGTGGACGCACGTTGGTCCCCAAGAGACACCGCGCCAGACGGTTCGATTGAGGTTAAGCACGGCGGAGTCGTACTTTGACTTAGTCGGGGCAACGCGGTGCGCGCTTATCGACGAGTCAGAACGAGCCAAGCTCTTGAATCGACTCGGCCCCGATCCGCTCGATCCAAAAGCCAAGGGTGACGAAGCCTGGGCAAAGCTGTCCGCAAGCAACCAACCGATCGGTCAGCTGCTCATGGATCAGACCGTGGTTGCCGGCATTGGGAACGTCTACCGCGCCGAGTTGCTATTCCGTGCCCGACTCGATCCTTACCGTCCCGGGCGACAGGTGACTCCGGATGAGTGGCAAGGGATTTGGAGTGATGTTCGCAAGCTAATGCGCGCAGGTATGCGCGCGAATCGAATTGTGACCACAAGACCCGAGCATCGGGAACGCCAGACGGGGCGCGTGCGGCCAAGTGATGCAACATATGTTTATCGTCGCGCTGAACAAGCGTGTCGAATCTGCGGCACGGTCGTGATTGCCGAACCGCTAGCGGGTCGACGCCTCTATCGCTGTCCTACCTGCCAGGCCTAAAGCACGATCCGTCGATGAACGGTTAGGTGATAGCGCAGGGGAATGTCCTAGGGCGAAATCGGTGTGTCGTCGATCCGGTAGATGCGCCATGGGTCAGCGACTCCCTTGAGTTCGTGGTCGCCAGCGTCGATGAAAGTGATTCCGGAGCCGATGGTGAGGTCTTTGACAGTTTGTGAGGCTAGTACTTCGGACGGTCCAGCCAGTGAGCCGATTCGAGACCCGATGACAACGGCCATGCCTCCTGCCTTGCCCGCGATGGTTTCGACTTCTCCGGTGTGCACCCCGGCGCGCACTTCAACACCTAACGGGCGTATGGCCTCGATGATGGCTGTGGCACAGTGCACTGCCCGGGCCGGCCCCTCGAATGTGGCGAAGAAGCCGTCTCCCGCTGTGTCCACTTCGGTTCCGCGATGTCGGGCGAGCTTAGAACGCACGATGTCGTGATGGCGCTCTACAAGTTCACGCCAAGCCGCGTCTCCCAGGCGTGCGCTGGTCGCGGTCGATTCCACGATATCTGTGAAGAGAACCGTCGCGAGTCGTCGTTCGAACTCGGCCTGCGGCGCGTGGTGGCCAAGGAAGTGATGCACCTGGTTGAGGAGCGTGTCGCTGTCGC
Organism: Actinomycetes bacterium; assembly: GCA_035543875.1. Lineage (GTDB taxonomy): Bacteria > Actinomycetota > Actinomycetes > JAHEKZ01 > JAHEKZ01 > DATKIY01. The sequence goes on along the minus strand of DATKIY010000245.1, from coordinate 20,149 downwards.
CTAGCCAAGGGATCCCGTCGCTGCCGTCAAGCTCGACGAAAGTGGCGTTGGGCATCTTGGAAGCCACGTATCGGGCGCCCTCGATCGGCTCGATCTTGTCGCCCACTCGGTGTAGCACCAAGCTTGGGGTGTGCACCGCAGGGAGGATCTCACGAATGTCGGACCTCGATGAGTTTCGCATGACGGCCGCGGCCGACGATGGGCTGGCAGCAAGACGCGTGTAAGAAATCCAGTTGTCGAGCTCGTCCGGATCTTCGAGCATGCTCGGCCCCATCCAGCGGGCGTTCTTCACGACCCAAGCCCGGCTACCCCATCCCGTCTTGATGCTCGCCAACCACTCGTCCCACTGCCCATCTTCCCAGGCCCATGGGTAGTCGCTGCTCACCCGTTGAGCGGCTGATGAACAGAACAGGACCAGCGAAGACACTCGCTCGGGGTAGGTAGCTGCGAACAAGATTGATGTCTCGCATCCATCCCACAGGCCGAACAAGGTGGCTTTCGTCGAAGCGACCTCGTCGAGAACTGCCTCGATATCCCCAAGTAATGTCTCCTGCGGTGGAGCATCACGGAAACGATCAGACAGTCCAGTTCCCCGAGGGTCTATGAGGATCAGGCGACACGTCTCGGCGAGTCGAGTCACGAACCTCGACAGGGATGGGTAGTCCCAGACGTACTCAAGGTTTGACACGAAACCAGGTACCAGCAGGACGTCACGGGCACCGCTTCCAATCACCTGGTAGGCCAGCGCTACGTCGCCGTTGTGGGCGTATTACAGGTCAGGTTTCATCTATTCACCGACCACGGCCGTGAACCTCCGCCACCACCAGGCGGCACGGAATGTCCTGCCTGGAGGTGTTCGCTCACCCGCCGGTAGCGCCACCATGCCGAACACAGTTCCGTCCAGAAGCTCGCCGGTCAAGAGCACGAGCGGGCGCCCAGACACGAACCACTCGCAACAAGCCACCGAGCCGGCAGAGGCTCTGCCTAGAAGACGAAGGGTGACCAGGCGGTTGGGAAGTGAGTGAAGGCCATTGAGGTGCGTGCAACTGCACCTTGCGAGTGCTCCTCAACCCAACCCGCTGCTGCGAGGTCGTTAAGAGTGGTCCCGCCTAGGTAGATGGCTCCAAGTGTTGAGGCATCCAGTGAAATATCTGGCGTGCGAGTAGACCGTTGACACTGCGCACCGTCGACGCCACCGGTCAGCTGCCAACAGCCTGCGTTCCACGGTGACTGCTCGTCGCGAACCTCGAAAATCACATCGACGTCGGTGGTGTAGGTCCGCTGCTCCAGCGCTTCGCCGACTCGAATCAGCTTGATGTAGAGCGCGTCTGCGCGCTGAGCATCGACGTGCCTTGGTTCGTCGAGCCAGGTTGGTAGGGGGTCGTCAATTGCCAGGTTCCAGACTGAGACCCGTTCGAACAGGTCAAGGCCGAACAGGTGCCGCCAGAGTTCTGCTTCGGCTGCGGGGGTCGTGGCGACAAGATGGCGGACGTTGACTGTGCCGTCTGCGTAGCCATTCGACCAGTCGTGTTTGAGGGAGTACCTGGCATAAGCCAAGGGTTTACCTGCTTGCTCGACGACGACCGTGCGAAGTTTGCTGGCGCCCTCACGATCTGCTTTGGGGTCTTGCACGCAGAACTTGTGCCACCGACTGTCGATGGCGTTCATGCCGGGGCGTCGTTGGCGGAGTGTGTCGTAGACCTGTTGAGTGACCTCGGCATCGTCGGCGGGCTCGAGCATTCGAAGCTTTAGCGACGGGTCGGACGGAGCTCGGGACGTGGAGCTGTTGCGTCGCTCGACCTTGACCGACAAATGCTGTGTCGCGACGCCGTAGCCATAGCGCTGGTAGAGCGGGGCTTGCGAGGCCCACAGACCAGCGATCGGTTCTTCGCCAGCTTCATAGATAGCTTGGTGCCGGTCGTTCATCAGGGCACTCATCACGCCTTGACGGCGATGCGTCGGAACGACACCCACCCAGGTGACTCCTGCCGCCCGAACACTGCCACCGGGAACGCTCATCTCAAGCGAGTAGACGCCCGTGCAACCAACGGGTTCATCGTCATCCCAGGCCAGGACAATGCGCTCAAACTCGGCGACGGGGAGCTCGGCTTCAAGCTGCTCGGGGTCGGGCTCTCCGCCGAAAGCGCTGACATCGACTGAAAGGAGCAAGTCGATTGCGTCGGACTCGGCCCGGTCCTTCAGGATCGGTCGAACATCGATGGCCATAGTCCTTGCTTACCAGGTCTGTTTGCCGATCGCGACGGAGTTTTGGGTCAGTTCGGCGCTTTCATGAGGCCGTGTTCGCTACAGCGTGCTGTCCACCCGGTAGGCAAGACCTGGACGACCATGCGACGTCGACAGGCTGGGCACCATCGCGGTGGTTCGAGCATCAGGCGGGTTGCGCACTGGTCATGGACCGGCTCGTGAATGGCGACACCGCAAGCACCACAGAACTGGTCTATCTCGCTACTCGCGGCGTCCACGACGAAGGTTCTAGAGCGTTTCTGAGAGTGCCTTCACGGGCATCTTCAGGTTCTCGAGCAGTCCCAGGTCTTCGTCTGCCGACCGCCCCAGCGTCGTCAGGTAGTTACCAACAATGATTGCGTTGATCCCACCAAGCAGTCCCTGCTCGGTTCCCAAGTCACCCAACGTGATCTCACGGCCACCCGCGTAGCGCAAAATGGTCCGCGGTAGCGCAAGCCGGAACGCCGCAATCGTGCGCAATGCGTCGGCGGAAGACAAGACCGGCAGCTCCCCAAATGGGGTACCGGGTCGCGGGTTGAGGAAGTTCAGTGGCACTTCGTCCGGTGCGAGTTCGCCCAGCTGAGAAGCGAACTCTGCGCGCTGCTCGAGACTTTCACCCATCCCGACAATTCCGCCGCAGCAAACCTCCATGCCTGCGGCCCGCACCATCGTGAGCGTCGACCAGCGCTCCTCCCAGGTGTGCGTGGTGACGACCTGTGTGAAGTACGAACGCGCAGTCTCGAGGTTGTGGTTGTACCGGTGCACGCCCATCTCGGACAGTTCATCGACTTGCTCCTGTGACAGCATTCCCAGAGAGCAGGCGATGTTGATGTCGACCGCGGCCTTGATGGCTGCAATTCCCTCACGCACCTGACTCATGAGTCGCTCATCGGGACCGCGGACGGCAGCGACAATGCAGAACTCGGTAGCGCCAGTCCCAGCTGTCTCCTTAGCTGCTTGGACGAGTGACGGAATATCCAGCCACGCCGCGCGAACCGGAGATGAGAACTGACCTGACTGCGAACAGAAGTGACAGTCTTCAGGGCATCCGCCCGTCTTGACCGACACGATTCCTTCGACCTCGACATCTGGCCCGCACCAGCGCATGCGTACCTCATGTGCGAGCTCAAGCCACTCGCCGAGCTGTTCATCCGACAACTGCAGGACGCTGAGTACTTGGCGTTCGTCGAGCCCGATTCCGTTCTCGAGTACCTGCTCGCGCGCCTCAGCTAACAGGGTGCCGACTGGCTCTGCTGGCTTAGTTGTGGGCTCAGCGGTCATCGAGCTGCCTCCGAGGGGGTTGGGTCGTACGTGATACGGAATGAGGCGGCGTTGAAGCTTCCACCCAGGTTTGGGGCAAGACCTCGGTCGGCCGACTTGAGAAACCTATCGCTTGGGAGTTCACCGGACTGCTCCGCTATCGCGCCGGTCAACGGCTCACCAACGATGTCTTCGAGATCACGGAGGTTGCAGCGCTCGGCCAGCCCAGGCGCTGTCGGCCAGGATCCGATGACCACTCCGCGGCAGTCGAGCGCGCGGCGTGCCATGGCTTCAAGGGTGAGCTCGGTGTGATTGAGGGTTCCGAGCGACGCGTGGACCACGAGAACGATCGGAGCGGCTAGTGACTGCGCGAGATGCGCAATGCTCGTGCGGGCATCATCGAAATGAACGAGCAGGCCCCCAGCGCCTTCGACAAGCACAAGGTCGAACGTCTCGTCGAGGGCAGCAATGCGTTGCGCCGACTCACGCAAGTTGACGAATGATTTTCTCGCCAGCCGAGCTGCCGCTGCCGGCGCCAGCGGATCAGGGAACCGGCCGTGCTCCTGGACGGTCTCAACGCCGGCCAGGCGCCGGATATCGTCGAGGTCGCCGGGCATGCCGTCGCCAATCCCCGTCTGACCAGGCTTGACGACAGCGACGGTCTGCCCGTTTCGCAGCGCCAGCGCAGCGATCCCCGCAGTCACGACGGTCTTACCTACGCCAGTCCCCGTGCCAGTGACTACCAAAATGCTCATCGACGGATTCCGGGGAGTTGATTCGCGACTTGCTGGAGTGCGGCCGTCGCCATTGCGATGTCGCTGTCGGTTAGGTTCGCGCGCGCAGTTAGCCGTAGCCGCGAGAGTCCGTCGGGGACGGATGGCGGGCGAAAGCATCCGACGAAAACGCCATGATCTCGACAGGTGTCACGAGCAGCGACTGCGTCATCCGGTCGACCGATGAGTACCGACACGACGGCCGCATGTGGGGTCGTCGCCGTCAGCCCAACGCTGCGTGCGGCAGCCGCGATCTGGTCAGCGCGTACGCGGACGCGGTTGGCCAGTTCGGGCTCCTCGGTCAAGACTTTGAGCGCGCCCGTCGCCGCGCCAGCCGAAGCCGGCGCGAGTCCAGTGTCAAAGATGAAAGGTCGCGCAATGTTGATCGCATGATCGATGACGGTGCGGGCGCCGAGGATGACCCCACCCTGCGATCCCAGCGCCTTGCTCAGCGTCGCGCTTGTAACAACGTCGGGCTGACCCGCGAGTCCGGCTTCGAAGACGGTTCCGCGGCCGTTGGCGCCAACAACGCCGAGTCCGTGAGCGTCATCGATGACGACAAGCGCGCCGCCGCGCCGCGCCGCCACGACGAGTTCTGCGAGTGGGGCGACATCTCCGTCGACGGAGAAGACGGCGTCCGTAACGACGACAGCCCGTCGCTCGTGCCGATCCATGAGCAGTTTTTCAACCGCATCCACGTCGTTGTGTGGCGCGACTGCGATCCGAGCCCGCGATAGTCGGCACGCATCAACGATTGATGCATGGTTGAGCTCGTCCGACACGATCAGGTCACCGCGACCTGCCAAGGCGGTGATGAGTCCGAGGTTGGCCAGGTAACCAGAGGAGAAGACCAGGCCGGCTTCTGAGCCGACATGCATAGCCAGAGCCTCTTCAAGGTCGCGATGGAGTTCGAGGGAACCGGTCACGAGCCGGGAGCCAGTCGATCCTGCACCCCATGTCTTGGTCGCGTCGACCGCGGCGGCGAGCACTCTGGGATGTCTGCTTAGACCCAGGTAGTCGTTGCTTGCTAAATCGAGAAGTTCGGTTTCCGATCCCCTCACACTCAGCTGGCGATCCACGCCGCGAGACGAGCGGTCGTTTCGTGCCGTGGCCAGATGAACAAGCGGGTCGTCGAGGTGCACCGGCAGTTGCGCCGGGCCGCGAACGAGGAGTCCCGGCCGCCACGAGAGATCACTCGGTTGACATGCCAGTCGCATCGCCGGGAAGCGGGCGAACAGTCGCGACAGAGCAATCCGCGACTCAAGCCGCGCTAGCTGGGCACCGACGCAGTGATGCGGTCCGTACCCGAAGGCAAGGTGTCGGTTAGGGAGTCTGTCGGGTTGAAACTGTCGAGCGGCGTCGAAAGCGTCTGGGTCACTGTTGGCCGCAGCCAGTGAGACCAAAATCGAAGCACCTGCTGGGATGCTTACACCCTGGCAGGTCAAGGCAGTTGTCGTGAAACGCCAGGTTGCCCCTTCGAGCGGAGATAGGTAGCGCAGCAACTCGTCGATCGAACGGGTCCACGAGTCAGCATCAGGTTCGTCACCCAGCTGGAGGAGCTGGCTGCGATGGGTTGCCAGGGTGAGAGCGCCACCCGAGATGAGGTTCATCGTCGTCTCGTAGCCAGCGAACAACAGCAGGAAAGCCATCGACAACAGCTCGTCCGACGTGAGTGTTCCCTCATCGTCGTGGGCATGGATGAGGTGGCTGAACAGGTCGGATCCGGGTGAGAGGCGCTTTTGCGCTATGAGTTCGGCAAAGTACTGGTGCAGGCTGGCCCAGGCATCGCGCTGCTCGTCATTGCCGACGCTGGCCTTTGGCGCAGACACAGTGTAGGTCCAGCCTCGCAGGGTCGTTCGGTCGTCGTATGGAACGCCGAGAACCTCACACATCACTGCCACCGGTAGCGGGAACGCAAAAGAACTGACGAGGTCCGCAGGTTCTTCAGCATCAGTAGCAGTGGCTAGCTGTTCAAGCAGGTCGTCAGCAATTTCAGTGATCCGGGGCGCCAGGGCGTCAACGCGGGCAGTGGAAAAGGTCGCCGCAACGAGCCGCCGAAGGCGAGTGTGTTCGGGGGCATCCGTGTTCAGCATGTGGTTTTCGAGCCCGACGCGCTCAGTTTGGCGTTCCTTGGTGGGCGGGCGTGCTGAGATCCGGGAGTCGACGAGTACGGCGCGCGCTGCCTCCGCCGTTGTCACAAACCAGGCAGTTGTGCCGTTGGACAGCGTGACTGGAGTGATCGGTTCGTTTGCCCTCAGCATGTCGTAGAACTCATACGGGTTTCGACCGAACTCGGGATCGGACGGGTCCAAGAACGGACCACATTCTGCGTTCATACCTTTCCCGCGACGTCAGTGATGCTGCGCTCAGTGACGGCAACTAGTTCGTCGACCAGCTCGTCAGGCATTGCGAGTGGTGGCATCAGGACGACCACGTCGCCAAGTGGCCGGAGGATGACGCCGAAGTCGCGGGCACGGCGACAGACGTCGAATCCAGTGCGATCGCGGTTTGAGGTCACTTCGATTCCGGTCATGGTGCCGATGCGTCTAATCTCTCGCACGGCCGGGTGATCGGCTAACGGTTTGGTCAGTTGGCCGATTCGTTCACCAATTTGCTCGGCTCTGCTCACGGTGTTCCGATCAGTCATCAGATCGAGGTTGGCGATTGCGGCCGCTGCACAAAGCGGATTGGCCGTGTAGCTGTGTCCGTGAAAAAACGTGCGTCCAGAACCCGGGTCCCCGAGAAAAGACCCGTAGATCTCGTCGGTAGCGAGGACAGCTGACAGCGGAAGGTAGCCGCCAGTGATCCCCTTCCCGCACGTCAGGAGGTCCGGTACGACGTCGGCATGCTCGACAGCCCACATGCGGCCGGTGCGCCCGACGCCGGTAGCTACTTCGTCTGCCACGAGGTAGGCACCGTGCGTATCAGCAAGGTCCCGAACTCCTCGCAGGAAACTGGAATCGTGGGTCAGCATGCCCCCTGCGGCCTGAACCATCGGCTCAACAACGATTGCGCAGGTGCGACTGCCGTGTCGTCCAAGCAGTTCGCTCAGCTCGGCGAGTACTTCGCCAGCACGCTCGACTCGCGTTTGCTCCGCTGACAGCACACCAGGCGAGCTGACCATAAGAGTTTCGAGCAGGATCGGTTTATAGGTGTGGTGGAACAAGTCAATGCCCCCGACACTGACGGCGCCGAGGGTGTCACCGTGATAACCCTCTGCAACGTGGAGGTAGTAAGGCCGATCCTCGCCTTGTTGTGCTTTCGCCTGAAACGCCATCTTGATGGCCGCTTCAACGGCTGAAGCGCCATCGCCTGCGTAGAAGACTTTAGATAGTGGCGCTCGGCCGGACCCGGGTTCGGGGCTCGGAGCGGTTGACAACAGCTTCTCGGCAAGTTCGATACCCGGTTCGTGGGTGAAGCCGAGGAACGTCGAGTGGTCCAGCCGATCGAGTTGGTTACGGATCGCGTTGTCGATCTCGGGGACCTTGTGGCCGTGCACGGTCACCCACAGCGACGATATGCCGTCGAGATAGCGACGTCCCTCTGCGTCGAACAGGTACATGCCTTCTGCCCGGTCGATGACCAGGGGGTCGTCGTCAAGCCATTGCGCGTGCTGGGTAAATGGATGCCAAACATTGGCAGCATCTCGCGCTGCGAGGTTGCGCGAACGTTCGCCCGACATGGCTGTGATCCTTCCACGCGCCCGTGATCAGGTCCGCGGGTGGTTCAACGCGTTGCTACGGAGCATTGATCCGTCGGGGAGCGGGCAGCCCCGGTAACCCATCGATACTCGTCGCGTTGCGCGTGCGGTGGTACTCGTCGAGCTGTTCGTCTGATTTTCGTTCGGCCCACCGGTACAGCAGATCTCGGTCAGCCACGTAGTCGTAGAGCGGTACGGCTTGACCGCATGAGTCGCTGATTCGGGTGACGTCGACGACCACAATGGCTCGGGCACCAGGGCGGTCGGGAAACCGGTCAAACAAACCTGCCCATTCATCGTCGCCAGGTGTGACTACGCGGCCTCGGCCGTGCAGTCTGACAATCTGGGGCGGCCCATCGAATGCGCAGAACATGATGACGATCCGGCCATTTTCCCGAAGATGGGCGATCGACTCCGCACCGCTCCCCGTCAGGTCCAGGTAAGCAACTGTGTGCTGGTCGACGACGCTGAAAGTGTCGGCGTGTCCCTTCGGTGACAGGTTGATGTGTCCGTCATCGCTGCTCGGAGCGGTGCCAACGAAGTAGAGGTGTTGGCGCTGGATGAACTCAAGTAACCGGTCGTCGATCTGTTCCAGCACTTTCCCCATGGGGTCAGGGTAGGCGGGTCAAACCTGATCGCGCGAATTTGGGCGTGGTTGCTTGGGACGCCAGTCATAGATAACCGAAGTACGTAGGACGACGTCTTGCACGGAACGGTTCTGATTGCTGATCACGACCCAGAACAAGCCGATCGGAAAAAATACGCAAAACCCGGCCCGCAGGAGGGCGCCTATCCAACGCAACCGATCGCCTCTGAAGTTGATGACCCGTAGCCCCATCAGATGGTCGCCGTACGTTCGTCCTGTGGTCGCCCAAGCCGCCGTGAAGTAGGCGATGAGTAGCGTGGCATCGATGACGAAGAGCCCGAAAAAGCTTGGACTAGGGAATGTGAACCCTGGCGGGTTGCGAAGGAATACGAACGCACTCCACGATGCATAGATGCCGATGAGCACTAGGACGATGACCGCGAAATCCACACTGTTTGAGATGACGCGACTAACGATCCCCGCACGTTTGCCTTGAAACGGTCGAGCCTCAATCGGGAGCGCACTGATTTCGTGTGTCATGGTTGCCCATCCGATTCGCCCGGAGCGGACGACTCAGTGTCTCCGGTTCCATCGTCGACGGGTTGCGACCCTGTGGGTGCCTCCACAGATCGGCCCTTTCGCCATACCAGTACTCGGTCGACCAGCCGCTGTACAGCGTCGTCAGCATTGACACTCTGCAGTCGAACACTGCGCACGGTCTCTGATGCCACTGAGCCGGTTGATTCACGGATGATTTCAGGAAGATCAATGCCGTCGACGACATACTCAGCCAACCCCATGAGGTCCATGCGGTCGCGCGCAATCTGATCGAGGTCGATCTGATCGAGGACCGCGTTGGCCACTCGATTGAGGTCGACCCGCTCTATGACGATGTCTGTCAGATCGAGTTGGTCTAGCGCGCTTGTGACAATCCTTCCGAGGTCCACTCGACGAAGCACGAGCTCGGTGAGATTTATGGACGTGACGACCTGGTCGACAACGCTGGGGACTACGGCGTCGCGAATTTGCGACGTCGCCGCTACAGCCTGGGGGAGTCGCTGCCTCCACGCCGTCGAAGCGTCGCTGACGAGAGTCGCCGGTCGTATCGCCGTGGGAACCATGGGCGGGTTGACGAGTAAATGGCCAACCGGCGCGCTAGCACGCGCTACCAGCTCCATGGTGCGGATGGATCGTGAGCAGACCTGCCAGGTGACCTCAAGGGCAGCGTCGACGGGAACCGATGGCCCTGGTCGCCGCCCAACCATCCCGGTGCGCAGCGTCTCGATCGCGATCGCGACGACACCCAGAACCGCCTCCGCGAGAGCCTCGGGAGGAAGTGGCCTCGAACTCACAACCAGTTCGCCAGAGGTTGGCGACGCGACAGGGGGCGCGTGGGCTGGTTCAGTTGGCTCGTCGATCGAACCTGGCCCTGTCATCTAGCCATCATGGCGCACCGGCGAGGGCTTCATCCAACCCGCAGGCTTTGTGCTAGCGCCGTGGCGTCACTTCCCTGGTCGGGGTCCCTCGTGGTAATCGTCAAAATGGCGACCGAGTCCCCCTCAACCATGTAGTACTGCGATCCGTACAGGGACTGCCCAGGAGCCGCCAGATCGATGGTGTACGTCATTTTGACAGCGTCGTGTACGCCGATCTTGATTTCGCTGCTTGAGATGTTCGTTGCACCAAGTTGGCCGAGTTCGCTCGTAGCTTGTTCTGAGACCGAGTCGAGATCCGACCCGTTGCTGGGCTGAACAAGCAGGTTGACGTTGTCGACGAACTCTTCCGATGACGTCTTTTCCCGGATTGCGTACAGAACAAAGTCAGAACTTTTCACACCGGTTAGCGAGTTCTTAAGCGCTGCTGCCATCTGTGGTGCGCGAGCTTGCGCCTGGTCGATGAACCCCTGTAAATCCTCATCGCCCAGTGGGACCTCCTTCCAGCCGTCGGGCAAGACGACCGTCGCAGTATCAGATCCGACGGCCTTGCCCTTCGGTTGCGCAACGGTCGTTGCTGAGTCGGTCGTGATGATGCTCACTGCGACTGCCGCGATGAGACCAACGATAAACAGTGCAAGAACGCCAACGAGGACGCCAAAACCCAAGCTTCGGTTTGTCTTCGCTCCAGCAGGTGCGGCGTGCGACCCGTGTGGTTGCGCACCGGGTTGTGGGCTCGGCGCTACGCCCTGGGAGACGTTGTCGGTCCAGTTCGTTCCATCCCACCAGCGAAGCCCCCCCGAGGCGACACTTGTTGGATCCGGGTACCAACCTGCAGGCGGACTCGACATGCTTCCCTTTCCGTCTTTCAATTCAGTCGTTTGAGGTGATTCAGTCGAAGGTGATGCTTTCGGCGATGGCGGCCGCGTCCTCACCTTGGTCTGGCTCTCCAGTCCCAATGGTCAGGACCGCCAACTTGTCGCTGCCGAAAACGAAGTATTGGGTGGTATACACCGTCGATCGCATGGTGGACGTATGGATTTGAAAAGTCATCTTGAGGGCATCTCGACCGTTCACCGTGATGGCAGTGCTAACTATGGCATGGGCTCCGGTGTCCTGTAGCTGTTGCTCAATCGCAGCAGCAAGCGTGTCGGGAGCTACGGCTCCGCTGGTCCGGACCAAGAGGTTCACGTTGTCGATGAGCGCGTCGGTGGACGTGCTCTGGCGATAGGCAAACAGGGCGAACTCATGCTCGGCCATTACGTTCGATATCCGTTGAAATGCCGAAGCCAGCGGCGGGTGCTCGTCACCCGCTCTGGCAAGGAACACCTCAAAGTCGTCGCTTGGTATTTCGCGCCAGCCCGCCGGAAGGACAAGTGAGACACCCTCTGTTGAGACCGTGGCCGCGTCCGGCGAATCCGTGCCGCTGCTGACGGCGTGGGTCGGGACGCCGGAGGTGAAACTGATGACTAGAACGACGACCACGGCGATGGTGAAAACTGCGAGAAAGACTGCCCCGGCAATGAAAACAGGACCACGACTTTCGGTTATGCCGCCGGCACCGGGCTGCGTTGCTGTTACGGACTCCACCGGCGCGGACATTTCCCCCCTTAGCGGATGTTGCGATCAGCGAAGTGTAGGGGGTCTGCCCTTCCATTCTCAGTATTCCTGGGTTATACCCGTACCAGCCAGCGTGACCACAACCGACGGTGACGGGAACCTGTAATGCGCATCGAAGCTCAGGCCATATCAATCTCATGGATCCCCAGCGAGTCCGTCCACGGTGCGCTCAAGGGTGGATTCGACCTTGGCGTTGCCCACTATGACGCTCCTCCACCCGACGTTGTTGAAAGTGTTGAGCAGGTTCGATCCCTGCGTGATAGCGATGCTTTTCGATTCGCGAACGTGCTGTCGGGCTGGGTAGATGTCGAGGACGGTCGAATCCTCGCTGCTGGTCTCAACCCAGAGGCGGGAATTGTGATCGGATCGACAACTGTCAGGGTCGCCAAGGTTGGCGCAACTTTCCGGGCGGTCACCCTTCCCGACATGCAGCCGGAGCCGGTGATCGGCGAGGGAAGTGTGCTATTCCGTCAAACGGTTGGTGGAAGGACCGGTGTTCCGCTGCCACGTCCGGTTCCTCACCCACCGTTCGTGCAGTGGCAAGCGCCGATCGTTTGGACGACGCTGGAGCTGACCGTTCTCGCGGATGGACAAACGAAGGTCGAGCTCGCTGGAGCAAGTGCGTTCCCGCGTCATTGGGTCTACGGCACGGACGGCAAGTTGGCGCTGAAGAGCGGTGTAACAGACCAGAAAACCTGGGTTGCGCACTCTTTCGGTGATCGCACTCCGTGGGGCGAGCAGGATTCTCCGGCGCTTGTTACAGCCGCCGAGACCGAGCTCGAACGCCAGATGTCCAGCCAGATTATGAAAGCGGGCAAGCGGCCAGATGTGCGTCGGCTGCCGGAAGGCTCCTTCGTCACGAAACAGGGTGAACCGGGGGACGAGCTATTTCTGCTTCTCGATGGCGTACTCGGCGTCGAGGTCGACGGCGAACGTGTCGCTCAAGTGGGCCCGGGCGCGATCCTGGGCGAACGAGCAGTCCTTGAAGGTGGCCGTCGGACCTCGACGTTGGTGGCCATTACACCGGTTCGGCTGGCTGCCGCCAAGGCAGACATCATCGATATTCGTCGCTTGCAGGACCTAGCACAACAACACCAACGCGAGGGGTGACGCGCGCCGGGCGTTCGACTCGGCCATTGCTGCGGTCAGTATCGTCGTGGCTGTGACGCTGCACACCAACGAGCACGGACAGCCGGTGGGTTTCGAGGTGCCCGATTGGCAGGGGGCGCTTCCTCCGACCGCAAAGCTCTTGCCTGGTCGCTACTGCCACGTCGAACGTTTAGATGCGAACGTGCACGCCGCGGACTTGTTCGCGGCAAACTCCACTGATAGCGACGGTGTCAACTGGACCTACCTTCCGTATGGCCCGTTCGACGCCATCTCCGACTACCGAGATTGGGTGGAAGAGGTTGCGACGGCTGACGACCTCATGTTCTATGCCATCCGCGATCTTGCGAGGGATCAAGCTGTTGGTGTTGCCAGCTACCTTCGTGTCGCTCTGAGCTCGGGAGCGGTCGAGGTCGGTCACATCAATTTCTCCCCGCTCCTTCAACGGTCGCGGGCTGGCACTGAAGCGATGTTCCTGATGATGCAGTACGTATTTGAGGAGCTGGGCTATCGCCGCTATGAGTGGAAGTGCAACGCGCTTAACGAACCCTCTCGTTCAGCTGCGATCCGGTTCGGATTCACGTACGAGGGCACCTTCCGCTACGACCAAGTGGTTAAAGGACGCAACCGAGACACCGCCTGGTACGCGATGGTCAACAACGACTGGCCAGGCATCAAGGAGCGGTTCGTACGGTGGCTGGCCCCGACGAACTTCGACGATGCGGGAGAACAGAAATCGAGGTTGTCGGCCGGCGAGGGGGCACGTGCCTCATGAAACCGGACCAGCGACGAACGACCGCACAGGGCGAGGCCACCCGACAGAAGATTCTTGATGTAGCTGGTCCAGTTTTCGCCGACGTCGGGTATGCCGACGCGAAACTCGAAGACATCGCGGCAGAGGTCGGAGTGACCAAAGGTGCAGTACTGAGACATTTTGGTTCTAAAGAACAGCTGTTTGTCGCCTCGTACAAGAACGTTATGGCCAACAACAGCTCCTGGCTCGATGTTCCAGAAGCCGTGCTGACCGATGGGTTCTACGCCGTGCTGAGCTACTGGTGGACCAAGACCGCCAGCCACTCGGCGGATTCGCTTCCCCTGCGCATGTACTTTCTCGGCCGAAGCTGCGGCGACCGTAACGCGCAGCAACAAATAAACCGCTTTCTGCGCAGTGAGGATCCAGACCGAACGATCGAGTTTGTCGAGTTTGGGATATCAACGGGCGAAATTGCACCTAGCCACGATCCGCTTCTCGTTGCTGCCATCCTTGACTGGATTCTTGATGGCTTTCAGGGCAGCGCGTTTTCGGACGACCTGGATAGAAGCGGCCTGTTTCGCCAAGCGAATGTGGAGCGGACGACGGCCACGGCCGAATCTCTGGTCTCGATGCTCAAACGAGCCTTCGGTACGTGACCTCCGGTCACTTCGCAGATTGTCCTTAGGCGGTTCTAAGCCGTTAGCGTTTTCGCATGGGTCAATCTGCTGACGTCGCTGTAGGCACTCCAACCTGTGGCACGGGGACACTTCAGCCGGCGCTGCCTCGACACCACTACGTCGATGAGTCGTCTTGGTTGCTGGAGCGAGAACAAGTGCTCATGCGTGCATGGACCTGCGTCGGCCGTCTCGACGAATTGGGACTGGCCTCGAAGACCACCGGCGAGCTGATCCCCAATCGAGTGGTCACCGTCGATGTGCTTGGTGAGTCCGTTCTTGCCTCGGTCGCGACCGACGGACAACTGCACGCCCATTACAACGTGTGTCGCCATCGTGGTACTCAGCTGATCCCTGCTCCTGCTGACGGTGAAGCGTCAGCGGCTTGTGAAATCAAGTCAATCCGGTGTCCGTATCACTCGTGGTCCTACCACCTGGACGGTCGACTCCGATCATCTCCGTTGGCCGGAGACATCGACCCAGAGCTGTTCTCGCTTCATCCACTTGGAGCGGACGGCTGGGGTGGGTTCCTGTGGCTTCACCCCACTCCGTCGGAGGCCGAGCCGTTGTTGGACTCCCTCGGGGTCGTTCCGGAGCGAACGATCCGTTACCCGCTCAGCGATCTGCAGGTGGGATACCGAGCTACCTATGACGTCGAAGCGAACTGGAAAGTCATCGCCGAGAACTACAACGAGTGCTATCACTGTGGACCCGTGCACCCAGAGCTTTCAACGCTGGTTCCTGCCTTCGCAGCTGGCGGTGCCGACCTGGACTGGGCGGCGGGCATTCCGCACCGTGAAGGCGCTTGGACCTTCACCATGTCTGGGACCAGCAATCGGCTTCCATTTCCTGAACTGGACGACGACGAAAAGGTCAGGCATAAGGGAGAACTGGTCTACCCAAACTTGCTGTTGTCGTTGTCAGCAGAGCATGTTGCAGCCTTCACCCTCCAACCGCTGGCGATCAATCGAACCCGGATCGTCTGCGAACTGCTCTTCGAGCGTGATGCAGTCGCGTCCGCGGGATTTGATCCCTCGGATGCGGCTGAACTCTGGGAGATCACGAACAAGCAAGACTGGACTATCTGTGAGCTAGTTCAGCGTGGCATGAGTTCGCGGGCCTATGACCAGGGTTGGTTTGCCCCCATGGAAGACGAGTCGCTGGCCATCACGAGATGGTTGCTACCCAAACTTTCAGAACAGTCGCGGTAGAGGGCCACCTATGCGAAGCGCGGTCGACTGGCCGGTCAGCTGAGGGGGATCCCGCTCGAGTCACCTTCGGCTCTTGGCCCGTGAATCCGGCGTTCTGTTTCGTCGATCGCGACGTCGTTGATGCTCGCTTCCCGGCGACGCATGTACCCCTGCTCGTCGAACTCCCAGTTCTCGTTGCCATATGACCTGAACCACTTGCCTGCCGCGTCGTGCCACTCGTACTGGAACCGGACGGCGATGCGGTTTCCACCGAAGGCCCACAGCTGCTTGCGAAGTGCATAGTCAAGCTCGCGTTCCCATTTGCGCTGCAGGAAGGCGACGATGGCGGCTCGACCCTCGATGAACTCATCGCGGTTACGCCACTTTGAGTCCTTCGTGTATGCGCCTGCCACGCGTTCAGGATCACGAGTGTTCCACGCGGTCTCGGCTAGCTGCACCTTCGCGCGGGCAGCGGCTTCATCGAATGGCGGCAACGGCGCGCGGGGGGTCGGTTGGTCGGACACGCACACTCCTTGGTTGAGGAAAACGCTTGAAACCTACTCTCCAGGAAGCCCGCTGTGTACGTCTGTTCCACGTGCAATTCCGAGTCTCAGGCTGGAGTGCGACTCACCGCAAGGCCGGTGACCGTGTCGAACAAATGCAGCCTCCTCATGTCAACGGCCAGCCGAGCCCGATCTCTGGCGCGCAACTGAGTGCGTGCGTCGACGGTGGCTGTAAATACCTCGGAATCGCTCACCACACCGGCTTGCGGCTCAATCGCTTCCGAAGATTTGGGCGCGAGCCTGAAGAGAACGTTTGCCTCGGTACCAAGTTCCTCTACGACATCAACCAGAATGTCGATAGTCGGCCAGCCCAGGTGTTGTCCGTCGAGTGGCTCGGCGAGATCGGTCGGACGAACGCCAACAATGATTGGGCCGCCCAGATAGTCGCTGAGGTCGGCATTCGTCGGGGCCGGGAGCGGCTGGTCACCGAGCATGAGCTGGATTCCATCGCCGTTTCGTTGCACGTCGACTTCGGTCAGATTCATGGCCGGAGAGCCCATGAATGACGCAACAAAGACATTAGTTGGTTCGTGAAAGAGAACGCGCGGCGTGTCGAGCTGCTGCAAGACTCCATCGCGCATCACCGCGACGCGGTCACCGAGTGTCATGGCCTCGATCTGGTCGTGTGTCACGTAGAGCGTGGTTGTGCCGAGCCGTGCGTGGATTCGGTTGAGTTCAGCGCGCACCTGAACACGCAGTTTTGCGTCCAGGTTCGACAAGGGCTCGTCCATCAGAAGCGCTTGCGGCTCGCGAACCAGTGCCCTTCCCATCGCGACACGCTGCCTTTCCCCACCCGACAGCTGACCAGGCTTTCGATCCAGTAGGTCCTCGATGCCCAGTAGCTTGGCCACCTCGTCGACTCGCTCTGCAGACTCAGCCTTTGGTTGCTTCCTCAGTCGTAGACCAAAGCCGATGTTTTGCCTGACTGTCATGTGTGGGTACAGAGCGTAGTTCTGGAACACCATCGCGATGTCTCGATCTTTCGGATCCAGGTCCGTCACTTCTCGCTCACCAATCCAGACTTCGCCTGCGGTCACCTCCTCCAACCCCGCAACGATGCGCAAGAGCGTCGATTTACCGCAGCCGGAAGGGCCGACCAGAACTACAAACTCGCCATCCGCCACGTCGATGGAAACGTCGTTGACTGCGGGCGCTCCGCCGTCAAAGACCTTAGAGACGCCTACGAGACGGACTCCTGCCATCGTCAGTCCTTTCCTTGGATTGCCATGGATTCCAGGTCATCGATTCCGACGCACTCACGCTCGGAAGCAGCTAGTCGTTCGATCAACATCGGAAGAGCAGCTGCCGTAACTGCTGGCCAAGTGTGTAGCAGCACGACGGCTCCGTTGGGCTGTTGCGTCACGCCATCAAGCACGGACTGGATGAGGGCGTCGGCTGTTGTCGACTCAAGCCAATCTTGTGGGTCGACGTTCCAATGCACGTTGCGGTAGCCGCAGTCGCGAAGCACTCGGAGCACCCGCAGGTCGTCGTGGCCCGCGCCAAACGGACAGCGGAACCAGGGACGGGGTTCCCGACCCGTTACTTCGCCAATGGCGTTTGAGGCTGCCTCAACATCCGATCGGATTCCTTCATCGGTCAGTTGCACCAGGGGTGCATGGAAGTTGCTGTGACACCCGATCAGATGGCCATCGTTGACCACGCGGGCGGCCAGGTTTGGTTCGGCTCGGGCCCACCGGCCTTGGACGAAGAAAGTCGCGCGCACGTTTGTGTTTCGCAGGCTGTCCAAGATGGCGGTCGGGGCGAGTGGATCATGGTGGCGCCGTGACGGGTGTTCCATGTCAAAAGTGAGCGCCACCTGACCCTTTCTCGCTCGCATGGCGTCCCCATTTCTCGGCGTTCCTTGACCAGCGTCCACGGTGACAGTAGCGTCGGAAACGTTAGGTAGGAAACTTTACGAACAATATTTCAGCTGGCTCGTTCAGAGGGGAACTGTGACGACGGCTCGCTCCGAATTCCCGAGCGGAACGCCGAGTCTGCTGCGCTCGCTGAACGCTCGTACGGTGCTTGAGCTCATCCGCCGATCGGGACCGATCTCGCGGGCTCAGATTGCCCGAGATACCGGACTTTCCAAGCCAACTGTCTCGCTGGCGCTGAATCGCCTCGTGGGTAGCGCGGTGGTTCGAGAGGTCGGTCGTTCCCGCGGCGGCAAGGGTCCTGCTGCTGTGCTTTACCAGGTGGATCCGCGCGCGGGTTCGGTCGTCGGTATCGATGTGGGCCGAGGGTGGATCAGGGCGGCGGTTGCTGATCTATCCGGAGTTGTTATCGCGCAGCGAGAACGTCGTTCAACCGTTCGGTCCGCCGAAGCTCTCCTTGAGCGGTTAGGAGACCTCCTCGATGAGCTGCTGCAGGACGCGGGTGTGCGACGCGATCGGGTGACTCGCTGGGTCCTGGGCACACCAGGGATTGTTAGACCTGGGGGTAGCAGTCTTGACCTAGCAACGAACCTGCCCGGGTGGGGTAAAGCGACTGTCCTCAAACGGTTACGTGAACTTTTAGGTGATGTTGTCGTCGAAAACGACGTGAACCTGGCCACCATGGCCGAACATCGGTTCGGCCATGGACGTGGCGTGGACGACTTCGTTGTTGTCTCAATCGGTACCGGCGTT
This sequence comes from Actinomycetes bacterium, assembly GCA_035543875.1. Classification (GTDB taxonomy): domain Bacteria; phylum Actinomycetota; class Actinomycetes; order JAHEKZ01; family JAHEKZ01; genus DATKIY01. The sequence continues at coordinate 1,618 of DATKIY010000245.1, read as the reverse complement.
GGAATGGGACTGGTCTTGGGGGGCCGGCTTTACCGCGGCGCCACAGGCGCAGCAGGCGAGATCGGTTATCTACCCATCTGTGAACGTGAGGGACGAAAAGGGCACCAAGGACTGTTGGAGTCGGCAACCGGCGCCGCCGCCGTGGTCCGTGATGCGCGCGAGAGTGGGATGACCGGACGACTGACCGCGGAGCGAGTTTTTGACGCAGCCCGATCAGGTGATCCGATTGCGCTCAGCGTGGTTGACGCGGAGGCGGAGCGGATCGGACTGGCGCTGGCAGCTGTCGCATCCGTGGTTGATCCTTCGCTTGTGGTTCTGGGCGGAGGAATTGGTGGAAACGCTGACTTGCTTCGCGACGGGATCACGCGTCGCATCCAGGAGGTCTCACCACTTGAGCTGACGATTGAGGTCTCGGCTCTGGGGACCGACGCGGTTCTTCAGGGCGCGCTTGCAACCGCACTGGACCTCGCCCGTAGCGAGGTTTTCGACAAAGCAACGCACAACCCGGCGACGCTGACTGCAGCGCCGGCCTGACGAGGAGGAAGCATGTTCAGCAATTCCGAACGGATTGTTGTTGCAGGGATTTCAGGCATGGCCTTCGCGTTGGCTGGCTGTACCGCGGGGGGTGGTTCGTCTGACCCAGTCAACGTCCAGGCCATCGACCCCACCGCATCGCACGCCCCGACCGACATTGCGGTTTGGGGGTCATTCACTGGACGAGAAGCAGACATCATGCAGGCTTCGCTGGATCGGCTGCACGAAGAGATTCCCTGGCTCACAGCGAAGTACGTCCCCGGAAAGAACGACGAGGATGTCGCTAGGGCTATCGCGAGTGGTCAGCCCCCGGGAATAGTCATGTCGCAGGGTCCGGACAACGTTGCCAAATACTGCGAAAGCGGCGCCTGGCGCGACCTCAACCCCTATATCGACGCGTCGGGCTTGGACATGGCCGCCACTTTTCCAGAATCGGTGTTGTCTTATACGAGCTATCAGGACAACCAGTGTTCGCTTCCGCTTCTGACCGACGATTTTGGTTTGTACTACAACAAGAAGTTGCTCGCTGATGCTGGATATACCAAGCCGCCAAAGACCATCAGTGAACTCACCGACATGGCCAAGAAACTCACCCAACGTGACGCGGATGGGACGATTCAGGTCGCGGGCTTTATCAGCACAAATGAGCAAATGTACGAAACACCTAACATCTTCAACGGTGTCAATTGGGGCACAGAGTGGTACAACCCCGACGGAACGTCTGCGATGGCAACCGATCCGCAGTGGCAGTCGCTCCTGCAATGGGATAAAGACCTCACCGATTGGTACGGCTACGACAACATCGTTCGATTCTTCGCGCCCTACAAAGCTCACGAGTGGGATGCCGGCAACGCGTTTGAGCAAGGCAAAGTCGCCATGATTTTCGACGGTGAGTGGCGCGGTGCGTTCATTGAGGCGGACGAGTCGGACGTGGACTATGGCACGGCGCCGTTTCCGGTGCCGGACGACCGGGTTGATACTTACGGCGTCGGTCAGATCGGTGGCACGGTGGCCGGCATTCCTCGCGATGCAGAGGATGCTGACGTAGCTTGGCTCGTTCTGCAGTACCTGACCACGGACACGA
>DATKIY010000244.1:0-4784 GCA_035543875.1 Actinomycetes bacterium | reverse complement strand
GTTGCCGAAGCGCCTGCGTGATCGTCGGATCGGGCGCGACATGAACCTCACCCAAGTCCCCGTCGACGACGACCTGCTGCCCGTCCGTCGCGTCACGAGCGCCCCGGATGGCGACGACAGCTGGGATCCCCAAGCCACGTGCCAGAATCGCGGTGTGACTGGTCGGGCCACCTTGTTCGGTCACGATCGCGATCACCACGCTGGCGTCCAGTGTTGCGGTATCAGCGGGCGCGAGGTCGCGCGCCACCAGAACGTGCGGATACCCGGGATTTGGAAGCTCAGCCGTTGCTCGGCCCTCAAGGGCAGCCACCATGCGTTCGCCGATATCAACCACGTCTGGCGCGCGTTCAGCAAAGTATCCGCCGAGCGACGCCAACTTCTCCGCGAAGCGGCTCGCCACCGAACGAACCGCCTCAGGGGCAGCGACACCGGTACCTGCCAGCTTTTCTGCTCCCCCAACCAACTCCGGGTCGGCAGCAAACTGCACCAATGCCTCAAGAACGGCTCGACCGTCTGCCGACGATGCGCGAGCGGCGCGCTCACGCAAGTCGGCGCACACCCGTTCCGATGCCTCAGTGATCGTGGCGGCCGGTTCGACGGATTGAGCGGCGGCGCCATCGTGTCGAACGGCAGGACCAGCAGCCAGACCAGGACTTGCGGCGATACCGACCAACGGTTCGGCACTCATGAGCCTGCTGCCGACTCTTCTGCGTCCAGGTCCTGCGAGAGCAGATCGACCAGCTGTTGCAGTGCATCGTCAGCACCTTCTCCGTCGGCTGCCAGAACCACCTGCTCGCCATGACTCACACCGAGCGACAGCACGCCCAGAACACTTGCTGCGTTGACCGGTTCATCGCCAGGCCGACCGATGGTGACTGCCACTCCCGCCGCCGCAGCGGCCTGCGTAAACAACGCAGCTGGACGTGCATGGAGACCAACCGAGCTTGCCACTTCGACGGTTCGTTCAGCCATCGTCTTCTCCTTCGTAATCAAAGTAGGAATAAGCGGTTGGTCACGCCGTCGCGAACAGTTGCGCGTCTTCTTGGGCTTCAAGCACGGCTTCGTCCTTCGACCGCGTACCTGCTTTGAGCAAGATGACGAGCGCCGCGGCCAAAGCCGTTCCAGCGGCTACAGCGACGACATAGAGCGGCCAGTCAGTGACAAGACCAAAGACCCAAACTCCGCCATGCGGGGCACGCAGCTCGTTGCCGAAGGCCATCACCAAGCCACCGGTCAACGCACTACCAGCCATGATGGACGGGATGACGCGCAACGGATCGCCAGCCGCGAACGGAATGGCGCCCTCTGTGATGAACGAAGCGCCCAGCAGCCAAGCGGCTTTCCCATTTTCACGTTCGGCTCGACTGAACAAACCCGGACGAACGACGGTCGCGAGCGCGAGCGCAAGCGGCGGAACCATGCCAGCGGCCATCACGGTCGCCATCACCTGAAGCTGGGTTGACGAAGCCGAGGTTGCCGCTTCAGCCAGACCGGTAACCGCGAAGGCATAGGCCACCTTGTTCACAGGTCCGCCCATATCGAAGGCCATCATCAGGCCGAGGATGATTCCCAACAGGATCAAACTGCCGCCAGCCAGGCTGCTCAGCCAGTTGTTGAGCCCGTCCGTGACCGTAGCAATCGGTTTGCCCACGACCACAAGCATGAGGAACCCGTTAATCAGTGAGGCAAACAGCGGGATCACCACAACCGGCATGACTCCACGAACCGCAGACGGCACCTTGATCCGAGCAATCGCGAGTGCGATAAGTCCGCCAGTGAGGCCACCGACGATTGCACCGAGGAATCCGGCCCCGATCACTCCGGCCGCCCAGCCGGCCACGAAGCCGGGAGCAAGTCCGGGGCGGTCGGCAATCGCGTAGGCGATGAATCCAGCCAGCACCGGCAGCAAGAACGTGCCGAAGATTCCATCACCAAGAATGAACATCAAGCCGGCCCAGTCGTGGCCCGAGAAGACGCTGAACGAATCAAGGAAACCGGGTATGTCAGCCTTCACGCCGACAATTTCGTAGCCGCCAATCATGAAGCTCAGCGCAATGAGAATTCCGCCAGCCGCCACAAACGGAATGAGGTAGCTGACTCCGGTCATCAACCAGCCACGGACTTGTGTCCCCGTTCCGGCGCCAGCCGGAAGCTTGGCCGCCGGCTCAGTGCGGATGACTTCCGGCCTATCACTTGGTCCTGCGGCGGCCAGGCGTACAGCTTCAGCTACGACACCGACTGCGTCGTTGATCGCGCGCTTTACTGACACGGTAACTGTCGGCTTACCGGCGAATCGTTCTCGGTTTCGAACCTCGACATCTGCTGCGAGAATCACGACGTCCGCGGCGCCAATCACCTCATCAGCCAGTGTTGCGGCGCCCGCGGCACCTTGGGTCTCAACGTCGATCTCATGACCGCCAGCGCGACCTGCTTCTTCAAGCGCTTCGGCAGCCATGTACGTGTGAGCAATTCCGGTGGGACAGGAAGTTACGGCGACGATTTTCATTTGACGACAACCTCTCGCTTGAACAAGTCAACGACGTCAGACGCATCGTTGGCGTTCATGAGTGCCTCCTTGAATGAGGCATGGACCAGGCGACGGGCCAGAGCCGCTAGCACCTGTAGATGTGCATCGCCCCCACCGTCGGGAGCTGCGATGAGGAAGATCAGATGTGCCGGTCCATCGGAAGCCCCGAAGTCGATGCCTGCGGGCGCTCGACCAAACGCAACCGTGGGTTCTGTCACTGACTTGGACCGCGCGTGAGGGATGCCGATCCCACCCTCCAGACCAGTGGGCATTTGTTGTTCGCGTGCCTGAACATCGGCCAGGAACACGTCAAGGTCGGTACAGCGACCCTCGGCGTGGACCAGCTCAGCCAGACGCCGAGTGGCTGCATCTTTGTCAGCGGCCGACAGGTCGAGGTCGACCAGCGCCGTCGTAATGAGGTCGCTCATACCAACTCCTCGGTGAGGGACTGAGAGATATCCGGCACGTCGGTGACGTGGACACCGGCAACATCAATGAACTCGGGGACGGGCACGCCGGTGCCCGGGGTGCGAACCGCAGCAGCCGCCCATGCGACGCCGACGCGAAGTGCTTGTTTGGGGCCGCCGCCTGCGGCGAACAGATACCCGGCAAGTAGTGCATCCCCCGCACCGACGGTGTTGCGTACCTCAACGGGCGGAGCTGCCGCTTGCCAAACAGCCTGATCAGTCACCAGCACCGCGCCGTCGGCGCCGAGGCTGCACAGCACGTCTACCGCTCCCAGGGTCCGAAGGCGCTGACATGCGTCAACGACATCGCCGATCGTGCTGGCTGCGCCGCCCACTACCTCAAGCAGCTCCTGAATATTCGGCTTGACGAGATCTGGTTTGGCCCGAAGCCCAGTGCGTAGCGCTTGCCCGCTCGTATCTAGCGCGACCTTGGCTCCTGCTGTATGGGCTGCCTCGACGACCAGCGTGATGACGTCGACCTCAACGCCAGGCGGGAGACTGCCTCCGATGACAACCCATCCACCCTCGCTCGCCCGCTTGCTCACCGCTTCGATGACCGCGTCGATCTCTGTCGCTGAAAGCAGGGGTCCCGGTTCGTTGAGCTTGGTCGTGACGCCATCCGGCTCGACGATGGTGATATTGGCTCGAGTCGTGCCTTCGATGGCCACTGGCTCGACATCAACCCCGGCGTCGCCGAGCTGCGCTACCAAGGCGCGGCCAATCGAACCGCCAGCCGGAAGGACAGCGACGGGATGCTCACCGTGCATTGCCAGAGCACGAGCGACGTTGACACCTTTGCCGCCTGGATCGTCGCGGGTCGCGTCGGCACGCAGCACCTCACCGCGCGTCAACTCAGCAACCAACAAGGTGCGATCGAGACTCGGATTCAGCGTGACCGTGGTAATCATGCGAGCACCACCCGAGGACCGGCGGCTTCGATCTCTTCAACGAGCTCGGCTTCGACGCCGGTGTCAGTGACGACTGCATCAATGTCCGACAGCTGTCCGAAGGTCGCGAAATGGTCGTCGCCAAACTTGGTGTGATCTGCCAACACCACGGAGCGACGCGCTGACGCAATGAACGCCTGCTTAACCGCTGCCTCAGAACGGTCGGGGGTCGTCAACCCGCGGGCTCGTGAGACGCCATTTGCACCGACAAACGCTACGTCGACATAGATCCCGCGCAGGAACTCCTGCGCGGCCTCATCGACTGACGCCAACGTTCGGGGACGCACCCGTCCACCCACTATGTGCAGCGTCACGTTGGGCCGGGACGCCAAGACCATCGCGTGCGGCAGGCTGTTCGTGACAACAGTGAGTTCACGGTCAAGTGGAAGTGACTCAACCAGCCGCATCGTTGTCGTTCCGGCGTCGATGGCAATCGTTCCCTCTTCGGGAAGTTCATCGAGAGCTGCCTTTGCGATCCGCTCCTTCTCGGCGGTGAGGACGGTCTCGCGGACGGACACTGCAGGCTCCAGGCCAAGCCGCTCGACAGGGATCGCACCGCCGTGGACGCGCCGCAGCACACCTTTGCGCTCCAAGCTCGTGAGGTCGCGCCGGACCGTTTCCGGCGTAACGGCCAGGAGCTCGGCCAACCCCGCCACATCAACCCGCCCCTCGGCCCGAGCCCGAGCCACGATCGCCTGCTGTCGCTCTTCGGCGTACATCTGGCGCTCACCTCATTTTCAGCTGGTCCGGTCTCGGCTTGTCCCACATTCAGCCGCAGATTCCAACAGAAGTCAAGAGATTCGGACAAAAAACAACATAAATCAAATCAAATCGGTGAGGACA
>DATKIY010000243.1:0-4714 GCA_035543875.1 Actinomycetes bacterium | reverse complement strand
GCCACGCGATGGAGTAGAGCGTGTCGTTATTAGGGCAACCGCCATCATGGTACGAGGCGTCCATCAGTCGCGACGCATGCCAGAAGTTGTTTAGGGCTGCGTACGGAATGAAGTTTGGATCTCGTGGCTCGGTGACCCACTTGTGACGGACCTGCGCGTTGTAGATGTACGGGAACCCGTAGATGAAGGCCTGGAGGCCGACGCTGTACGCGTATTCCCCGTGCCAATCCCGAGCCCCCGCCCATTAAATGTCGCCAGCGAACTGCGCCTGGGCATCACCGGGCAGAGTGCCACCGATCGCGCACGTCTTTCAACGCATCCTGTGCGTGGCCTCTGGACGCGAGGGCGGGGGGCTCATGTCACGACTCGATACAGATTCCATCGATCAGGGATGCCTTTCAACTCTCGCTCGCCGGCGGATTCGAAGGTGAGGCCGCTTCCCGCAACAAGATCCTTGACTGTTTGGGAGACGAGCACCTGGGAGGGACCGGCAAGGGCGCCGACGCGGGCTCCGATATTCACGGCGATGCCGCCGACTTTGTGATCGATGGTTTCGACCTCACCCGTGTGCAAGCCCGCGCGGACCTCCACGCCAAGTGGACGGATCGCGTCCACGATCGCCTGGGCACACCGGATGCCTCGCGCTGGCCCGTCGAATGTCGCGAAGAAGCCGTCGCCCGCAGTGTCGACCTCGACCCCTCGGTACCGCGCGAGCATCGCCCGCATGGTTGCGTGATGACGCTCGAGGAGATCGCGCCAGCGGCGGTCTCCGAGTTCGACCGCCCTCTCGGTCGAACCCACGATGTCCGTGAAGAGCACCGTCGCGAGGACCCGATCGAAATCCGCCTGCTCGACGCGGAGCGACTCAACGAACTCCGCTATGTGGGGGACGAGATCGTCGAGCGGATACCAGTGGTCGTTTCCTGGGAGTTCCACGAAATGCGCGCCTGGTATGTGCTCCGCGGTGTACCGCCCCTCGTCGACCCTCGTCATGAGGTCGCCGGTTCGATGCAGGACGAGTGTCGGAGCCTGAACGGAAGGAAGGATGTGGCGGACGTCAGTCTCCATCACTGCGCGATCGCGGGCGATCGCGTCTCCCGGGCTGGCCGAGAGTCGGAGCTGCCTTCCGTACTCTCGCACCGTGGACTCGTCGTGCAGGAGCGACGGAGAGTTTATCTCGACAACCCAACGGGTGAAGGCGTCGGTTCCCCACGCATGCTCGACCCGTTCGAAGTGCTCTTCGTACCTCTCCCTGCTCCAGGTTGCGGGGTAGTCGGCCGCTGGTGTTCCACACACCATCGGAGCCTGCACGATCACCGCCGAGGTGCGCTGCGGGTGCGTCGCCGCGAACGTGAAGCAGAGCGACGCGCCGCTCTCGATCCCGAACAGGAACGCTCGCCCCGACGACGCTGCGTCCATCACCGCGCGGATGTCGTCCATTTGCGCCTCGATCGTCGCTGCTTCTCCGGTCCACGAACGGTCCGACGTGCCGCTGCCACGCCGATCGAAGACCAACACGCGACCGATCGAGGCCAAGCCCCGAACGAACGAAACGAACGGAGCGAAGTCCCAGGAGGATTCGATGTTGGAGTAGTCGTAGGGGACGAACACAATGTCCACAGGACCAGACCCGACCACTTGGTAGCCCACGTGGATCCCGTCCGCCGCGCGCGCGTACCGTGTTTCGGGAGCTAGTGTCACCACGTCACCTGCCACATCCTCTTGGTGCCAAACGTGGCTAGCATGCCATGGTCGGGCCGCCCGGGCGGTGAGCATCTTTCGCTCCTTCGATGTCCGCAAGGCGCCCAGCACTGGCCAACGTCGAGATCGACCCGCTCACGCTAATCGCGATAAGCGGCTCAAGCAACGAAGGGCTCGGGACATCGTGGGCGAAACTTCGACCCTGGGACTCAGAGTCGATCGCGAGGTGCGACGACTGTGCGCCGGGCGCAGGGCTCAGTGGAGTCTTTGCTGGTCAGGGGGCATCTCACAACACCCTGGATCACTATTACGACATCTGATGAACGGAGCTTGCTGACCTGCTCAAATCTCGTCAAACTGCCTTGAACTGCGGAAACATCGATCAACGCTTTCCACCAATTTCCACCCGTGCGCATCCTCTTGTGCGCCACATGCGTGGGCGCCTTGTCATCAGAAGACGGCATCACGTGGGTGAAAACCCTGGTGGTGAAGCCGGGATCGGCATGCCCGAGATACTCCGAGACAGTTTGATACCGAGGCCACGCTCGAGTCAGGATGAGGCGGCCGTATGTCGTAAAGCATGCATTCGAAACTCCCGACCGAGAGGACGCGTGCCTCGACTAACGACGGTCGCCAAATGGCGTCATTGAAGTAATTGCGGTTCAACGGCTTACGTTCACGGCTGGAGAACGGCAGTGTGACCCACGTCGGCAATCTCGCACATCGTTAATATGTCCCTGGGTAGAGCGGATCGGTAGCCAGCATTGTGCGTGACTGCCACGATGATATTGGAGCAGTCACTGCACGTTCAGCGGCGAGGCATGCGCGGGCTCATACACGCCGATTGTTCCCCCACCCGGGAGCGTGAGATCAGTGATCCGCCCCCATCGCTCGGTGTGCGGGTCCGAACAGGTCAGACCGTGTTCGCTCATCTCAGCAACGAACGCCGTGAGGTCGTCGCATATCAGGTACAACTCGTGAGCACCGCCGCCGTCTGCAGGGTGAATAGCTAGCTCAGCCGGAGGAAGAGCGAAGATCAACCAGTCGTGCCCCGCATCGACAAAAGGGTATTCGAGTACGTCACGAAAGAATGCCCGATCGGCCTCAGCGTTTGTGCTGTGCAGGATCACGTGCGCGGCACGAATCATGTGCCGAATCTACTCGGCCACCGCTGCTATCGACTTCACCAACCCGCTACGCCAGTCGGTGATCTGACCGCCCCGAGGCGGCCATAGCGCGCGCCAGTGAGGGTGCACGCTAGGTGACCCAATTAGAGCCGCGATAAACGTCGGCAGCCTCGCCACCCTCAGGAGCGCTCTGCGAGCACTTCCTACGGAAGAAGCTCATGCCCCTGGCGGTTCCAAACATCTACACGTACACGCAGAATCAATTGTCATGACCTGGCAATGCACGCCCGGCCAAGCAGACGGTGACCTCTACGGGGCACAAGCAACGAGGGTTGCCGCAACGAATGAGTCATTGTGCGCTCAAGACAAAGGAACCGGACTGTGAAGACCACCGGCTAAGCGTCGTACTCAGCGTTGGCGCTGCTGATCGAGCGCCTGGAGAAGGCGGTGGGCCGCGAGCTCAACCTCCTTGTGGTCCCATTCCGCTGCGCGGAAGTAGCAAGCGATGATGGCCGAGCGGTGGATGCGCCGGAAGTCTCCAAAGCCAAACGCAAACCGCCCCTTGCTTTCCTCACCTGCCTTGTCATTGATCGCTAGGTGCCAACTCCCGTACTCAGACCACGAGTGTGTTTCGAGGTAGTCGTTCTCACCGTTCGCCGATGGTTGCACATCGGACCAACGGCTCCGGACGACGTAGCGGCGGGATGCGATAAGGGCCTTGGCGTTCGTGACCCCTGCTCTATTGACTCGGTATTTCGCCATAGTCAGCTCCTACCCACGAGACGCCGATGTATTCATTGGGAGTCTCATGGTCCGGGTGCGGTCGATAACCCATTCGGGTCAAAGGCTGCTCACCCTCTCGAACCAGACCTGTGCCAACGGGTTGCACTCGTCCGTGTGGCGCCGCGATTTGCCGGTCGGATGACAACACCCCGTCTGACACCTCAGGAGATACTTGAGGCTCCGTCAGACGGCCGGGGGGTTCGGCGGCAGGCGCGAAGCGATGCTCAGGTGGGAGCGCGCTTCCACGTTGACGTCGGTTGTCGAGGGCTTTAATGGTGATACACGACCAGCCATGACTGGGCTGCCAGCGGCTCCGCCCCAGCAAAATCACTCGCGCGGACTGTAACGCGCCCACAAGTAGTCACTGACTAACCCATTTGCCGCGCGAGAGTTTACGGGGTCTGTCGATATTTCAATCATTGGCGGCAGAGGCGTTCCACTCTCTGTTTGCGATTTAGCAATGTGGATTGCAAGCACTAGGGGGCGTCGACTTTGACGCCGGCATCAGGCGGGATTAACCGAAAGGCCATGAAATGAAAAAGGCGAGAAACCGGCTCATTGCTTCTGTCCTAGGAACCGCAGCCGTCGTTGTGGCAATGACCTCTGTAGTCGGCGCGGGCCGCAAGTGGGGCTGACCCGCTGCGTCCCTCTATCAACCTTGTCGGCCCCGGTCATGCTACGGCCGAGGCTCAAGGGACAGGCATGACCGACGTGACGTCCGTTATTTCAGTTCCTGATTACGTGCCGCAGGAATGGGACCGCCGCCGCGTCATTCGTCCGGCCGCCTGCTTGATCGTGCGTGAAGCGCTTTCCCGCAGCATCGGCTTGCTGCCGGTATGCGAGACAGCGGCACACGTGCTGCGGGAGCACCTTGACGCGGCGGCCGTGAGAATCAGCCTGCTCGATGTTGACCACTACCTTGACATCGTCAACGCGGGGGTCCGCGCTCCGGACCAAACCACCCACCCAGGGCACGGCTGGTACCCAAGGAGCCATTACCCGACTGCGAGCAAGGCCGTGCTCGCCGGAGAAAGCTACCGCCGCAGCGACCCGGCCGACCCGGTCGTGTCCGAGTATCAGCACATCTGGGGCCAGTATCTCGT
>DATKIY010000242.1:0-2398 GCA_035543875.1 Actinomycetes bacterium | reverse complement strand
GTAGGCCGTCCCGCTGCTGTGCATGCGCAGGGACTGGACCCGACTGATGCCCTGGTCCGGGTTGAGCGGACTGCCTTCGCCGTACAAACCGAAACGATCGATTGCAGATTGCACCTGGTTCCACGGGTACAGCGGGTCCACTGGCCAGTCGGAACCGCCCGCAAGTGCGGCGCCGGCATCGAGCAAGCTGCGTGCGGGGTACATGCGTGCATGACGTTCCGGTCCGATGTAGGGCAGCAGTGCCTCCATCGTCCACACGTTGCGCGTTGCCCACTGCAACTGCATGTCGGGAATGACATCGAGCTTTGCGAAGCGTGGGTAGTCATGGGGGTGTACCAACTGGAGGTGAGCGATGGTGTGACGGTTTCCACGCTGACCGTTGTGGTTGATTGCGATTTCGTAGCCGTCGAGCGCAGCGCGTACAGCCGCATCGCCGATCGCATGCGCGTGGACCTGCCACCCCGCACCGTCGAATGCTGTCGTCATGGCACCCAACGTCGTTCCGTCGACATACAGCTCGCCGTAGTTGTCGCCGGGCTGACCGTCGACCAGATACGGCTTGAGCAGCGCTGCCGTCTGCGCCGGGTACTCAATGACGCCGTCCATGAAAATCTTGACGCTGCCGAAGTTCAACCGGGGGATACCTGCGTAGTGCTTGGCTTTTCGTTGAGCCCACTCCAACGCTGCCTGCGGATCGGCGGCCCGTCCAGCGGATATCAGGAGCGCGGGGGTGATGCGCTGCGGGAATCGATCCGCCGCGGACAACTCCGCGTATGCGCCGAGCTGCCACGGTTCCACCCACGCGTCGAGCAGGGAGGTCACTCCACCAGCGGCCAGTTGGTCGAACGCCCACTCGAACGAGTTGAGCATCTCGTCCCACGTTGGTCCCGGAATGAACTGGGTCACGAGGTCTTGTGCGGAGTCCTTCAACAACCCCGTTGGCTCGCCGCCGTCGCGAACGATGATGCCGCCGACCGGGTCAGGTGTGTTCGAGTCGACGCCAGCAATCTGAAGGGCCCGCGAGTTCACCCAAGTGTTGTGTCCGTCCGAACCCCGCAAGGCGATCGGGCGTGATGTGGCCAACGTGTCCAAGTACTTCTTGTCGGCGACAGTCCCGTCAGGCAACAGACCAACCGGGTTCCACGACTCGACGACGAGCCACCCGTCCGGTTCCTTGTCGATCGATGCCTGCAACAGCGAAGTGAGAATGTCCTGTAGCTGCGGAACGGTCAGTACCGCGTCATCGAGAGAGGGGCTGAGTGAGCGGAGTCCCGCGTACATCGGATGACAGTGGCCGTCTTGGAGCCCGGCCATCACGGTGCCACCCTGCGCGTCGATGAGCTGTGTCGACCTCCCCTTGTGTCGAACAACTGATGCCCACGTTCCGGTTGCGATAATCTGCCCGGCCGCGTCGATCGCGACGGCTGACTGCACCGAATCCTTCCTACGACCGGTGAAGACGCGCCCGTTGTAGATGATGGTTGCCGCAGTCGAATTGGACGCGATCGCAGTACCGCTGACAAAGGGCGCTGCAACTACTGCTCCGGCAGCACCGGCGCCAGCGAGGAAAGTTCGTCGGCTCACATGCGAGTTCATTTGGCTCCTGTTTCGGGGGACAGTCGGGCGGCAATACCGTCGAGCATGATTTCGACAGCAAGATGAAAGGGGTCGTTCACTTCAGCGTCGGCGAGATATGGACCAGCTCGGTGCAAGTGGGGGAACTGGTCTGCTGACACCAGCTGGTACGAGTGCGTCCATGCACTGACGTCCTTGGCACGGGTGTCAACGGGCAGTGAGAGAAACGCAGCACTCAACCCGGCCCACGCGAGCATGGTGTCGGCGAACGCACGCCAGATGCCTACCGCTTCCTGCGGGCTGAATCCCGCGCGGTGCAAAGCTTCGAGTACGCGTTCGATGGCACGAGCCTCGGCTTCGCCTTGGGTAGTGCGCGCTGCCACCAAGATGGCGAGGCGCGGGTGCAAGAGCAGTGAGCGGTATGACTCCACAGCGAGGCTACGCAGCGTCTGCCGCCAGTCGGCGTTCTCGGGAATCGCGTCCAGCGCTCTGTCAATGACTCGGTCGGCGAGCGCCAACAGCAGCTCGTCCTTGTTGCGGAAATAGCGATAGACCGCGGTGGGGTCCGCGCCCAGCTGCCCACCCAGTCGGCGAAACGTCAGGCTCGCGTCGCCTTCGCTGTCGATGAGGGCGAGCGCCGCATCGAGAATCCGCTCACTGGACAGCGTGGGGCGTACGGCGGTTCGGGTGGCCATCCGCAAAGGGTGCCTAAAGTCAACGCCGTTGTCAACACTGTTGACTTTGCTCCACAGCCGCACCTTTGCTCACAGGTGCGAGGACGCCAGGCCGATGTGGTCGGTCGGTGTCGGCAAGGTCGTGGCAA
>DATKIY010000241.1:0-5872 GCA_035543875.1 Actinomycetes bacterium | reverse complement strand
CCTAGCAATGCGGAAGATTCGACCACGTATACGTGGTCGAATCTTCCGCATTGCTAGGTTTTTGGGATGACGGCGCGGCCGCTCGATGAGTTGATGGACCCTGGTTGGGCGCAGGTGCTTGCACCCGTCGAACCAGCAATCACCGCCATGGGCACGTTTCTACGCGAAGAGATAGCCGCAGGACGCAGCTACCTCCCGGCCGGAGCAAACATCCTCCGTGCATTCACCCGGCCGTTTCAACAGGTGCGGGTATTGGTGGTCGGCCAGGATCCTTATCCGACTCCAGGGCACGCGGTTGGACTGTCCTTTTCTGTGGCACCAAACGTCCGCCCGCTTCCGCGCAGCTTGGACAACATCTTTCGCGAGTACGTCGATGACCTCGGCTTCCCCGCCCCCACTAACGGAGATCTTTCGCCGTGGGCCGACCAGGGAGTGCTCTTGCTCAACCGCGTACTAACCGTCCAACCCGGGGCACCGGCGTCACACCGCGGGAAAGGTTGGGAACCGGTAACCGAAGCGGCGATCGTGGCCCTGGTGCAGCGCGGGGGGCCACTTACTGCGGTGCTCTGGGGGCGTGACGCGCAGTCGCTCAAGCCGATGCTGGGGCAGGTTCCGGTCGTGGAGAGCGTCCACCCCAGCCCACTGTCTGCCAGCAAGGGGTTCTTTGGCTCTCGACCGTTCAGCCGGGTGAACAAGCTCCTCGAGGAGCAAGGAGCACCTCCTGTCTCCTGGCGCCTTCCCTGACGCTGTGACAGGCCCATGGGCGGCGGCCACGCGACTCGCAGCCAGTCATTTTGGGGAATCACGTGACAAGCACCTCCGGACCGGAGGATTGTTGGCCGAGCGCCCGCCCAGCCGGAAGGAATGGAATGTCGTTTCCGTCAGACCTGGAAATCGCCCAATCAGCCACTTTGAAACCACTCGGTGAAATCGCCGACCAGATGGAGCTTGGTCCCCACCTGATCGAGCCGTACGGCGACAACGTCGCCAAGATCAAACTGTCTGCGATCGAGGAACTAGCCGACCGACCCGCGGCGCGTTACGTCGTTGTCTCGGCCGTGACGCCAACACCCTTGGGCGAAGGCAAGACAACTACGACAGTCGGTCTCGGCCAGGCAATGCACCACATCGGTCGCAAGGCGACTATCGCGATCCGGCAACCGTCCATGGGTCCCACTTTCGGCATCAAAGGTGGGGCTGCAGGAGGCGGATATAGCCAGGTCGTTCCCATGGAAATCTTGAACTTGCACCTCACTGGCGACTTCCACGCCGTGACTGCTGCACACAACCTGTTGTCTGCACTCGTCGACAACCACCTCCACCATGGCAACCAGGCTGGCCTGGACCTGCACAACATCACCTGGCGTCGGGTCATCGACGTGAACGATCGCGCCCTTCGAAATCTGGTTGTTGGACTCGGGACCCAACAAGATGGCGTGCCCCGCCAAACCGGCTTCGACATCACCGCAGCTTCAGAAGTGATGGCTATTCTCGCGTTGTCAGGTTCGCTCGCAGAGTTGCGCGAACGCCTCGGTCGCATAGTCGTTGGCTACACCAAAGCAGGCGACCCCGTCACCGCGGACGACATCGACGGTGGTGGCGCAATGGCAGTCATCATGCGCGACGCGCTGAAGCCAAACCTCATGCAGACCTTGGAAAACACGCCAGTGCTGGTTCACGCCGGGCCATTCGGGAACATCGCGCACGGAAACTCATCGATCGTCGCTGACCTCATTGGGCTTCGCACTGGCGAGTTCCTGATTACCGAAGCGGGCTTCGGTGCTGACATGGGCGCCGAACGATTCTTCAACATCAAGTGCCGTACTTCCGGTCTCAAGCCAGACGCTGGCGTTATCGTCAGCACGGTTCGGGCGCTGAAGGCACATTCCGGCGCACACACCATTGTTGCCGGCAAGCCACTGCCTGAACTCTTACTCGCTGAGAATCCCGATGAAGTCCACATCGGTGGAGCCAATCTGCGTAAGCAGGTTGAGAACATCAAGATGCATGGGGTAACCCCAGTCATCGCGATCAACGCCTTCCCCGGCGACCACCCATCCGAACACGACGCCATTCGCGAGATTGCAGCGGACATGGGCGTACGCGTCGCCGTAAGTACTCACTTCTCAGACGGTGGACGCGGTGCCGCAGAACTTGCCGAGGCTGTTGCCGAGGCCGCTGAAGAAAAGTCGGAGTTCAAACTGCTGTACCCGAGCGAGGCGACTCTGCGCGAGAAGATTGAGACCGTGGCCACCAAGGTCTACGGCGCAAAAGACGTCTCTTACAGTGCGATCGCAACCAAGCAGCTCGACACTTACGAGCGCAACGGCTTCGGCTCGCTGCCGGTATGCATCGCTAAGACGCACCTGTCTATTTCGTCTGATCCAGCCCTCAAAGGCGCGCCCACCGGTTGGACGCTTCCAGTGCGCGAGGTGAGAGCCTCGGTTGGTGCGGGGTTCGTCTACCCGATCTGCGGTGACATGCGCACGATGCCGGGCCTTGGACGCCACCCAGCTGCTCACCGGATCGACCTCGAACCGGACGGCACGATTGTTGGGTTGTCCTAGCCAGGGCTACCAGCGGGGTCGACGCTTTTCGCGAAACGCCTGCATTCCCTCGCGCGCTTCGTCGGACCCGAAACGCTCGAGCGATACTTGCGTCGCACGCGCGAACTGGTCGGATTGACTCATGCCAGCAAGCTCGCGAAGCAGCGCTTTCGTCTCCGCCTGAGCTGTTGGGGCGCCAAGCGTTAGAGCATCGACGACCTCCGCCAGCGCAGCATCGAGGCGATCAGGTGGAACGACCCGATGCACAAGACCGATGAGGCACGCGTAGTCGGCGTCGAAGGTTCGTCCGGTGAGCATGACATCGCGAACGCAGCCCGGAGCTAGGCGCAGCATGAGCGGAACTGCGATGACAGCCGGGACCACTCCAACTCTCACCTCACGGAAAGCGAACGTGGCAGTTGCGGACGCCACTACGAGGTCGCACACAGCCAACAGCCCGTTTCCACCGCCCATGACCGGACCCTGCACGCGAGCGACCAACGGTTTGGGAAGTTTCGACCAGTGGTCGAGCAATTCCGACAATGCACTCGCCGCCGCGCCCGCATCTTCCTTCTTGCTGGCACCCAGATCTGCTCCGGCGCAAAAGCTCGTCCCTTCGGCGGCAACAACGACGACACGCACTGCCGGGTCGTTCGATGCAGCCTCGGCGTGATGACCAAGCGCACGCAGCATCACGGCGTCAAACGCGTTTCGTTTGTCCGGACGTGCCAGCGTGATCGTTGCCACCTCACCAGAGACCGCATACGTTGTGGAGGAACTAGACGAGGAAGACACGGTCGAAAACTACTCTGTCCCGAGCAAAGTCAACGGCACATCGACCAGACGTGCCCTCACGTACTCTCCGATCCCTTTGCCTTGCGGGTCGACAAACGTCGTGCCGGAAACCCCACGCCCGAGCAATGCTGAGACCACGAAATTGACGGCCAACAAATTGTCAAACTCGAATCGTCGCACCGATAGGTGCTGGCTTTCCGGAAGCAGCGTCTGAAATCGTTCTACGGACAGCTCATCCTTTAGCCAGGCATAAGCCCTCGCACGTTCTGGCAAGTCATGTCGGATCCATAGGCCGATGTTGATGCTGCCTCCTTTGTCGCCAGACCGCGCACCTGCCACGCGGCCGAGCGGAGCTCGTACCGTCGGGGCGTCACGCAGCGACTCGACGACAAACGGTCGCACAGGGAACGTCAGCTCAGGCGCACTCACGACCGACAAGTTGCGAGCTTCGACGGGCGTCGACTGTTCGGCTTCGGCAAGTTCCACCTGCATCGCAACCTTCGAACGATCGACCGTCGTTGGCCAGTAGACGCTGAGAGGCGTCGCCTTTGTTGGGATTCCTGGGAGGAACAGGCCAGGAACTGAGGCAAGCGTCAGCCCCACAGCCGCCGAGGTAAATGCCCTGTCCACACGAACCTGCTCACGACTCACCACAGAGATTCGCAGCTCTGCCTGCGCCTCCCAGACGTTGTCAGGTTCCCCACCTGGACGGTGCGGTAAAAGCTGTGTCTGCACGTCGTCAAAGCCTGACTTGCCACCAGGAATCGCCTCGAACAGCTGTCGCTCGACGATCTGAGCTTTGGCTTCAAGGTCTAGCCCAGTGAGAATGAAGGTCGCGCTGTTTCGAAACCCCGCAGCAAGGTTCATCGCCACCTTGAGCGATTTCGGGGCGATCTCGCCCCGTGCGCCCGTTATACGAACTCGATCATGTCCCTCGTCGTGCACGGCTACAGCATCGATGCGAGTAACCAGGTCTGGCCCGAGATAGCGCGGACTGTCGACTTCGTACAGCAGTTGGGCTGTCACGGTTCCGGCAGTGACCTGCCCACCGTGATCAGCGTGCTTAGTGACCACGCAGCTACCGTCGGACTCGACCTCGGCGATGGGAAACCCAAGCCGGTGCATGCCCGGCACATCGGCGAAGAAGGCGTAGTTGCCGCCCGTCACTTGCGCGCCGCATTCGATCAGATGACCTGCAACCGTTGCGCCCGCGAGACAGTCGACGTCGGCAGACGTCCAGTCGAACCACCAAGCGGCAGGACCGACAACCAACGATGCGTCAGTGACGCGTCCGGTTACAACAATGTCCGCCCCGGCCGCTAACGCGGCCGCGATACCCCCTGCACCCACATAGGCGTTTGCCGTTATGACGTCTTGGGTATTCACCGACAGCGGCTCACCGGTATCAAGGTTGACGAACGACTCGCCGAGATCACGGAGCTGCTGAAGACGCGGCATGAGGTCGTCTCCTGTGACGACCGCAATCTTGGGTGCAACACCAAGTTGCGAAGCAAGCTCAGTCAACTGTGTTCCCAGACCCTCAGGATCCAGCCCACCTGCATTGCTGACCACCTTGATGTCGTTCTCAAGGCACGGCACGAGGACCTGTTCCATCTGCTCCACGAAGGTAGCCGCAAAGCCAAATCCCGGACCGCGTGACTGTCTACGTCGCTCCAAAATCAGCATCGTGAGTTCCGCGAGCCAGTCCCCGGTCAGCACATCAATTGGGCCACCCTCAACCATCTCCTTGGCTGCCGAAACACGGTCGCCATAGAAGCCGCTGCAGTTAGCTATGCGGACGACTCCGGGACCGTTGGCTGGCACTTTTCGAATCTATCGCCCGGTCGGCAGGCAACCACCCAGACTTCCCTCCTCGCTGGGGTGAATCTCGGCCTAGTTACGGGCGTGTCAACGCAAGTCATGCTCCAATACGTTGTGCCACGCTCGGGGCAAGCGTGAGAGGGATCCCAGAAATGTCGACAGCCAGTCAGCGGTTCACCGCGACCTTTGGCGTCCTCCGCATTCCCGATGTTCGAAAGCTCTGGTTGGCGCAAGCACTGAGCGAGGTAGGCGACTGGGCCGCGCGCTTGGCGCTCGCCATCTTGGTCTTGGACCAAAGCGGGTCGGCGTTCTGGTCGGCCGCGACGCTTGCCGTCTCGTACTTGCCGTATCTGCTCAGCCCCATCCTGACACCGCTCGCCCAGCGTTGGTCGTTGCGCAGACTCATGATTGGGACTGACGTCATACGGATGTCGGTCTACGCGCTTATCGCGCTGCCACTGCCGACTTGGTCGTTGCTGGTGCTGGCATTTGCTGCTGGGATCGCGACACCACCATTTGAGGCAGCGCGGGTAGCAATCGTTCCGCAAGCTGCCGGCGAGGAGCGGATGGGCGACGCCATCGCCCTCACCAACATCACCTTCCAAGTCGCGCAAGTACTCGGCTTTTCGCTCGCGGGGATCCTGCTGTTCACGATTGGGCCAGTTCCCGCCTTGCTGTTCAACGCAGCGACCTTTGGGCTTTCCGCCCTG
>DATKIY010000240.1:0-7438 GCA_035543875.1 Actinomycetes bacterium | reverse complement strand
GCCGTTGCGACTTCTTGCGCACGCCCTTGGAGTCAACATCAGTAACAACGTAGGTCGGGCAGTGCGCCGCATGGAGTCGCTGCAACACCGGAACCAGGTCCATTCCATGCGCCGCGGATCCCGGAGCAAAGACATGCTTGTCGTGCGCCGTGATTGCAACGCCAACACGTTTGTCGTGGGTCGCTATCGCCTTTTCCACCCAGTCCAGATCGGCGAGCGCAGCAGCGTCGATGACAACCCTGGTGCATCCCGTGGCGAGCGCAGCATCGAGCGACGCGTCGTCGCGGATGCCGCCGGCTAGCTGAATGTGGGCATCCGCCTTGCAGTGGTCGATCACCTGCTTGACTAGGCGCGCATTACTCCCCGTGCCAGCCGCTGCATCGAGGTCGGCCAGGTGCAACCAAAGTGCCCCTTCGCCGACCCATTTTCGGGCTGCCGCGACCGGGTCTCCGTAGCCGTAACGATCGTCGACCTCACCATGACTAAGCACCTCAACTTCGCCGTTGGCGATCTCAACACCGGCAAGGAGCGTGAACTGGGCATTTGACATGCGCGCGAGTCTAGTCAGACCCTTGGAACCGCACCTCGCCACGTGCGAACGCTGAATTCAGCCAAGAAGAATCAAGATCTCAGCCGAGGCTAAAGAACGGCGTCGAGGAAGCGTCTTGTCTCATCTCGCTTGGTGTGGTCGAACATCTCATCTGGACTGCCTTCTTCAAGCAGGACGCCCTCATGGAAGAAGCACATTCGGTTCGCCACTTCGCGCGCAAAGCCCATCTCGTGTGTGACGACAATCATCGTGGTCTGTTGCAGGGCGAGGTTGCGCATTACTGACAGCACCTCGCCGATCAGCTCAGGGTCGAGTGCGGAGGTTGGCTCGTCGAAGAGCATGACCTCCGGTTCCATCGCCAGCGCGCGTGAGATCGCTACCCGCTGCTGCTGCCCCCCAGACAGGCGGATCGGATGCTCATCGGCTTTGTCAGACAGCCCCACACTTTCGAGCAACTCAAGCCCGCGGGCTTTAGCGACGTCCTTGCTCAGCCCTTTCACCCGAATCGGCGCTTCGATCACATTTTCAAGAACGGTCATGTGGGGAAAGAGGTTGAACTGCTGGAACACCATTCCGGCTTTCAAACGAAGCTGCCGGATCTGCTCACGCTTTGCTCGGGTGCGGTATCCGCCCTCCAACCGAATGCCGCCAACCTCGACGACACCCGATGTTGGGTCCTCTAGAAAGTTAATGCAGCGGAGCAAAGTGCTCTTACCGCTACCAGAGCGTCCGAATACCACCACTACTTCACCTGCGGTGACCGTAAGATCGACGTTCTTCAACACTTCCAGTGACCCGAATCGTTTGTACAGATGCTCCACTGCGACAACGTTGTCAGCCACTTATCAATGCCCCTGCGTTGTCAAGGTGGAAGTCTCAACCGCGTGAGAGGCCTTGACAGCTGTTCTGACGTAGCCACGCGAAAGCCGACGTTCTAGACGAGCCTGGAAGAACGTAAAGATGCCGGTCAGCGCCCAATACATCGCTGCCGCAAGTAGGAACGCCTCGAGCTGTTTGTAGTCCTGTTTCCCGGCCAGCTGTGCTCTACGGAAGATCTCGGCTTGGGAAAGTGAGACGCCAAGGAAACTCACCAAGGCAGTGTCTTTCATCATGGCGATGAACTCGTTGCCGGTTGGCGGGATAATCACCCGGATTGCCTGAGGGAGTATCACTCTTCGCATTCGCTGTCGATACGTCATCGCCAGCGCCTCCGATGCCTCCCACTGACCACCACTTACCGACTGAATACCTGCCCGAAAGATCTCGGTCATGTAAGCGCCGTAGTTCAACCCCAGCCCAATGACGCCCGCCTGAAACGGAGAGAGGGTGAGCAGGTCCTGCAACCTCGCACTATCGAACCCGGCGGCGAGCTGTGGGAGCGCGAGGTAGATTAAGAAAAGCTGAACGATGAGAGGCGTACCGCGGAAGAAGGATGTATAGAAACCCGAGACGCCATAGAGCACGGGATTTCTTGACAGTCGACACAGGGAACCGATTAATGCCATCACGCACGCAAGTGCAATTGCACATACCGCCAGAATGAGCGTGTAGGTGAGCCCCTTGGCTATGTACTGCGCATGCCCGCGGATCCAATCGACATCGAACCCTGTCGCAAGAAAGAGCCATGCCAGCACAGCCGCGATACCCAACCAAACGACCGCCAGCTTGGCACGAAAGGGGATCCGTGCGCTTACTAGCGAAAGCCGTTCGAAGGCAGACTCGCCAGGAGTCGCTGGATGTGATGAAGAGCTATCGGTCACCCCTGAGCCTTCGTGAGGTCTTCCTTGTACCACTGCATCGACATGTCAGTCAGAGTTCCGTCTGCGTGCATCTCGTCGACGATGCCACCCACGGCGTCGGTAATTGACTGGCTGTCGGCCTCAGAGCTCTTGTCAAAAGCAACCGCGAGTGGTTCGTAGAAGAGCGGGTCGCCGACAATCTTGATCGGCTTACCCTTGTCGATCGCTCCTTGCAGCGTTGGTGTTGCCGACATCGCCGCATCCAGTCGTGTGCCGTCACCCAGCGCTAGGTCTTGGATTGCTGTTGAGTCCGTGTCGTAGCCGATGATGTCGGCGTCGTCGATGGTGAAGTCGAACGTGTATCCGGGGATTTCCAAAGTCTTGCTAAGGAAGTAGTCATACGTGCATCCGCTGCACACGCCAATCTTCTTCCCATCGAGATCGGTGGACGTGTCGGTAATAGTGGTGTTGTCCTTGTTTACGGCAATAGATGCAGGTGTGTAGTAGTAGGCCGGGGTGAAGTTCAGTACCTTGGCGCGATCCTTGGTTACCGTCATCGAACCAACCGACATGTCCCACCGACCATGCCATCCACCTGAGGTGATCACGTCCCAGGATGGCTCCTCCCAGGCGATGTCAACGCCCAGGCGATTTGCGATCTCAGTGGCGACATCGATGTCGAACCCTTCCAGTTCGTTCGTCTCAAGGTTCAAGGAAGACTGCGGCGGATATGCCGGGTCGGTGGACACGGTGATCACGCCTTCCTTGCACACCTGAGCTAGCAGGTCGGTGCCTGAAGTGTCGACCGTCGAGCACACCGTGTCAGCGCCCGCTGCTGGAGTGGTGGTGTCAGTACCACCAGAGTCGTCATTGCCACACGCTGCTAGCCCAAGCGAAGTGACGGCTGCAAGGGCAAAAACTATGGATGAACGACGACGCGACAGCATTTTGCCTCCTGAGATCGTCGCCTCCATTGGACGACGTTCCCGGCAACCTACCTGCTGTTGTTGCTGGGTCAAGTATCCATGCCATGCGGTGCCCGAATATGGCCAAATTGATACGTGGCATGGCGAATCCGGGGCAGTTTCTAGCCTAAAACTCGGTGGAGCGTCCATCACCAGGCACCTAGAGTTTGCGTGTGGCGCTCCCCTGGTCGAGTCAGGATTGGCTGACATCGGTCGCCAAGTGGATCGGGTCGCAGAACATCGAAGTCACCGGAGCGGTCAAAGATCTCCACCGACGCCAATGGTCGGCAATGCTCAAGATTCCGACATCAGAAGGCAGCCTGTTCTTTAAGGCAACCGCACCATCGTTGACCTTCGAAGCTGCACTTACGCAGAGACTGACGGACTGGTGTCCCGATCAGACGGTTGAGCTCGTAGCCGTCGACGAGGAGCGCGGTTGGCTTCTTATGAGGGACTCGGGCGTCACGCTGCGCAGTGAACTTGCGAGGGATCCATCGGCACCGTCACTTGAAGGCATCTACCGAACATTCGCACAAGTTCAGATCGCAGCAATCGATCACATTGACGAGCTTTTGGCTTTGGGCGTCCCCGATCGACGATTACCGATGGTCGAGGAGCTGGGAGCCAAACTCGGAGTCGACGAGAAGTTGCTGCATTCGTTGGTGAGTTCCGCGGCGGCCATTCCGCTCCCAGACACCCTTGTGCATGAGGAGATTCACGACGCCAACGTCTTACTTCGAGTCAACGAACCCGTGTTCATTGACTGGTCGGACAGCTCGATCGGCCATCCATTCTTTGGTGTCGTTGTGGGTCTGCGCAGCCTCAGCGACCGGCTTGAGTTGGAGCCTGGTTCGCCGACACTTGAAAGCTGTGTCGACGCTTATCTGCAACCCTGGAAGCGTTTCGCACCCGTCTCAAACCTAAGGGCCGTCTTCCCAGCGGCCTACCGGCTGGGGATGCTGAACCGCGCGATCTCGTGGCAGGAAACACTCGACGACTGCGACTACAACTCCAAGACTGAGCACCTGGGCTATGTCAACGCTTGGATAGCTGAGTTCACGGCTGCGACAAATCCCTTGCCGGGAACCTGATTACACGCTCAAGGCTCAAGGCACCGTAAACCGCGTTCGATACTGATTCCAGAACGCCAGCCGCTGAATGTCGCTAACGCTCGCCAACACGGAGGCTTGGTGAACAAGACCGGCAGACTTGCAAGGTTCATTGACGGTGCGCGAGATGCCGGACCCAAGAATTCTGGACCGGTGTTCTACGCCGCAGTTGGTGGCGTCGTGTTCCTGCTACTGAACATCGGCGCGCTAGTTTTGCTCACCATCAACTATGAACATGACCGGGCCGCAGACGCCGTTTGTCATGAGCATCTCGTGCCGAACGGCGATCTCAACGGTTGCGACTTCGCTGGGGATCACCTGACGCATCGAGACCTAACGAATGCCGATCTCACAAACACGCACCTTGCCTACGCGAACTTAAGCGGCACCGATCTCACAGAGGCTGATCTCACTGGCGCCGACCTCACGCGCGCCACGCTGGTATCAGTCACCTGGCACAACACGACCTGCCCAGACGGCACCGTGACTTCGCGCATTCCGTGCGGGACCTGAATGGATCGCAACCGCGTGACAGTCGTCGGTCTTGGTGCCTGATGTGACCTTGTAACCGACGAGGAACGCCGCTGGCAGCTGATGCGGGACGGCGCTTCTGGTGACGAAGCGGACCAAATTGTTCGCTCTAGTTTTTCATGTGTTGTTCACGAGTTTGCTGAGTTGTCTGACGGACGCCGCATTACTTTGCATGAAGACCGGGGTTTCTCAGGAACGATGCTGATGCTTCATCAAGACAGCGGTCGCACGGAACCGCATGACCCGTGGCCTTCGTTGACTTTGGAGGCGCTTGAGCGGGACGTGCTCACCACTGTGCTGCCTGATGACGACGAAACCAGCGACGAGCATCCGTGGCAATGGCTAGTGGAACTTCTCAAACTGCACGGAGTAGAGGCGACACCGGACGAGCTCAGGCAGGTTCCATACGTTGTCGAGTTCAGCGAGCGAGTCCGGGACCGGTTAGTCAACTCAACACCGGAACGGTAGCGCCAGCACAGGCACAATCTTCGCTATTCGGGCATCGTCGGACACCGTCAGACGGCAAGCTCCCGGGCCTGTAGCGAAACCAACGAGGCCATCCACCTGTCTAGTGCCGGTCTGTGTCGACTGTGCAATCGGATCGACACGCCGAGTTCACCCACAGATTCAACTACTGGTGTTCGTGGGACTCATGTGACTTCTGCGACCCCAGCGAACGCGCAGCGTAGGCCTACGGTCCGATGCAGTGACAACTATTGACGTCCGGGTGAACAGACGACTAAGCCGGGGTTAACGGTTTATTCAAGCCGCAAAAGTCTGCAGCAACGGGGCAGGGGGTTCCATGACGGTTACAGCCATCCGCGAATCTGTCGGAGCGGGGTATCTCGACGGGTCAGGTCAACCAGGACCAGAACCGGAAACCGACGTCGCATCAGTGTCGGTAGTGATCCCGGTTCGCAACGAGGAGCGCAACATCGAATGGGTGCTCGGAAGACTTCCCAGTTACGTCGATGAGGTTGTCATCGTTGATGGCTTCTCTTCTGACCGCACGATTGCCAAAGCGAGGCTCGCCAGACCGGACGTCGTCGTCGTGCAGCAGCGGGGGTCGGGCAAAGGTTCGGCGATGCGCACTGGGTTTGAGACCGCCACGTGTGACTTCATCGTGGTGCTAGACGCGGACTGCAGCATGGACCCGATCGAGATTGACTACTACGTAGATGCCCTCGCACAAGGCTACGAGTTCGTCAAAGGTTCGCGATTCCTCCGCGGCGGCGGTTCGCTCGACCTTACGTCGGTGCGCAAATGGGGAAACTCGGTCCTCACCCGCTCGGTCAACGTCTTATGGGGCGTCCCATTCAGCGACCTCTGCTATGGCTACGTGGCGTTCCGGAACGATGTTCTCCCTGAACTTTGCCCAACAGCAACCGGGTTCGAGATTGAGACTGAGATGTGTGTGCATGCGGTGAAAGCCAACCTGCGGATCGCCGAGGTGCCAACGATCGAGCTACCTCGTATGCATGGCAACTCCAATCTCAACGCCTGGCGGGATGGCAAACGAATCCTGAGTCTGCTCGTTCGCGAACGCATGTCAGTTGAACCGATCGTCGTTGATGCACTCGACCGCCGAGGCATTGGTGAGTCACACGGTCGCCCTGCGCTATCCCACTCATCCTCCGCGACCGCTTAGGAAGTCAAGATGTTGCTCCAACTCGCACGGCCCACGAATAGCTTGCGAAACCGAACAAGCGTTGTCGTCCTCTTTGCTATTGCGCTCCTCGGATCTATGTTGGCAGCCCCGCAGACACCCGCATACGCGGACGATGTCGGCACCGTTGACTTCTCATACGCCGGTGCCACGGCGCCCACTGGCCAGAAACCACAGAGCAAACTCTGGTACGCGCAGTCCACCTGGTGGGCAGTGATGTACAGCTCCTCCGCAACAGACTTCCATATCTACCGCTACTCGTGGGCTAACGACAATTGGACGGATACCGGGGTACTCGTCGACGAGCGCGCGAACTCCTTTGTCGACGTGCTCTATGACGGAACGAAGGTCTACATCGTCACAGGAGGACAATCCACTTCGAGCACGGTTAGCCCTAGGATTCTGCGATACAGCTACGCCAGCTCCACCAACTCCTGGACTCGCGATTCCGGCTTCCCCGTAACCATCAACAACGGCGGCGCCGAAGCGTACGTCCTCGCGAAGGACTCGGTCGGAACTCTTTGGGTGACCTTCACGCAAGGCTCCAAGGTCTACGTCACGCACTCCAGCGGGTCTGACACCAATTGGGTGCCCAAGTATCAACTACCCACTCCCAACAACGAGTCGAGTGTGAGTGCGGACGATATGAGCACGGTCGTCTCGTACGACAACAATCGGATTGGAGTGCTTTGGGGAAACCAGAACACGCAGAAGATGTACTTCGCGTCACATGCCGATGGTGCAAATGACCAGCAGTGGAACCTGGACACTGTTTACGACGTACCGGAAGGCGCCGACGATCACATGAACATCAAGTCGGTGGCCAGTGACCCGGCTGGACGAATCTTCGCCGTCTTCAAGACATCCATGAACCATTC
>DATKIY010000239.1:0-13133 GCA_035543875.1 Actinomycetes bacterium | reverse complement strand
GCGCCGCTTAGAGATGCGTTGCTCTCACTGCCCGGCCTGCCGGCTGACGTCGCCGCGGAATTGCGGGCGGCAACAGGCGATGGAACGACGCTGCCGCTGCCTGTTCCGAGTGACGAGTTCACGACTACGAGCGTCGACGTGTCTGGCACCCCCGCCACGATTCTCACCTCTCGCGACCAAAGTGTTGCTGGTGTGGTGTGGTTGGACGGTGGCGTGGTGACAATCGTTGCTGGCCCGCTGGATGCGCAGGAGGTCTTGTCGGTGGCAGATGGATTGGGATAACTCCGCAGGAGGGGTTGCTGCACCCGCTGTGCCGGACGTGTCCGATTCACCAGCATCTCTGGCGGTCTGGTGCAGTGGCCTGACGAAGCGCTTCGGGCGTAGGGAGGCAGTGCGTGCCGTCTCCCTGGACGTGCGCCGCGGTGAGGTTGTCGGGTTGCTCGGGGCAAACGGTGCAGGCAAAACCACGTTAATCAAGATGATGCTGGGTCTGGTTCGTCCGGACGCAGGTGAAGTCATGCTCTTGGGACAACCCGGAACTGATCCACTGTCGCGGCTGAGGGTTGGGTATCTACCGGAACTGTTCCGCTACCAACCCTGGCTCAACGCCGACGAGGTGCTCAAACTCCATGGACGACTCGCGCA
Source organism: Actinomycetes bacterium (assembly GCA_035543875.1). Taxonomy (GTDB): domain Bacteria; phylum Actinomycetota; class Actinomycetes; order JAHEKZ01; family JAHEKZ01; genus DATKIY01. Next base: position 12,488 of record DATKIY010000239.1, on the reverse strand, counting down.
CACGAAGCAGTCTGCCGATGACCGTCTCAAGTTGTTGAGCATGGTCGGGCTGCATGATCGCGCAGTCGACCGGGTTGGTGACTTCTCCAAGGGGATGCAGCAACGCCTGGGCCTTGCTGTGGCATTGGTCGGAGAACCAGCCCTCATCGTGCTCGATGAACCTACGAGCGCGCTGGACCCGTTGGGTCGAGTCGAGGTCCGCGATCTCGTCCTCAAACTTCGGGAGCGTGGCGTTGCCGTGCTCCTCAACTCGCACCTGATTGGCGAGGTTGAGCGAGTCTGCGATCGGGTGGTGATTCTCGACCACGGACGAGTGGTCGCCAGCGGCACGTTGGCCGAGCTACTCGGCCAACGCAAGGTGACACTGCGGCTCGACAACGTGACGGAACCGGCGCATGAGCGGCTACGGACATTGGGTCTGGTCGAGCGAGAACAGGACAAGTACACGGTCGCGATGCCCGACACGTCAGTTGATGGCCGAGCCGGAGCGGACAACTTCGATAGTGCGGACGCAGAGGTCAGTCGCCTCGTTACTGACCTCGTCCAACTTGGTGTGCATGTTTATGGTGTCGAACGCAGCAGGATCAGCCTTGAAGATCGCCTTCTGGGCATCCTTCGCGCCGGAGCCGATTCAGACACGTCCACGGACGAGGCGTCATGACAACCATGACGACCCGACCTTCGGCGACGGTAGCCACGGTGCGAACCATTCTTACGATCGCAGAACTGACGCTCCGCGAGGCCACGCGCAAGCGGGTGATTTGGGCTCTCCTGGTGCTGTCCACTCTGCTGCTGGCGCTGAGCGCCTGGGGCTTCTCGCAGTTACCGGGCATGGACACCTCCATGGGCCGCCTGACGAGCGGTGAATCACGCTTGCTCGCGTCGGAGTTGCTCAACCTCGTGATGTTCGGGATGAGCATGGTCGTCGCGTTGGGGACGGCGTTCCTCGCTGGCCCTACCTTGGGTGGAGAGCTCGAGTCTGGGGTGTCGCTTTCGATGGTGGCACGTCCGGTGCACCGATCGTCCGTGCTTCTTGGCAAGTGGCTCGGTTTGGTCGTCTTCGGTTCGGTTTACATCTGCATTGCAGGGCTGGCGCAGATGCTGGTCGTGCGTGTAACGGTGAGCTATTGGCCACCGAGTCCGATCCTGGCGTTGGCACTCTTGGCGCTGGAGACCATCGTTTTGCTCACCTTGGCGTTGCTGTTGTCCAGTCTTATCTCGCCGCTCGCGTCCGGGATTACCACGGTGGGACTGTTCGGAGCAACATGGGTCGCGGGCGTCGTCGGAGGCATCGGGGCTGCCCTTGACAATGAAGGTGTGGCCCGCATCGGCACGGTATCGGCGATGTTGCTTCCCACTGACGGATTGTGGCGTGGTGCCATGCACGCCATTCAGGACCCCAGGGCACTTCTCCAGTTGGGCGGAAGGTCGGAGGGCTTCCCGTTTGTGAGTGCGAGCAGTTTGAGCGCCGCTTACCTCGCGTGGGTCGTGGTCTGGATCGTCATCGTGTTGACGTTGTGCTTGACGTCCTTCAGGCGGCGTTCCATCTAACGCTGCATGGGACGGAACTGCCTCAGGCTAACGAATCGATTCGATGGCGGGCGGATTCTGACGTCGCGCCGCTCGTTGCTCCTTCTGCCGTTCGTCTAGCGGTCCGGTGACGTACCTTCGGACAAGGACGCTGCCGAGCCACGCGACGCTTATCAGCGAGGTGAGCATGGCCGACGTAAACAGGGCATAGAGCGTCGCGCCGAGGTAAGAACGCACTTGGTGCCATTCGGTGCTCTCCTCAGGAACAAGGATCCAAAGTGCGATCAAGATGGCGAGGGAGATAAAGACACCTAGCCACATCAGGCCGGCCAACGTCAGGAGGCGCAACGCTCGCTTCTGGCTCTGGCCCGAACGGTCAGGCGGTTCCTGCGGTTCTGGCCCTCGGTCCGGTTGGGTGAGTTCGCGTCTGTGCTTTCCGACTTGAGTCACCGTTCTGCTCCGCCCAGAAGTGAATGGCGATGGTTTCTTGTCACGTCGAAGAATCGCAATGGAGTCAGCACGCTTGGTTATCGGCCAATGTGACCGTCAACTGCACCTGGTCCGCCCGCATATTCGGATAACCCGCCCCCTCGTGACGCACATCTCGCTCACCCCGCCGCCAAGCGAGGTCGAAGCAGCCGCTGTCCCCCTTCACGGACGACACGTGCGATGGGGGACGGCGGGACGTGCGCGGTGGCGAGGGTCAGCCCCTCTGACTCCGCTCGGTCGAGCCACGCAGCCCGTGTGCGGCTCCCTTCATCCGGATCAGTGTCGCCCGGTGAACGGAACTCGGGGTCGTTCAACTGGAACGTGAAGTGCAAGAGGTCTCCGGCGAAGAGCACCCGCTCGTCGCCGGTGTCTAGGAGAACGCACCGGTGCCCGGGGGTGTGACCCGGCGCATGTCGCAGGTTCAGACCCGGCGACAACTCGCGGTCCTCGATGGAGGTGTCGAGCTGCCCCGCTGACTCGAGAGGGGCGATGGCCTCGGCGAACTCTCGGACCTCCTCCTCGTCGACGAATCCCCTCATCCACGCGACGTCGGCTTCATGGAGGTGATAACGGGCATTGGAGAACCGGGGGACCCGTCCACCCGACGACGGTGTCGTGTTCCAGCCTGTGTGGTCTGAGTGGACGTGGGTGAGGATGACGTCGTCAATGTCCTCCGTCATCACGCCGAGCTTGGCCAGTTCATCCGGCAGCGTCCCACCAACGCCGAGCCATCGTCCGAAAGCCGAGTCGATCGGGCCGATGCCCGTGTCGATCAGAGCCAGGTGTGTCGGCGTGCGAACAAGGAAGCAATGGTCGCGGAAGTGCCACGCGTCTCCGGTGAACTCGTCCGGATACCTAGCAGCGAGCGACTCTAATCCTCCGGGTGGGGGATCGCCGCTCCCATCGAATACCTCGGCGAGCGGCATCGACGTGTCAACGTCGAGGATCGCTGTTATCTCGACGTTTCCGATGGAAAGTGTCGCGGCGGGCACCGCTGAACCCTACCGAGCGCATTCATCCCACACATATAAACCATTAACCGAGGCCCCTACCGAAGCCACGACTGCCACGGCTTGACCCACCTTGAGTCGCGTCTATTCGTGTCCACGATCGGCGTGGGGGCAGACCAGCGCGGCGGTTGGGCTGGGCGGTCGTTTCAGACATTTGGTTCGCCCGGTTACTTGTGGTGTGTGGTCGCGACGAAAAATCGCACGCCGAACGGGTTTGACGTGTCCGACATGGCCGCCGCACTCCGTGCAGCACCCTTCGTCGTCAAGTTCGTGGCCCCCCGGCCGTTCGCCCATGGGTACATCTTCGACAAGCGATAGCATCCGACCGAAGCCGGCGCGCGCTCCAATCGAGCTTTTCGTGACTTCGTCACTCGATCGGCCCTACCAGATCAGTGGGCGTGATACCCGATATTGATGGGGTAATGACGAGCTCGACCCCGCTGGATCCACATACCCGGCGGGGTCGCTCATGTTTGAGCAGCCCCAGACGCGCTCGGGGGGTCGCGACTAGGGCTGCACGCTGAGGTTACGTTTGGCGTTCGTCATTGCGTGGCGAAAACGGCAAATTCGTGCAGCACCTCCGGTCTGAGCCCGGGATTCGCGACCAGGGCAGCGAGTTTCCCGAATGCGTGGACACGGTTGTTGCAGGGGTTTAGGTTGCGGGAATCACTTCGGGTCTGGTCAGCCAGTACGGGGCATGGACTAGTCGGCCCCGGATCAACGCAGGCACTGGCGGTCGACCGTCGGTGCTTTGGATGCGAGGAGAGATCGAGTGCCTGAGTTCATGGACGTGCATACCAGCATGGTTGGAGTTACCGAGGAGGCGTTGGCTGAAGCCCACCAGGCGGACCTGGATATTCAGGGCGAAGAGGGCGTTGACTTCAAGCGCGCGTGGGCCGATCCCAAAACTGGACACGTGTTCTGTCTGAGTGAGGCGCCGAGTGCAGAGGCTGTGAAAAGGATTCATGAGCGCACCGGGCATCCGGCTGATGAAATCCACGAGATCACGGTGACTGCATAGGGCTCTATCCGGTGCTTTCGTCGCGGGCGCTAGTCCCGTCTACCGCCAGATATCGCCGGGTATTTTCGCGCGACTTCATTCGGCGGAGTAGGCGATAACCTCCGCGTCGGTGTAGATGTCGCTGACCTGTCCGAGATTGACCACGAAGCTGCCATCCGGGCTGACCGCGACGTCTCGGGACTGCGCCTCGGGCCAGCCTGTTTCATGCCTTAGCCATGCCTGAACGCCGCTGGAACTGTAAGCGATCACGGTCATCGTGCTATGGCCGGTGGACACGTAGATCTCGGTACCGTCGGGGTTAACTGCAATATTGCCTTGGGCGTCTGCCTGGGAGCTGTCGTACCGTGTCACCCAAAGTTTTGTACCGTCCGTCGCATACGCGATGGTCGCCACGTCGCTGTCACTTGGTCCCTCGCTGGCGCCGGTGACGAACAGCGTCTGACCGTCGGGGGAAAGGGCGGCATCCGAGGCTTTGTCGTTTCCACCAACAGCGCCATCGTAGCTGCGCGTCCACAACTGGGTTCCGTCTCGCCGGTATGCCATTGTCAGATAGTCATTTTCGCTACTGCCCGCAAGGTAGAGGCGTCTGCCGTTCGCTCCGAGGACAGCTGCCGATGCCCAGTCATCGCCGCCTGAGGGTCCGCCGTAGCTGCGGTTCCAGATCCTGGAACCATTTCCGCGGTACGCGATGATGCAGATGTTGGCATCGAGGTTTGCGCTGTGGCACGAGGCGATGACGTACAGACGGCGTCCAGTTGGGGCAACGAGCAGATGGGTACCTGTGTCGCGACTTCCGGTGACCCCCTCAGGACGTCGGACCCACAAACGATCACCGCTTGCTGAGTAGGCGACCGTTGTCGTGTCGCCGTTGGTGTGTTTGCCTCGCGATAGTCCTGTGACAAAGACCCGGCCAGTTGTTGCGCTCGCCGCCACTGAGTTTGCCCAGTCTGCGTGACTGACCGGTCCGTCATATCGACGTGCCCAGAGCTGTGTGCCGTCTGCGCGATATGCCACGGTGGCCCAGTCGAAGCCGGTGTTCTTGCCCTCGCTACTTCCGGTGACGTACAGACGGTGCTGGTTTGGACCGAAAGCCATGTCACCTTCGACGTCCGTGTCGTAGGCACCGTTGTGGTCATATGCACCGGCGAAGTGCTGGTGCCAGATTAGATCACCGGTGGGGCTGTACGACTGAGTCACGTAGTCGCTGTTGTTGTACGTCCTTGCATCCTCAGTTCCAGTCACGAATACGCGACCGTTTGAGGCGATCAACACCTCGTGTGGATCGGCCCAGATTTGGCCGCTGAAGTAGTGAGTCCAATTGATGTCACCTGGCGCCGCGGCCGCGGTTGACGTCCCGGCGAGTATTAACAACCCAACGCATGTCGCAAGCGCAGCAAAGCGCATGGATCTCGTGGCATGTGTTCTACGAGCCATCAGGACAAACCTCCATCCTGCGCGACTAGGGAACTTCCCGACTACCCAGCAACTTCTGGGAGTGTCCCACCGGGCTGGCGACACCGTCAGACCAACCTGATCCACGGTAGGGCTTGTGGTGAGAACAGACACCACACCCCCAGTGGGAATGCATCTCCGACGCACGGACCAGAATCCCTTCGGCGGAGGGTCAAAGGTCCCGGTTGTTGTGCCTATCGCCCCGTAAATAGCTACCGAGACAAGGCTATGTTGAAGGCGTGACGAAGAACTCGAACTCTGGTGCGGCAGCCGGAGCAGGTGCCATCTACGGGCTCGGCATGCTCGGTGCGCTCGTCTACTTCTGGCAACAGGCCGACGTCTGGTGGGAGTATTTGTTCTCGTTCGTCCAGGCGGTCCTTTGGCCGGCGTGGATGGTGTACGACCTCTTCCAAGTGCTGAACTAGATGCGCCTGAAGCGACAACAGGCGGACGGTTGGCTAAAACGGCAACGAGATGGGAGAAACCATGGACGTCCAAGAGATCCTCAGTTCCGCGCGCAGCACTCTTACGACCAAAACCGTCTTCGCTGAGCCTTACGAGAAGGACGGACTCACGGTGATTCCTGCAGCGAAGGTAGCCGGCGGTGGAGGGGGTGGCTCCGGTCAAGTCAACGACGGTCAGACCGGTGACGGCGGTGGCTTTGGCATGATGGCCAGCCCGGCCGGTGCATATGTGATTGACAAGGGCCAAGTGCGGTGGCAGCCCGCCGTGGACCCGAACAAAATCATCATGACTATTGGTGCGGTCATCGTGACCGCTCTCATCACACGGGCAGTTACTGCGCCGGGGCGTGCTCGCAGCAAAGCTTCAAAGTTCGCCGCGCTTCGGGCGCTCAAGGGCAAAGGAACACACGCACCTGACGCCCTGGACGGCGTGGCCGTCTAACCGCCACGCCGGTAGAGCTTCTTACCGGACTCCCACTCGCGATCGGTTCCGGCGATGGCAAGATGCTTCCGTGGTGGACGACAACGGAGGCATGCGGGAGGAGCGGCGCGTCGTCACCGCGCTCTTTGCCGACATCGTCGGTTCGACACCGCTGGGTGAACGCCTCGACCCAGAAGACCTCAAGCTAATCGTCGCTGACGCTATTGCACGCATGATCGCCGCGGTAGAAGCGTTTGGCGGGACTGTAAAGGATCTGGCCGGCGACGGGATGCTGGCGCTCTTTGGGGCGCCGGTCGCGCACGAGGACGACCACGAGCGAGCGATCCATGCGTCTTTGAGGATCCTCGACGACCTAGCGCAGTTCGCGGGCGAGGTCGAGCGGGGTTGGGGGGTGAGTGGCTTCGGCGTTCGGATCGGAGTGGACACCGGACTGGTAGTGGTCGGAGCAATCGGTGCCGGCGGTCGGGTCGAGTACAGCGCACTCGGTGACGCCGTGAACACCGCTGCCCGCCTTCAGTCGCAGGCGGCGCCAGGTTCGGTGCTTGTGGGCGAGGGAACGCACCAACTCGCCGAGCCACTCTTCTCGTGGGGCACGCCGCAAACGTTGATGCTTAAGGGCAAGATGGGTCCCACGACCGCGTGGCCGGTCAACACGTCGATTGGCGTGGCCCACCGACCACAAGTGTTGGACAGTGTGCAGGCACATGTCGTCGGCCGCGAGCGTGAGCTTGCGGACTGCGCGGTGGTGATAGACGGAGTGCTCCAGGGAACCGGCAGCATCCTCTATTTCGTTGGAGAACCCGGGATCGGGAAGACCCGCCTGATGAACGAACTGCACGGCATGCTCGTCGGCGCGCATGTCACGTCCCGAACGCCGACCTGGCTCGAAGGTCGGTGCGTTTCTTACGGCGAGTCGATGCCATACTGGCCATTCCGCGATCTCTTGCACTCGTGGTTGGGGACGTCAGCAGACGAACCCGATCTCAGACTCCGGGTAACCCTCCGCCGTGAGGTGTCGGCACTCTTCGCCGAGCGCGCCAGCGAGATCGAGCCGTACCTGGCGCAGCTCTTGGGCGTTCCCGCCGACCCCAAGGAGGCAGCCCACCTCGCTGAACTCTCGCCAGAGGCGTTGCAGTACCGAACTTTCGAGGTCGTCGGGGCGTTGCTCTCGCGGCTCGCCGAGGACGGCCCGGTCGTGGTCGCGCTTGAGGATCTGCACTGGGCCGATGCCACGTCCGTCCAGTTGCTGGAGCGACTGCTCGACTACACGGAGCACGCCGCACTGTTACTTGTGCTCACAATGCGCCCAGAGCGAGACCATCCAGCCTGGCGCGTTAAGGAGGAAGCAGCGCGCGGGCTACCTCATCGTTATCGCGAGATCGGGCTCGAGGCGCTGACTGGAGACGCGGGTAGCGAGCTGTTGGCCGCTCTGATCGGCCGGGACACGCTTTCGCCGGAGATGGCCGAACGAATCCTGCGTCCAGCTGAGGGAAACCCATTCTTCCTCGAGGAGATCGTCCGGTCGCTCGCCGATGTCGGTGCCCTCACACGGAACGGAGACGCGTGGACCTTCGACCACGCCGTGCCAATCGAGATCCCGGCAACCGTGGAGAAGGTGATCCTGTCCCGGATCGACCGACTCTCGCCGGATGCGCATTTCACACTTACGGCCGCCTCGGTACTGGGGCGTCAGTTCGGGTTTGCAATGCTCGAAGCACTCGCGCTCCGGGAAGGGGTGGAGGTTCAAGCGACACTTACCGAACTGCAGAGGTTGGACCTCGTCCGTGAAGCGCGACGATGGCCCGAACCCGAGTACCGCTTCAAACACGCGCTGATCCAGGAAGCCGCGTATCGCACACTGGTGCGCCAGAATCGGGAAAGTCTTCACCGAACGGCAGCGATCTACCTCGAGGAACGGTCCGCCGAACGAAATCATGAGGACGCTGGACTCCTTGCGCACCACTGGCTTGGCGCAGCCGATGAGGACAAGGCAATCGCGTACTTGACCCGCGCGGGCGACCTCGCACGGCAGGACTATGCGCTTGACGAGGCCATCGGGCACTACCGGCAGTTGCTCCCGTTGCTTGAGCAACGCGGTCAGCGTCAAGAGGTCGCCCTCGTGTTCTTCAAGCTTGCGCTTGCACTCCACATGGCGCTGCGCTTCGCAGAGGCGAATGACGCCTATCAGCGCGGCTTTACCTTCTGGACGCCTCCGGCGGCTCCACCCGAAGCGCCATCCGCGTTGCTGCGAGTTTCGTCTAGTTATTTGCCGAACGACCCCGACCCGCGCTCGGCGATCGCGTGGCCCAATATTCAACTCTGCATGAACCTGTTCGACCGGCTGGTGGAGCAGTGGCCAGAGCGCACGATCGTGCCCAATCTCGCAGAGTCTTGGGAGATCGCTGACGATGGACTGCGATACGTGTTCCGGTTGCGCGAAGGACTGATGTGGTCCGACGGAGTTCCACTGACGGCTCACGACGTCGAGTTCGGGATCAAACGTGTTCTGAACCCCGACTCGCCGGGATCCAGTGTGGCCATCTACTTCGTGATCGAGTCTGGCGAGGACTACTACCTGCGTCGCCACGACGATCCGGAGCGGATCGGTGTGAGGGCGCTCGATGATCGAACCGTCGAGTTCCGGCTCGCTGCACCTGCTCCGTACTTCATGAGTGTGATGAATCGGCCTGACGGCGGCCCTCAGCCCCGGCACGCGATTGAGGGTGCGGACGACTCGTGGGCGGACCCGGAGCGACAAGTGGTGAGTGGAGCCTTCCGAATCGCCGAACGAGAGGGCGACGGGCTCGTCCTCGAGCGACGGCAGGGGTACCGCGGTATCCGAGATGGCAATGTCGGACGGGTCGAGTACACCCTGTGCAGCAACCAGGAGGCGGGGGAGCGCTACGCGCGCGACGAGCTCGATCTCGTGACCGTGCGGTACACGCCGAGAATGGCAGACCTTGTGTCGAGCACGCACCCGGATGCCGTCGTCGGCCCCGCAGCGTGGTCGGGATACCTCGCCTTCGACCACCGCGACCCGGTCACGGCTGACCTGAACCTGCGAATCGCACTCGCGCGGGCGCTCGACAGGGATCTGCTGGGCCGGGCGTTGCCGGCGAACTTTGTCGTCGCAACAGGTGGCGTGGTTCCACCTGCACTCCAGGGGCACACTCCCGACATCGCCCTGAGGTTCGATCCGGATATCGCACGGGAGCATTTGGCGCTCAGCGGATTCGAGGGAACGCTCGCCATCGCATCGCTCGACGCGGACGCGTCGCTACTTGAACCAGTTGTGGCCAGTTGGCACGAAACCCTTGGGCTCAAGATTGAGCAACGCGCGTGGACGCCCGACATGCTGCCCACGATGCGCGATCTGCGCGAGGTGGCGCCGATCGTGTTCACGGGCTGGCTCCCTGGGTACGCCGACCCCGAATACATCCTGCGGTTGCTCTTCCAGTCCACGAGCAAGACGAATGAAGGGGGCTTTTCATGGCAGCCCTTCGACGAACTCATTGAGCGCGCCCGCCAGGAACGCAGCGACCGCGGGCGGCTCGGACTCTTTCATCAGGCCGACCGAATGATCGTCACTGAGCGCGTCGCGTGCATCCCGCTCCTGTACGGGCGCTCGATGGCGATCGTGAAGCCCTGGGTGAGTGGTTGGCGCGAGTTCGGGAAGACCTCGGCGAACTTTGCGGATCTCCAGGTTCGGTCCGACGCCGAATCTCAGTCCATCTAGTCGCCCCAAATACGCGAAGGTCGTGGCGGGCGAAGCGGATCGACCATGAAGCACGTCCAGTTGAAACAATGCCCTCAAGGAACGCTGTTCACCGGACGACGCAAGAGGTGTGTCCAGCGCAGACGGGGATTACTTCGCGTCCGTTTCGCCCCGTGCAATTGCACCAGCCACGACCCTGGCTCCGACTCGGATCCGGACGTTCCCGTGGGCCGTTGTTGTCGCCTTAGCGTTGCTCGTCGCAATGACAACGGCCATCGTCATTGTCGTTCGTCGGCCTGAACAACCTCCCGAGCTGCCACTTTCCCAGCCCCCTCCTCACGGAGGTTCATTACAGGCGCCGCCAACACTTGGTGGCGCGCCACTTGCGCCAGGCACTACAGATCCCACTTGGGTGGCTCGAACTTTGCCAGAGTATGACGCACAGGATGTGCTCTGGGAGTACTACGACGCCCGCACTCTCGACAGAGGTCTTATTTCGGTGGTCGCCCTTCGTGGACCGGTCGACGACCTTCCCGACCGCAATGCCGTCGGTCACTTTGACGACTGGACTCTCCAGGATCAGGTCCAGTGCAGCCCGCTATGGCTTGGTCCCCCCAAGAGTTATGAGGGCGACCTAGACTTACCCGACGAGCCAGTTAAGACCGACGGCCATGTCTGTTGGAGGTCGTCCGGAGACTTCTCGGTTAGCGTCCTCACCACAAGACACGACCTCGATGAGACCACGTCTCTAGTCAATGAGTTCTGGGCAGCGCAATAGGACTTCTGTCCGTCACAACTACCATGCTTTCCGATAGGACGCCAGGCAGTTTGGAAGAGTCGGTAGACGGGCTAACGCTAGCCATGGCGGTCTGGTTCAGTCAGAATCGGTCGACACGTTTGGTGTGGGACCCGAGGAGGTAGACAATGGCGAACGCACAGCCAATCGATGTGCGTGACATGCGAATCGTCCACGTCGTGTTTCGGAACTCATACGACGAATCCTCTCGCTTGGTTCGGGCGAACCCGACTCCGTCACCTGAACGGGTTACCTTCCTCGCCGATCACATTGACTTCGGCATCGCGATGCTGCACAGCCATCACGAGAGTGAAGACCTGTTGCTCTACCCGTTGCTCATCGAGCGCGCACCCGAGCAGGCTGAGTCGACGGAAGTAGTCGCGCACCAACACCAGCTCGTTACTGCAGCAATCGATACAGCATCTGCCGCGTGTGCCGCTTGGCGCCAACGACCTTCCGCTGAGACTGGAGAGGCGCTGTCAACGTCATTGGACAACCTCAACACGATTCTGCAACCGCACCTTGACGACGAAGAGCAAAAGGTTGTACCACTTGCGGCAGTGACACTCACTCAATCCGAGTGGGACGCCATTGGCGAGCACTCGCGTGCGACGATCCCGCGTAACAGGATGCCCGTAGCGTTCGGGATGATCCTCGAATCGCTCGATGGAGCTGACCAGGACTATATGAAGAGCCACCTGCCAGGACCAGTGCGGTTGCTGTACCCGATTCTGATCCAGCGTCCCTGGACTAAGTACGCGACCACACTGCGCACCGGCACATAGGCGCCCGACGGTCTCGAGCCTTTTAGTTCGTCCAGGTTTGACGCGAGTCTCCGACGACTGCTGGTTAGAGTCACTACATGTTCGACTGGTATCAAACGCATGTCGTCGACACGGGGCGTTCCGCTGCTCTCTGGGCGCTGATCGCTTTTCTTGTGACCTATGGTCTCGTCCGACTCATCACCCTAAGGATTCGAGCTCGTCAGGATCGCGAAGAGAGTCAAGGCGCATCCGCAATCAAGGATGTCTATATCGGTGGCGTCCATATTCACCACCAGGTGTGGGGAATCCTGCTCGTGCTGGTTGTCGGCCTGTTGGAGTTTCGCTTTCGCCCCGAATCACCGTGGCTTGAGGCGCTGGCGATGCTGTTCGGAGTAGGCGCTGCACTCGCCCTGGACGAGTTTGCCCTCTGGCTGCACTTGGAGGACGTGTATTGGAGCGAGGAGGGTCGCAAGTCGATTGACGCAGTAATGGTGGCCGTTGTAGTCGGAGCGGCGCTGGTGGTTGGGGCCTCTCCGATCGGAGTGGATGCTCAGACCGTCGACACCGACGGTCTGGTTATCGTGACCATCGCGGTCGTGTGCCATATCGCCTATACCGTCGTTTGCCTTCTCAAAGGAAAACTGGCCACCGGTCTGATCGGACTTCCGATTCCCCTCCTTGCGCTTGTCGGGGCAATTCGGTTGGCGAAGCCGACATCTTTTTGGGCCAAGCGCTATTACAAAACGCCCAAGCTGGAGAAGGCTGAAATCCGTTTCGGCTTTCAACATCAAGCACGGCAAGAACG
>DATKIY010000238.1:0-11601 GCA_035543875.1 Actinomycetes bacterium | reverse complement strand
CGGCAGCTGTGATGACGCCTGCTTCACGGACCTGTGCAATCCGCTTGACGATGAGGTCTTCACGAATGGGCTCCGCGTAAATCTGTTGCATGCGCGGCGTGACTTCGTCGTCGGGCAGGCTGGCAACTTCGGCGAGCAGCGGCTCCGGATCTTCGTAGCGCGTCCAGACGCCTTCCAGGTTGAGGACACCAAGTCCGCCGAGCTGCCCGATCGTGATCGCACTGGCGGGGGAAACCACCGAGTCCATCGGCGCCGCCATCAGCGGCAGCTCAAACCGATACGCATCGATCTGCCAGGCAATCGAGACCTCTTCGGGGTCCCTCGTTCGACGGTGCGGAACGATCGCTATGTCGTCGAACCGAAAGGCCGCACGGCCGCGTTTGCCGCGACCGATCTCAATCTCACCCATACGTCAGCTTCTCTTCTTCCCTAGGAAGTGATTTAGCGGGAGGAGTAATTGGGAGCCTCGACGGTCATCTGGACGTCGTGCGGATGGCTTTCCTTCAGACCCGCCGCGGTGATTCGAACAAACCGACCCCGCTCGTGAAGCTCATCAATGGTGGCAGCTCCCGCGTATCCCATGGACGCGCGCAGACCGCCGATGAGCTGATGCGCGACCCCAGCCAGCGGACCGCGGTAGGGAACTTGGCCCTCCACACCCTCGGGAACAAGCTTGTCCTCGCTCAGCACGTCGTCTTGGAAGTAGCGATCCTTGCTGTACGAACGCTGCGCTCCACGTGTCTGCATCGCGCCCAGCGATCCCATGCCGCGATAGGTCTTGAACTGCTTGCCGTTGACGAACACGAGATCGCCCGGCGCTTCTTCGCATCCTGCCAGCAGCGAGCCAAGCATCACGCTGTCTGCACCAGCCACTAGTGCCTTCGCGATGTCACCCGAGTATTGCAAGCCACCATCGCCGATGACGGGGACGCCGGCCGGCTTGCAGGCCAGTGACGCTTCGTAGATCGCGCTGATCTGCGGAACGCCCACGCCAGCAACAACTCGCGTCGTACAAATCGAACCAGGTCCGACACCAACCTTGACCCCGTCGGCACCAGCGTCAACCAGAGCTTGCGCCCCTTCGCGGGTGGCGATATTGCCACCAACCACGTCGACTTTCGTCTCCTGCTTAAGGCGCGAAACCAGCTCGATGACAGCCCGCGAGTGACCATGCGCGGTATCGACCACCACCAAGTCGACGCCCGCATCAATCAGGGCACGCGCTCGCTTGTAGCCATCGTCGCCAATTCCAACGGCTGCGCCAACGACCAGTCGACCGTTGCCATCTTTGGTCGCCAGTGGGTACTGATCGGACTTGACGTAGTCCTTCACCGTGATGAGCCCAGTCAACCGTCCTGCCTCATCGATCAGCGGCAGCTTCTCAACCTTGTGCGCGGCGAGGAGTGCGAACGCTTCGTCAGCCGCGATCCCCTGGCGACCGGTGACGAGCGGCATGGGCGTCATGACGTCGGCGACCCGACGACTGTGGTCACTTTCGTAGCGCATGTCGCGGTTAGTGACGATGCCGACGAGCACTCCTGCCTCGCTGACAACCGGAACGCCTGAGATGCGATAGCGAGCACAAAGTGCATCGACATCGGTCAACGTTTGCTCGGGGCTGCACGTCACCGGGTTCGTGACCATGCCTGCTTCAGAGCGTTTGACGAGGTCGACCTGCTGCGCCTGCTCTTCGATCGAGATATTGCGATGCAACACTCCGACGCCGCCTTGTCGAGCCATGGCAATCGCCATGCGCGCCTCTGTCACCGTGTCCATGGCGGACGAGGTCAACGGGATACGAATCGACAGATTCCTCGTGAGCCTGGTCGTGGTCTCGACAGCGCTGGGCAGGACATCAGACTCGGCAGGCAGCAGCAAGACGTCGTCGTAGGTGAGACCGAGGTATCCGAACCTGGCTGGCATCGCGGGGTCGTCCATGGCGCCTTCCCAATGAGGGGCGGGGACGACAGTCTACCGGCGGCTCGCCAGCAGCTAGCGAGTGGCGCGAGTCGAAACGTGACCAGTGGGCGCTGATTTGTCGGACCGGTTGGAGTGATCCACCTTGTCTCGGCCGCCGCCCTGGTTAGTTTTGTCCGGGCGGCCCTTGGTTGAGCCACCGCCCGCCGGTTTGTTGGCGCGATCGGTGTTCTGTCCCGTACTCACCGTGTCGTCTGGGTTCGGCTTGCCTGACTTTTCTCCGCCCGGCTTCCCGGACTGGTGACCGGTCCCTTGGCCCTTGCCCGTGCCGGACCCAGGCTGCGTGTTGTCGGCCTTGCCGCCGTTTTGAGCCTTGTCACCGTGGTGTCCCTTGGCGCCCTGGTGCCCCTTGTCGCCCTGGTGACCGCGATCGCCTTGACCGTTGTTGTGGTCGGGGTTGCCAGCACCCTGGCCCGGGTTGTCGACCGCGTGGTCGATTTGCTGCTGCAACTGGTCAATTCGGTCTTGCAGCCCAGGGGGCAGGCCCTCGACCCCGTCAACTTCGCCATTGGCGACGTCGATCAGATGCTGGGCCAGTTCGAGGTCTCCCGCCGCGATCGCCTTTTGCACGCCACTCAGCGACTGGTTGACCTGGGCTTCCAGCGCGGCTTGGTCAGGCAGATTATGCCCTCCCTTGCCGTCGCCATCCGCGACGACTGTGTCGTGGCCAGAACCGGTGACAACGTTGACGGCTGCGCGGAACGGCAAGAGTGGATCACCAGTAACGGCCGCCGCAACCCCGCTCGTACCCACCAAGGCAATAGCTGTTCCGGCAGCAACCATGAACCGACCGCTGCGGCGAGTTCGGCGCGGCGCGGATAGCGGTATAGGCGCCGGAGCCGCTAGCAGATGCGACACCGGCTGCGACTCAAGACCGTAGTCGATGTCGGCTGCCCAGCTGCCCAGCACCGATGCAATCGGATCGTCGGCAAACGATGTGAGGTCGCCTCGAGCCGCGACGATGTCCAGCAGCAACGCGTCTTCTTGAATAGCCAAAAGATCGCGATCGGATTCGGCCATTACGCCGTCACCTCCTCAGCTGCGTAAAGACGCAGCCGACTGAGAGCACGATGCTGCGCAACTCGCACCGCACCAGGGGTCATCCCGAGTGCCCGTCCGGTTTCTTCTGCCGACAGTCCCACTGCAACGCGTAAGAGCAGGAGTTCGCGCAGGTTGTCCGGAAGCCGGTCCAAAAGCAGCCGAACGAGGTGAGCGTCTCCCGCTTGCATGGCTCGGTCTTCCGGTCCCATCGCCAAGTCGACGCCATCAGGAAGCTCCGCTGTCGGTATCGCGGTTCGGAATGCAGCTCGCTGAATGTCGGCGACTTTGTGCGCAGCAATACCAAAGACGAACGCCTCAAACGGGCGCCCCTCATCTCTGTATCGCGGTAACGCATGGAGCACGGCTAGCAAGACCTCCTGCGCCGCGTCATCGGCGGCGAAATCAGCGGCTGGAGACCTACCCAGCCGACCACGGCAGTAGCGGACAACCATCGGCCGAAGCTGGCTCAGCAGGGCTTCCTGCGCAGTGGTGTCGCCAAGAGCGGCACGAGCTACGAAGTCGCGAAGATCGCCATCTTCCGTCCGATGGGGAATCGCCCCGCCGTCGGTCGCCGTTACATCGGTCGCCATGACCCCCACCTGCTGCAGTCGCTGCATGTGCCGCTCATTCTTGAGCACCCGCGCCGGAATCCGGTTCGCTTAGCGAACCAGGCCCCACCGGAAGCCCAATGCAACGGCCTGCGCTCGGTCGGCAGCACCCACCTTGCGGAACAAGCGACGAGCGTGCGTCTTCACTGTGTCTTCGGACAGGTAGAGCTCGCGACCAATCTCGGCGTTGCTGCGTCCGCGCGCCATTCCGGTCAGTACCTGAAGCTCGCGTTCGGTGAGAGCAGGCGGGTTACCCATCTCAACGGGCCGCGCACGTCGCGGAGCCCTGCGCCACGATGCCTCGGCCAGCGCATAGGAAACGGTGGCAGTGAGTTCTTCGCGGGTAGCGTCCTTGACGAGGTAACCTCGTGCTCCCCCAGCAACGGCACGGGCTACGCCGTCCTGATCCTCGGCCATAGTGAGCATCATGATGGCGGCATCCGGGTAGGTAGCGACCAAACGCCTCGATGCTTCGACTCCGCCTAGTCCTGGCATGCGCACGTCCATCAAAACCAACTCAGGACGTTCACCAGCCCATCGGCTGAGCACTTCCTCGCCACTGCCTGCAACCGTCACTCGATCTACCCCGGGCACCGAAGCCACGGCGCGCCGAAGCGTCTCCCTGGCGAGCGGTGAGTCGTCGCACACCAACACCGTGGTCACAGTTCCTCCAGATACCTGTCAGTCACCGGTGGGCATCTTGGTGAGGCCAACCGGCACGTCCTCGTGGTACGGCGGGGCAAGGTCCCCTCCGATCTCATACAGACCTTCGGCACGCAAGGGGGTCAGCGTGAGTGGTAACCCGTCGAGGTGCCGGATTCCCCCGAACGGAGCAGCCGCCTGTGACCCATTCGGACCAATGATCAGCCGCCGAGGAGGGCAGCGACGTCTTGTCGATCAAGCCAGATGGACCGCAGGTCCTCCGGAAGATCATCCGCGATAGAGATCACGGCCCCCCGCGCCGCCGCCAGCGATTTCGCCGCCTCGGTCGGCGAGCGGGACTCAAGCAAGGCCCCCAGCAAGGCGCGCGCTGGCCAAAGCAGCGGCACGGCACCCAGGCTTTCGGCCAGGGTGGCTGCCCTTCGCAGGGTCGTCTCGGCCTCATCCAGCTCTCCGGCCTGGACCTGGCTGACCCCCAAGAAAAGCAAGGACTTCGAGACGTAGCGAGGCGCGCCCGATACCTCGGCAGACGAGATCGCGGGCATCAAGATCTCAGCAGCCGCCGCTGGTTGCCCCTCGAGCAGCGCTGTCTCGGCCTGAACCCAGGCAAGTTCAACCTTCTGACGCCACCAGTCAGTTCGGGACGCCACCAACTCGACAGCATGCTGCAAGTGCTGCCGGGCGGCGGCCGCGTTATCGAGGCCGACTGCGTCCGCTGCTAGTCCGACGACCGCGTCGAAGGTGGCCTCAGGTGCACCGTCGGCCAACGACAGCGCCCGTTCGTCACTTGCCTTCGCCGCCGCATGCTGGCCGAGCTGGCGGCGAACGCTGGCACTTGACGCGCCGGCCAATGCGGCAAACAGGCGGCGCTCTGGACTCTCGACTGCTTCCTGGGCAGCCAAGGGGTCAAGCACGGTGAGGGCACTTCCGAACTTGCCAGCTGCGCCCAAGCAGACACCGAGTAGCCATGCCGCGGCAGTAGCTTCGGCTTCCCTTCCCTCAGCCCTGGCCTGGTCAAACGCCAACTGCAAGGAGGCGATTCCGTTGGCAGGACGACCGTGAAACGCGGCTCTTTCACCAGCGGCGAGAAGTTCCGCCAACGCGTCATCCATGTGTCCCCGCTCGCCTCAGTGGTCGGGCCGCTATGTTCTGGCCGGTTTATTCGGCCCGGCGATACCGAAGGCTAACGGTACGGCCCTCGCGTCGAGGCAGTGAAGGCTGGCGCGGCTTAGCCGAGCGCCGCGCGAGTCAACACCTCAACCGCCTCGGCCAGCGACTGGACTCGGACGACGGCAGGCGGCAATTGCTGATCCCAGCCAGGGCCGCCGACGACAACCTTCGCCGGCGGGCGTGTCAGCGGAATTTGGTTGAACAAACTCGCGGCGACGACGTCTGGCTGGTGTGCCCACAAAAATACGGCGCTCGGACCACACCGCAGTACGGCCGCGGCTAACGCATCAAGTGGCACGCGCCCGCCCATCACCAGCGAGCCGACGCGGCGCTCAGCGAGCGAGCACGCTAAGACGTGCACAGGCAGCGAGTGTTGTTCCTCCGGCGCGCAAGCAAGCAGAACGGGTCTGTTGGTCGTCGGCTCGGGCAAGGTTGATGCCACGGTCGGAAGAGCCGCAAGGACGACCTCGGACAGCACGTGTTCGGCCTCCACACCGGTACCGGTCGTCTCCCATCGATCCCCGATCCCGATCAACACAGGTGCCAACAGGTGTTCCCACGTCCACGCGGTTCCGTAGCGTTGCAGATGTTCGACCACAATGCTGCTCGCTGACGGCGCATCCAGCGCCATGGCTGCTCTGGCTAGTCCGCGTAGGGCTGGCGAGGCACCAGGCAAAGCGACCACCCGCCCGCCGCCGCCCCGACCATGATCAGCTGGGGACGACGATCCTGAAGATCGGGCAGTCGTCGTGGCGTCTGCTGACAGGGCAACCCGAGCCGCCTCTGCTGGCGTGACACCAGCAAGGGTCAGCCGGCGCATGATTTCCAACCGCTCGACGTCCGCCGGCGAATATTTCCGGTGCGAACCGGCGTTATGTGTACTGGGGCCGACGCCGTAGCGCCGATCCCACGTGCGAAGCGTTGCAGAAGCCACGCCCAGTCGGCGTGCCACAGCAGCGACAGTGAGCGTGGGGCCGACCAGTCCGGGGTTGCTTTCTGGCTCGGTCATGGGAGGCATTCTCCGGCCCAGGGCCGAGTCGCGCCTGTTGACACGCAGCTGGTTCACCCCATCGGGTTGACCAACTTATGAAGCGGTTGTAGGTTAGGGAGTGCGAGCAGGAATTCCTGAGCAAGTTTCGTGGCTGGAGCCACAGGAACAACTGCAGGACGCACTGCAGATCGGAGGAGACACACCATGGCGGACATCTCTCGCCTACCCGGGCCGGTCGCAGACGTGTGGGACTGGCAGTTTGCGGGTGCCTGCCGCAGATCCGATCCTGCGATGTTCTTTCATCCCGAGGGCGAGCGCGGCCCCAGTCGGGCCGCCAGGGATGCGGCAGCCCAAGCGATCTGCGCCAGCTGCCCGGTGCTCAAGGAGTGCGCTGATCACGCGCTGCGGGTCCGCGAGCCATATGGCGTCTGGGGCGGCCTGACCGAAGATGATCGCGAGTCCATCTACGCCCGAACCTCTACAGAGCCGGCTAAGCCGGCCGCCCGTCCCCTCCACCTCGCCGGCTAAACGCGCCAGCTAGTGCACCTAGTGGCTGTGACCGCCCGGACCGTGGCTGTGACCGTGGCCGCCAGCAGCATCGATCTGCTCTTCTGGCTTCTCCACGATGACGGCTTCGGTCGTCAGTAACAGCGCCGCTATCGAGGCTGCGTTCTCGAGCGCGGAACGCGTCACCTTGACGGGGTCGATGATGCCCGCCTTGACGAGGTCCTCCCACTGACCTGTCGCAGCGTTGAAACCATGTCCCAGTGGCTGCTCGGCAGCATGGGCAACAATGACGCCACCCGGTTCGCCGGCGTTCTCGGCGATGCAGCGAAGTGGCTGCGAAAGACTCGCGGCGACCACACGCACTCCGGCCCGCTCGTCTCCGACAAGCCCCAGACCGTCAGCCAGCACAGCTCCCGCGTGAACGAGCGCACTTCCACCGCCAGCGACGATGCCTTCCTCGACCGCGGCTTTGGTTGCCGACACTGCGTCTTCAATTCGGTGCTTGCGCTCTTTGAGCTCCACCTCGGTAGCGGCACCAACCTTGATGACCGCAATCCCGCCGGACATTTTTGCGAGCCGTTCTTGAAGTTTCTCGCGATCCCAGTCGGAGTCGGTTGATTCGATCTCGCGTCGCAACTGTGCGATGCGATCGGCCACCTTCTCGGAGTCGCCAGACCCATCGACGATCGTTGTGGTGTCCTTCGAGATAACCACGCGACGAGCCGAGCCCAACACCTCAAGGCCGACCTCGGACAGTTTCAGTCCCACCTCGGGAGCGACGACCTGACCACCGGTCAAGATGGCAATATCTTCCAGAGTGGCCTTACGTCGGTCGCCAAAACCCGGCGCCTTCACAGCGGCTGCGTTGAGCCCGCCGCGAATCTTGTTCACCACCAGGGTGGACAGCGCCTCGCCGTCGACATCCTCAGCAATGATGACAAGCGGCTTGCCGGACTGCACAACCTTTTCAAGCAGCGGAAGCAGATCACTGATCGACGAGATTTTCCCTTGGTGCAACAAAATTCTGGCACCGTCGAGTGAGGCTTCCATGCTCTCCGCGTCAGTGACGAAGTACGGCGAAATGTAGCCCTTGTCGAACTGCAAGCCTTCGGTGATCTCAAGTTCAGTTCCGGTGGTCGTGCCCTCTTCCACCGTGATGACGCCGTCTTTGCCTACCGACTCCATGGCCGACGCAATGAGCTCGCCAATCGTGCGGTCCTGCGCGGACACGCTGGCTACATCTGCGATCTGTTCGGACCCTTCGATCTCCACCGCAGCGTCGCGCAACGACGCTACGACAGCGGCTGTTGCTTGCTCAATGCCGCGCTTTAGGCCCATCGGGTTGATACCAGCGGTCACTGCACGCAAGCCCTCAGCGACCATCGCTTGCGCGAGAACCGTCGCCGTGGTGGTCCCATCGCCAGCGACATCGTTGGTCTTGGTGGCAACCTCTTTGACCAGCTGTGCACCGAGATTGGCGTACGGCTCCTCGACGTCGATCTCGCGCGCCACGGTGACGCCGTCATTAGTGATCGTGGGTGCACCCCACTTCTTGTCGATGACGACGTTGCGACCGCGCGGGCCGAGCGTCGCCTTGACTGCGTTCGCGACTGTGTTGACGCCGTGTTGAAGGGAATGACGGGCTTGTTCGTCGAACTGCAAGATCTTGGCCATGACGAGTAACTACGCCTTTCTCGCGCAACGCCCCGGTGCCCGATTGCTCGGTGCACGCGGGGCGCTACGACATGAGTTAACGAACCAGTTGGTTCATCGGACGAACGAACAGCTCACTTCTGCACAATCGCGAGCACGTCGCGAGCAGACAGAATGAGGTAGTCCTCGCCGTCGTACTTGACCTCGGTGCCGCCGTACTTGCTGTAGACCACAACGTCACCGACGCTGATGTCGAGGGGAATCCGCTTGTCGCCGTCTTCGTCGAAACGACCCGGGCCAACCGCGAGGACCTTGCCCTCTTGGGGCTTTTCCTTCGCGGTGTCCGGAATGACGAGCCCGGACGCCGTGGTCTGCTCGGCGTCGAGCGTCTGGACGAGGATGCGGTCCTCGAGCGGCTTGATGGAAACCGACACTTAGCTGACCTCCGCCTTGCGGCTTAACGAACAGGAATAGTGATCAATTACTGGTGCTGCATGCACCCTGTCGGCCCGTCATCGCGGGCGCCGAACCGGCTGAGTGCGTTGGCACACTCACAGGGAGAGTGCCAGCTCCCAACTTAGCCAGCCGTTAGCACTCCGTCAACCCGAGTGCCAACCTCGCAATGCGGAAGATCCGACCACGTATAGGTGGTCGGATCTTCCGCATTGCAAGATTGAGGGGTGGATGAGGCGGCGGTGGAGTGGCTAGCGACGGCTCCCGCCCAGCGGGTACTGGCCTCACTTCCTGCCTACGAGCAGTCCCAGGCGCTGTCGGTCAGCCAACAGCTTCGAGCCGACGGGTTGCCCGCCGATCAGGTCCAGGCGGTCCTGACCCAATCCCGCTTGCGCACGCGAGCCCGCGAACGCTGGGGTGACGTCGTCGACCAGCTGATCTTGACTACCGACGGCTCAGAGCAGGCGACGCGCCCCGTGGTCGCCGCACATCGAGCGACGCGGTTCGTCAAAGCGGGAGTGCGTCACGTCGCGGACCTCGGCTGTGGGCTTGGTCTTGATGCGCTGGGTTTGGCTGCTGCCGGACTCCAGGTGACGGCTTATGAGCAGGACCCCACCACCGCGGCAGCCGCGCAGATAAACGCGAGAACATTGGGTTACGACTCCATCCACGTCGTGTGCGCAGATGTGACAGGCGTCGACTTCGCGACCCGGCTAACAACTGCCACCGAGTCCGGACCGGAAGCAGCATTCGCCGATCCCGCACGCCGAAGTGCAGGAAAGCGCATCGCTTCGCCGGAGCGCTGGTCACCTCCCCTGTCGTGGGTGATCGCGCTGCCGTTCAGCGAACTCGGAGTAAAGGTTGCTCCAGGACTGTCACATGACGCCGTCCCGGGAGACATGGAGTTCGAGGTTGTCTCGGTAGCCGGCGATGTCGTCGAAGCCGGGCTCTACCGGGGCGAACTACGGTCCGATTGCTCGCGGCGAGCCACCCTTTTGCCCAGCGGGCAAAGCCTCACCGATCACGAACTTCCCATGACGGCACCGCCGGTGGGAGTCATCGGCGACTACCTCTACGAGCCGGATGGAGCAGTGATTCGTGCTGGCCTGGTCGCGGCCGTTGCCAACCAGCTGGGAGGCAGACTCATCGACCCAGCGATCGCGTACATCACCAACGATCGACCAGATTTCACCCCATTCGCACGTTGCTACGCGGTCACGGACGTGATGCCGTTTCGCTTGAAGAAGCTGCGTGCACTTCTGCGCGACCGAAAAGTGGGGCGGGTGACAATCAAAAAGCGCGGTTCGGCCGTTGAACCAGAATCACTGCGCCATCAGCTGCGCTTAGACCATTCGATGCCCGGCGAGGCGACGATTGTCTTGACCCGGGTTCACGGCAATCCGCTGATGCTGTTGGTCGAGCCGACTAGTTGACGACCGCAACCTCGATCTGCTCCCAGTGATCGACGAACGGAGTGCCGCCAAGGTGTGGCTCTTCGTCGGGGACGGGCGTCATTTGATGCGCCTGCCACGCCGGGCCCAAGAACTTCTCAACACTCTCTGGCGCATCCCAACGGGTGAGCAGCAACAACCGGTCCTCACCGTTGCCGAACGACCTCAGTATCTCGCCGCCGATAAACCCCTCAGCCGAAGTCACACCCGGCCATACCTCAGACATGACGTACTTGACGAGGTCGTCGATTTGCCCAGCCTTCACTGGGGTCTCCCACATGCGCACAATCACCGGATCATCATCCTTCATCCGCGCCAATTGGCACAGTCCGGGGCGGGGATTACCGATCAGGCGGGTGGTGGCGGCGTGACCGGCGGCTCAGCCAGCCGGTTGGCAGGTATTCCTCGAGAGGGCAGCGCTCGCAGCAACCAGATCGGGTTCGAGAAGGCTCGAGCCACGCCACCAGCGTCGCGCAGTTCCACGCGGTAGAACCGTGAGACGGATGTGGTCACCTTGATGGAGAGCGTGCCATCGACCATTTCGCTGGCCGCAAAGGTTCGCTGGGTGACCAGGGGGTCTGGATCTGTCGGCCCAACCTCGTCGACAACGCCGGCAATGAGAGAAATCGACCAGTCCGACGGAATAGCCGAAACACGAATGTCGACAGCGCAGAACGACTGATCAACAACTGCTGCCTGCCCCATCCCGACGTAGCCCTCCGCCAGCAGGTCCAGATTCCCACTAAATGCGGCCATGTCGGCGAACCAGGCGCGTCCGGCAGCGAGCGCACTCTGCAACGAAGCCAGCTCAAGCCCCTCAGACCAGACCCCGGTCGAACATCGCCACTGGATCCCATCCCAGTCCCTGCCGTTGTGGTCGTCGGACGTTCCATTGCCGGTCGCGAAGATTGCATTGCGCGACAGAACGTCCCAAATTGCGAAGTAGTCAGACATCGCCATGCCAGCCCGACCGCCCATATAACCCACTTCCAAAATGTCCGCGCCAAAAAGTGCTTCGCTGACCAGGGTGGAGGTGATCGATCGCCGCTTGGTCGTGCGCTGGGAACTGGAGTACGGCCCTCCTGACGAC
>DATKIY010000237.1:0-11180 GCA_035543875.1 Actinomycetes bacterium | reverse complement strand
AACGGGCTTTTATCACGCTGAGTAATTTTGGTGACACTTTGTGTTCACCCGATTGGCCGTCTAACAAAGTCACCCTACGTTGCGACATCATTACGCAGGGGGGTTGAGGTTTTCATACTCCCTGCTCGTCGCGACGCATTGGGAAGGGGAGCGATGAACAAGGTAACCAAGGAACTGGTAGTGCGCGGATCAGCCGCTGCTGCTGGACTCGTTGTGCTTGTGTCGGTTGTCGGCGCAGGCGTCAAGTGGGGTTAGGGGGCGATCGCATGGACAGCATCAAAGCACGCGTGATCGTTTCCGTCCTCGGCAGCGCAGCCACCGTGGTCACATTGACCGCAGTGGTCGGCGCTGGAAGGAAATGGGGCTAGACGATTTGTCTGGGGGAGTCGAGGCTAAGCCCTCGGCTCCCCCTAATCGTCCTGCCTGGACACTAAACGCCTACGTTGGATCAGTCACGGTCGTAGGGCTGGCTGCGTTATTCGTGTCTTTGATTGAAGCGCCACCGGTCAAGTCGCTCACGGGTGCGGCTTGGGTGGGGAATCCGCCACCTGCCTTAACGATTCTTGCGCTGGCTGCTGCGGTGGTCATCGGAGAGCTTCGGCCAGTACCGATTCCGCGCGGTGGTGACGCACACGACTCGATCACCATCTCAACGACCTTTACGGTCGCGCTTGTCATTTTGGGACCAGTCAGCATCGCAATGCTTGCCCAAGGGTTAGCGGTCCTCATCGACGACATACGTGGTCGAAAGTCGATCGACAAAATTGTGTTTAACCTGGCCCAGTACATGGTGGCCATTGCGTCCGCGCGCGTGGTTTTCTGCGCCATTTCTGGAACTGGCCTAGACGGTGTCTTCAGTGGTTCAGCGCCGTTCGTCCCGGACGCCCAAAACTTCCTGGCAGCACTCGCTGCCGGGCTAACCTTCTTGATCGCGAACCATCTGCTGGTGTCTGCCGTCTTGGCGTTGGCGTCCAACCAACCCATCGTGCCAGTCTTCTTCGAAGACCTTCGCTTCCAGGCGATGACAGCTGGCGTGCTCGCGGCGCTTGGCCCGGTCGCAGCTGTCACAGTGGAAGCGCAACCGTTGATGCTGCCGCTGCTCGTGGCTCCAGTGGTTGCGGTGTACAACAGCGCCACGCTCGCGGTGGCCAAGGAACAGCAGGCGTACCACGACTCGCTCACTGGCCTGGCCAACCGAGAGCTTTTCCGCGATCGGTCAGTACGCGCCCTTGAAGAGTCCAAGCGCACGCAGACGCCGCTCGCGATCATGATGATCGACCTCGACCACTTCAAGGAGATTAACGACACGCTTGGCCACCAGGTCGGGGACGAACTGATTTGCGAGGTCTCGAGACGACTGCATGAAGCACGCCCGGTGGGCTCAACGGTGGCCCGACTTGGTGGCGACGAGTTTGCGGTCTTGCTCCCAGACGTACCCGACCTCTCGGTCGCTGAGGATGTCGCCACGTACCTTCTCTCGGTTTTGAGTAAGTCGTTCTCAGCCGGAGGCGTCCGACTGGTCGTTCAGGCGAGCCTGGGTATCTCGCTTGCTCCTGACCACGGTGACGACGTGCACACGCTGATGAAGCGTGCCGACATCGCGCTATACGAGGCAAAGCGTGAACGCGCACGTTTCTGCGCCTACCGGGCGGAAGAAGACGTCCACACGCCGCAGCGCCTTGCCATCTTGGCCGACCTCCGATCGGCCGTCGATGAAGATGAGCTGTTCCTGGAGTACCAACCGAAGATTAATCTTGAGACAGGGCATGTCAGTGGCGTTGAAGCACTAGTGCGCTGGAACCACCCAACTCGCGGTGTCATCCGGCCCGACGACTTCATTCCGTTGGCTGAGAACACCGGCCTCATTACGCCGATCACCTGGTTTGTCGTCGAGCGTGCGCTGCAGCAAGTGCGAGTTTGGCAGGACAGTGGGCTAGACCTGGACATTGCCGTAAACCTTTCCGTACGCCACCTGACCGACATGAGCCTGCCGGACCGCATCGCCGTTGCGCTCGAGCGATGGGGTGTAGCGCCGTCCAAGCTGATTATCGAAGTCACTGAGAGCAGCATCATGACCGACCCGAAGCGTGCAGCTGGCGTACTTCAACAGCTGCGACGCATCGGGGTGGCCGTTGCCATTGACGACTACGGAACCGGTCACGCGTCGCTGACGTACTTGAAGCGGTTGGACATCGACGAGCTAAAGATCGACCGATCGTTCATCATGCAGCTCGACCAAGACAGCAGCGACGCGATCATCGTGGCGTCGACCATCGAGCTTGGGCATAACCTAGGGCTGCGCATCGTCGCTGAAGGCGTGGAGGACGCCGCGACGCTTGAATGGTTGCGCGGGCTCGGGTGTGACAAGGCGCAGGGCTACCACATCTCTCGCCCAACGACGGCCCCCGCCGTCAGTGAGCTCGCACTTCGCCTGCAGGGCAGTGAGCCGAAGGAAGCCACTCCGCCACTTCGACTCGTCGGAAACAGGTAGCCCAATGCTTGTCCTCGTTGGAACGGTCCTTGCGATTGCTTCACCGGCCATGTTCGGTGGTCACCTATCGAGGCTGGGCTACATTAAGCTCCGGTTTTGGTCGATTCTCGTCTGCGCTTTACTGGCGCAAATCCTCATCATCGAGATCGTCCCTGAGGGGAACCACGCGGTCCTTGTCGGGGTTCATCTAGCCACGTACGTGATCGCCGGTGGCTTCGTGGCCGTCAACTGGCGGGTTCCCGGACTGCTGATCATTGCCGCTGGCGGTGCCTGCAACGGCATTACGATTGCGCTCAACGACGGAACCCTTCCCGCTTCGCGCGCGGCCTTGAAGATGGCTGGCATCCCGCTCGACCCGAAGGACTTCGTCAACTCTGGGGTCCTCGAACACCCGACCCTGGCCTGGCTGGGCGACATCTTCGCGTGGCCGCAGCCCATGCCGTTGGCCAACGTGTTCAGCATCGGCGACATGCTCATTGTTTTCGGTGCTTTCTACGGTGCCCACAAGATTGCTGGTTCGCGTCTGGTGAAGACACCGTGGGTTCCTCGCGGTCTCGAAGTGCCCTGGGCCGATGAAGCCACTCCAGCCCGGCCCAGCGCCGCAGAGGTCGACTCTGGTGTGGTCGTCGGCGCTTCTGTGGCGACAGAGGCGACAGCAGACCAGCCCGAGAAAGAGCCCGACGACGCTGACGCTGGTCGTCACCGCCGCCTCACCCCGCTAACCAGTGAAGCGGGCCACGCAGGTTAGACTCCGTCACCGTCGACTGCAGATGTTTCTGGGACGTCCCTGGGAACGGCCTAGGTTGTGCTGCGGCCGACCCTTTTCACCAAGAGTTGACCAAGACGGAAGGACGTGTCCCAGATGCGAGTTCTGCTGATCGGAGCCGGAGGAGTCGGCTCTGCGGTGGTTCCCATCGCCGCGCGCCGTGGATTCTTCGATGCCATGGTTGTCGCCGACTACGACCTGGGCCGCGCCGAGCGCGCGGTTGCCCAGGTCGACGACGCCCGGCTGAGCGCTGCCCAGGTGGATGCGTCGAATGCTGACTCAGTTGCCGCGCTGGCTCGCGAGCACCAGATCACTCACGTGCTCAACGCTGTGGACCCGCGATTTGTTATGCCGATCTTCAACGGGGCTTTGGCTGCTGGCGCTGACTACCTCGACATGGCTATGTCTTTGTCGAAGCCTCACCCGGAACAGCCGTATGCGAAGACCGGCGTCAAGCTAGGCGACGAACAGTTCGCTGTCGCGGATGAGTGGGAGAAGGCCGGTCGGCTCGCACTGGTTGGCATTGGAATCGAACCGGGACTTGCTGACGTGTTCGCCCGTTATGCATCAGACGAGCACTTCAGCGAGATCGACGAGGCTGGTGTGCGTGATGGCGCCAACCTCGAAGTAGCCGGCTACGAGTTTGCACCGTCCTTCTCCATCTGGACCACCATCGAAGAGTGCTTGAACCCTCCTGTCGTGTACGAAAAGGACAAGGGCTGGTTCACCACTCCGCCGTTCTCAGAGCCCGAGGTCTTTGAGTTCCCCGAGGGCATTGGCCCGGTTGAGTGCGTCAACGTCGAGCACGAAGAGGTCTTGCTGATCCCCAGGGAGATCGACGTCAAACGGGCGACGTTTAAGTACGGCTTGGGCGATGAGTTCATTGACGTGCTTCGGACGCTCCACAAGCTTGGACTAGACAGCACCGAAAAGGTCACCGTGGGTGGGGTGGAAGTTAGCCCGCGTGACGTCGTGGCGGCGTGTTTGCCTGACCCGGCAACGCTGGGCGACAAGATGACCGGCAAAACCTGCGCTGGCCTTTTCGTTACCGGTAAGGGTAAAGATGGCCAACCTCGTGCGACGTACTACTACCACGTCGTCGACAACGAGTGGTCCATGAAGGAGTACGGCTCGCAGGCCGTGGTGTGGCAGACGGCAATCAACCCTGTCATCGCACTGGAGCTACTCGCTGACGGAACCTGGAAGGGCACCGGCGTCATTGGCCCTGAAGGCTTTGCGCCCAAGCCGTTCCTTGACAAATTGGTGGAGTACGGCTCGCCATGGGGGCAGCGAGAAGACGCGCCAGCCTAAGGAGAACGTCAGCTGGCGTCGTGCGGCTGCAGATTCCCTAGGACAGGTCCGAGTACGGACGCGATGATTCGTGCGTGACGCAGTTGCATGCGGCTCCACGGCGTCTCGTCCACCTTGCAGCACTCCAGGAAACCGATCGGCTGCCCTGCGCAGACAATCGGTACGCCGATCAACGTTTGCACGCCTTCAGTTCGCATCCAGGCGACTTCGTGAGTGTCGGCTCCTGGGTCGTTGGCCACCACCTGCAGAATCTGCTGCGAACCGAGCGCCTGCGCGGTAGGGGCGTACTCACTCAAGTAGTAGCGAACGCCTTCTGGCTCCCAAGCATCTGGCCTGACCGCCTCTAAGAACTCGCCGGTCGGGTCGAGGTACGACAGCTCGACTTTGTCGCACTTCATGGTCTCGGCGACCAGTCCCATGAGTCGCGCTAATGAGTCAAGGTCCTGCGTGTCGACAATACGGCCAAGCAGGTGTTCGAGCCCGCTCGTCGGATGGCGCGGGCCGCTGCGACCACCCACCGAAAGTGCACGCGCAAAGGAGCTCTCGCAGGTAAGTTTCGACGCTTCACTCGCCGCTTCGAACGACGGTGAAGGCATGCCGATGACCCAGCCCTGTGCCTCCGCGACGTCAAGGTCGGCAAGCACGTACAGGTCATCCAGGCTTTCCACGCCTTCGGCGCAAACCTTCGCCCCTACTTTGGCGGCATACCGAACGATGGCGTCGATCATTGCTGCTTTGCCCGGCTCTGCCTCAACCCCGGTAACGAGCGAACGGTCGAGCTTCAAGATGTCTGGAGAGATTGACATGACTCGCTGAAGTCCTGCATAGCCCTCACCTACGTCGTCAACTGCGATGCGCGCGCCGCGACTGCGCAGCGCGTCCAGAATGACCGCAAGGTGTGCGGGGTCGTCGACAACCTCTTTTTCGGTGATTTCAAACTGCAGGCCGCTCAGATCGAACGGCAGGACATCGTGCAGTTCGCGTGAGCTGAGCACCGACGGACTCACATTGACAGACAATGTTGTGCCGCTCGGACGTTCGTTCCCGAGGCGCATGGCGAGGTCGACGGCGCGAGCCTCGAACATGGCGCCCAACTCAACTTGGTGCGCCATCGCAAACCATTGGTCGGGCGGGAAATGTGGACCGCCGTGGTCAAAGCGCGACAGCGCTTCGTATGCGACAGCGCGACCTGTGGTCAGCCCCAGGATGGGCTGGACGACGATGGTCGGGGCGCCAGCGTGTAGCGCGTTGACAACCAAAGACCGCGCCTGCTCGTCGTCGAGAGTCGCTGCAGCTACGGCGGTCGCCGCCGTCGGATCTGTGGTCGTCATGGTCAGCTACCGGTTGTCACCTCACTTGGCCGGATTTCGGCATGAGAAGGCGTGTGGTGTAGCCGTTCAGTTACTCGGGACGGCACTTCGGTCGCAGGTTACGCCGTTCGTGTTACCAAGATCGGTGAAAACCAGTTTTTGCCGGGCGGCACGGTACCTAGCTGCCTGAGGTTAGGCGATTGACGAGAAAGCCTTGTCAAGGATTGCCAGGGCCTCTTCGAGCAGGTGCTCCGGCATCGACAGCGGGGGCAGGAATCGCAGCACGTTGCCGTAGGTGCCGGCCGTAAGGACTAGGACGCCTTCTTGGTGGCAGTACCTGGTGACCGCCGCTATGACGTCAGTGGCCGGCTCCAGCGTGCCCGGTTTCACCAGCTCAATCGCAATCATCGCGCCGCGCCCGCGCACGTCTCCGATGACCGGGTACCGAGTCTGCATTTCCAGCAGCCGAGGAATCATGATCTCGTTAATGCGACGGGCTTTACCGGCCAGATCTTGGTCCTTGATGCTTTGGATCGCGCCAAGCGCTGCGGCACAGGCAACTGGGTTTCCGCCATACGTTCCGCCGAGCCCGCCGCCGTGCACGGCGTCCATGATCTCCGCGCGACCGGTCACCGCTGCGAGCGGCATGCCGCCAGCAATTCCCTTGGCGGTCGTAATGACGTCGGGGACAACACCTTCGTGGTCACAGGCAAACATGTCGCCGGTACGCGCGAAGCCGGTCTGCACCTCGTCTGCAATGAAGACGATCCCGTTGTCTTTCGCGAACTTCGCGAGGCCGGGCAAGAATCCTTCACCTGGAACGATGAAGCCACCCTCACCTGCGATTGGCTCGATCAAAATCGCCGCGACTTGGTCAGCGCCGATTTCCTTCTCAATCTTGCTGATGGTTTCGGCAAGTGCTTGCTTCCCGGCGTTCTCTGCACCACCTGGCCAGCGGAACGGATACGACATCGGCATCCGATAAATCTCACCGGCGAACGGACCGAACCCGTACTTGTACGGCATCGACTTAGCCGTCAACGCCATCGTCAGGTTGGTCCGACCGTGGTAGGCGTGCTCGAACACCACGACCGCGTGACGTTTGGTCGCGTAGCGGGCGATCTTGACCGCGTTCTCGACGGCCTCAGCGCCGGAGTTGAACAATGCGGTCTTTTTCGCGTGGTCACCGGGGGTCAACTCGTTGAGTGCCTCGGCCACTGCGACGTAACCCTCGTAAGGGGTGACCATGAAGCAGGTGTGGGTGAAAGCTGCGGCCTGGCGCTGGATGCCTTCGACGACGGCCGGCGCTGCGTTACCCACGTTGACGACGGCGATTCCCGCACCAAGGTCGATGAAAGAGTTTCCGTCGACGTCGACCAGGACACCTCCGCCGGCTGCCGTGATGAATACCGGCAAGATCGTTCCGACGCCGTCGGAAACGGCAGCTTGCTTGCGGCCAAGTAGCTCGGTCGACCGCGGTCCAGGAATGTCTGTGACGACGCGTCGTTCCTGCGGCAGATTTGGGCCACCGGTCGGGCCACTTGAGATGAGGTCAGCCATCGTGGTCTCGCTTCCAACGTGACGGGTGCTTGCGGATACTCGCCTGTGCAGTCCTTGTGTGTCCTTGTGTAGTCCTTGGGCAGTCACTGTAGGGCGGCGGAATTCGAACGTCCCCCTGACCTTTTGGCCAACTTGCCAGGTATCCTTGGCCATTACGTCCATCTCGAGTACCACACCTGCCGGGGAGGCCGATGATCATGTCAGTGGCCCGACCCACGCATCGCCCAACGATTAGAACGATCCTGGACCTGCCAGGCCTCGACGTTCGACTCCGGGCAGGGGCCGGTGGACTCGACCATGCCATTCGCTGGGTGGCAGTCAGCGAGCTTGAGGACCCGACCCCCTACCTCGATGGTGGAGAGCTGCTGCTCACCACGGGTCTTCGGTTGACCGACGACGACTTCGCCGGCTATGTCCAACGCCTGGTTGACGCAAATGTGAGTGGTGTGGGACTAGGTGTCGGGTTGACGCACAATCAAGTGCCGCACGCACTGATCGACGCCGCCGAAGCCCACGGCTTGCCCGTGCTCGAAATCCCGGAGCCCACGCCGTTTATCGCGATCAGTACGGCAGTGTCCGAGTTCCTGGCAGCCGCTGAGTACGA
Organism: Actinomycetes bacterium; assembly: GCA_035543875.1. Lineage (GTDB taxonomy): Bacteria > Actinomycetota > Actinomycetes > JAHEKZ01 > JAHEKZ01 > DATKIY01. The sequence continues at coordinate 3,138 of DATKIY010000237.1, read as the reverse complement.
GGCGGTGACCCGAACGGTCGAAGCGCAGCGGGAGCTGACCCGGGCTGCGCTCGCGCCAGAGGGAGCTGCGGCCGTTGTCGCGCGATTGTCCACCGCGCTGGAAGCAGACACGGTGTTGTTTGATCCCGCTGGACACCTGGTTCACGCTGCTCCACGCGAAGCAGCCGCGCTCGCGCCAGAACTTCTGACGGAGGTTGAGCGGCTGCGCGAACGTGGCCCGCGATCGGCAGCGGCGTTTGATCTCGGTGAACGCAGAATCGTGATGCAGCCGTTGGCTCCGGCTGGCCGCGTGCGAGGTTTTCTAGCCGTCGGACGGCGGCGACCCTTTTCAACGCCAGACCAAGCGCTGCTCAATATCGGGGTTGCGTTGGTGTCGCTTGCGCTGGAACGGTCCATTGGCACTGACACGGCACGACGGGAGCTACGCGCAGCCGTTTTTGCCTTGCTCGCCGATGGGATCGCATCGCAGCAGCTCCCGATCGCTGGGGTCGGTTGGGATGAGTTGCTCGCTGGCCCGGTTCGCGTGCTAGTGGCAGACGGCCCGAGTGCTGACTTGCTTGAGGTGCTAGAGCACGTTGAGGAATCTGCGCCGGTCGATCACTGGCGCGGTGCCGTTGTCTACGACGAAAAACTGGCAGTGGTTGTTACGGCGGGGTCGGACGACCAGGACCTGCTCGACGCCAGCACAACGTTGGCATGGGGTATCAGCGACTCAGTTGCGGTCGACGCATTGGGCGATGGTTTGCGCCAGGCGCGACGAGCGCTTGCAGCGGCTGGTCCGATTGGTGTCCGTCGGTTCGGCGACCTCGCTCGACATGGCCTGGTCGGCTTGGTCGATGCCGATGCCGGCAGGGGATTTGCCGACGGCCTTCTGGGGCCGTTGGAGGCCCGCGACCGAGGGGACCTCGTGGCGTCCGTGCGCGCTTGGCTGGCCCACCACGGGCAGTGGGATGCCGCGGCGTCGACGCTCGGCGTACATCGCCACACGCTGCGCTACCGAATGCGCCGCGTTGAGGAGCTCCTAGGGCGTTCGCTCGACGACCCTGATCTGCGCGCTGAGCTGTGGGTGGCGCTTGCCGTCAGGGACCGGGACGCTATTCACTAGCCTGGCCCTTCTGGCTAATTCGAGGCTAGAACTTGTCCATGCCGTCCTGAGTCTGTTTCGGGACCCGTGCTTACCGTTGCTGGACGTCACACGGTCCGTGGGCTGGCCGACAGTTCGCCGGGTGACCCCCAGTGAAAGGGAGTCCATGTCTGACTTCGCGCCTGGCGTCCAGCCGTTTTGGCTTGCCGGCCGTGCCTGCGTTGGGGACGCCGTGCTCGACGTTCATAACCCAGACGGGTCGATGGTGGGTCGGGCGTCGATCCCCACGCTCGCACAGGTGGAGGCCGCTGTCGCTGCAACCGCGACTGCCGCGCCATCGGCCGCAGCGCTTTCGCTGGCCGAGCGCGCTGAAGCTTGTTCGCACGTGGCTACGCGACTGCTGGAAAGACAATAGGAGTTCGCGCGGCTCATCACCGCTGAAAACGGCAAGCCTATTAAATGGTCGCGGCTTGAGGTCGCTCGCGCAGCGAGCGTGTTTCGCTGGGCGGCAGAGGAAGCGCGCCGCTGGAACGGCGACATGCAAAGACTGGACACTGAGCCCACGACCGCCGGTCGACTTGCGCTGATCCGCAGAGTGCCGATCGGTTCGGTGCTTGCGATCGCACCGTTCAACTTCCCGTTGAACTTGGTGGCGCACAAAGTTGCGCCAGCCATCGCGGTCGGTGCGCCGGTCCTGATCAAGCCAGCACCTTCAACGCCGCTATCTGCGTTGTTGCTCGGCGAGTTGATGGCGGAGACGGCACTGCCCGAGGGGATGTGGTCAGTTTTGCCTGTCGCCAACGAGACCATGCCCGCGTTGGTTCAAGATCCTCGGCTGCCCATCATTTCGTTCACCGGATCGGCGCCCGTTGGGTTTGCGATTCAGCAAGCTGTGCCGAGCAAACACGTCGTGCTTGAGCTCGGAGGTAACGCGACCGCCGTCGTGCTCGCTGACTACTCCTCCGATGCTGACCTGACGTGGGCTGCCACGCGTATTGCGACGTTTGCTCACTACCAAGCTGGACAGTCCTGTATTTCGGTGCAGCGCGTACTGGCCGACCGATCGGTGTACGACGAGCTGGTCGCGAGAGTGGTAGCAGCGACAGAGGCGTTGTCGACCGGTGACGCGTCTGCTGACGACACTGACGTTGGGCCGCTCGTCGACGAGTCAGCTGCGATCCGGGTGCACTCCTGGATCGACGAAGCAGTTGCTGCGGGAGCGAAGGTGCTCACGGGTGGTGAGCGTGACGGTGCCACGCTTCGTCCCACCGTGATGACTGACGTTCCCGACACTGCCAAGGTCTGCGTTGAGGAAGTCTTTGGTCCCGTAGTCACAATCGAGCCTATTGACGGAGTCGACGACGCGATCAGCACCATCAACGGCTCGCGGTTCGGCTTGCAAGCTGGCGTCTTCACCAAGGACATTCAGACCGCGTTCCGACTTCATCGCGAGCTGCACGTGGGTGGAGTCATCATCGGCGACGTGCCGAGTTTTCGCGCCGATCAGATGCCGTACGGCGGTGTGAAAGAGTCCGGCGTTGGTCGCGAAGGCGTTCGTTCAGCCATGACGGACTTCACGGAAGAGCGTGTCATGGTGCTCAGCGGACTCGACCTTTAACGTCAGTACTGCCTCTATCGTCCGTACTGCTCCATGGCGTTTACCGACCGAGCCATCGCACGCAGCGTCTGTTCAAACATTGCTTCGCCGTTTGGAACCGCCCATTGCAAGTGACCAAAAACTTCCATGGCCACGGTGCCGTACAGGCGGGTCCAGTCCTCGAGAAACACGACGACAGCGGCCATCGGTATGTCGGCCATGCGCTCCTGCGTTAGCCATGTCCAGTACGGGGAGAGGCTCTCGGCGAGATCCGCAGCTACTTCGTCGTCGATGGGAAACGGATGCGTGTGCCAGATCTCAAGGAACAGTTCGGCAAACACGTTGCCAAATCGACTGCTTGCCTCTTCGCAGGGTGACCCGGTGGGGTGTTCGAACGATGCGGGCGGGGTGGCAAACAACAGTGCGAACTCCGCTGGGTGATCGACAGCCCATCGCC
>DATKIY010000236.1:0-8286 GCA_035543875.1 Actinomycetes bacterium | reverse complement strand
CATAGACCCGTACAACTTGGTGGCCAGCACAACCTTTTCCCGACGACCGCCGCCCTGGTCGAACCAGCGCCCAATAATTTGCTCAGTGATTCCCTTGCCCATCTCCCACCCGTAGACATTTGCGGTGTCGAAGAAGTTAAGGCCGTGCTCGATGGCGCGATCCATGACGGCATGGGAGTCGGGCTCGGTCGTCTGTGGGCCGAAGTTCATCGTTCCAAGTGCCAGCCGTGACACTCGAAGTCCGGTACGGCCAAGATGTGTGTACTCCATGGTGAGACAGTAGACCGGTGGTGGACGACCTGCGCGCGGCGATAGCTGAGGCCCGGGCGCTGATCAATGGCTCCCAAGCCCTGGTGAAGGCAACCGCTGGTGGTCGAGTCAAAGGTAAGACGCCCAAGTGGCGACGTATTGAATGTCGCCCGGTTCACCTCAAGGCGGGGGAGCGGCTTCAAATCACTGAGTTCGATGAAACTCAGGCGCACACCAGAAACGTCGAGTGGGGTGATCCGGCGGCCAGGGCGATGGATGAGCTGTTTGCTCAGCCTTTCGGGCACTGGCATGTTGCGACGACCACTGGCGATTTCTCGTTTCGGGTCAGCAAGGCTGGGAAAGTCTTGGTCACCCGACGTGCGGTGGAACGCGAACAAAGCACAACTCACGATCGGACCAAGACTCGACTCGTCGAACCAGACGAGCCATTCCTGTTTGAACTTGGCCTGACCACCGAATCCGGCAGGGTGAAAGCCGGTCGAGCGGATAAGTACCACCAGATCAACGAGTTCGTTCGTATCCTCGACGCCGCTGTTACCGACGGGATGAGAGCGGGGAGACTACGCGCTGATTCGCTGCGGATCGTCGACTTGGGTTGTGGCAATGCCTATCTCACGTTCGCTGCATTCCATCATCTTGCTGCGACTGTTTCTCCCAAGGTTGAAATTGTGGGAGTTGATGTCAAGAAACAGTCGCGAGACCACAACGTTGCGGTCGCCAGCCGCCTGGGATGGAGCGATCAGGTCTCGTTTGTTTCCGACACAATCAGCGGCGCCATGCTCGCTCCACCGATCGACATCGTTTTAGCCTTACACGCTTGCGACACGGCAACCGATGAAGCCCTGGCACGTGCGATTCAATGGCAGGCACCGTTGATCCTTGCCGCGCCCTGCTGTCACCACGACATTCAACGGCAGCTTCGGTTGGCATCCACCCCGTCGCCATACCGGTTGGTCACACGCCACGGTCTGCTGCTAGAGCGCTTCGGTGACGTTCTCACTGATGCGCTGCGCGCGGACATCCTTCGGATGCGGGGATACCGCACCGATGTCATCGAGTTCGTCGACAGTCGGCACACTCCGCGCAACTCGCTGTTACGAGCTCATCTCACGGGTGCACAAGTCCCACCAGACCAGCAGGCAGAGTACGACGCTCTAGTGACGGCGTGGAACCTTCGTCCGCATCTTGCGGGGCTACTTTCGCCTGACTGAAGTCCCGGAGCCCGCGGGTCGCGGGCTGCGGAATAGCCGCGCCAGAATTGTCGTTAGCCTAAGTAATGAGTTATGCTAACGATATGACCCGAGCCGACGGAGTGCTAGCGAGCGACCTGCGCATCGCGGTGATGCGGTTAGCCAGACGACTTCGTGCCGAACGAGCTGATCTTGACCTAACGATCACGCAGTTGGCCGCCTTAGCCTCACTCGAACGTCACGGGCCGACCACGCCGGGCCAGCTGGCGTCCATCGAACGTGTTCGACCACCGTCGATGACTCGGATTCTGGCGGGACTCGAGGCCAGGGGATTGGTTTCACGGGCGCCTCACGCGACAGACGGTCGTCAGGTTGTCGTCGACGTGACTAACGAGGCTAAGTCGATGTTGCGAGCCGATCGCCGCAGACGCGAAGCGTGGCTGTCTCAACGACTCGCGACCCTAAGCGCTGGTGACCTAGACGCCCTGAGATCAGTCGTCCCGGTGATCGAACAGCTGGTGGCTGAGTGAGCCCGACCTTTCGCTCACTTCGAGTTCGTAACTACCGCCGATACGCCACAGGCCAGCTGCTTGCCAATACCGGTATCTGGATGCAACGCGTCGCCCAAGACTGGCTTGTCCTTGAACTCACTCATGGCTCACCACTCGCGTTAGGCGTCACGGTTGGTTTGCAGTTCCTCCCGATGCTCCTGTTTGGGTTGATCGGCGGTGGGCTTGCCGACCGGTTCCAACGCCGACAGCTGCTTCTCATTACAAGTTCCCTCATGGGAGCGATGGCGTTGGTGTTAGGCGCCACGGTGCTTACGGGGCTGATCACGGTTCCGATTGTGATGATTTTGGCCTTCACGCTGGGTGCCATTGCCGCAATTGACGGCCCAGCTCGGCAAGCGTTCGTTTCGGAAATGGTCGATCGAGACGATCTGCCTAATGCAGTGGCGCTCAGTACTGCCTCCTTCAACCTTGGGCGAGTGTTTGGCCCTGCGATCGCAGGACTGTTGATCGCTGGTGTGGGAACGGGATGGGTTTTCGTCATCAATGCCTTCGGCTATGGCGCTGTCGTTATCGCACTTCGTGGCATCCGCCCGACGGACCTTGTCTCGCCGGCTCCCGTTGCCCGAGACGGCGGGGAGCTGCGGGCAGGACTCCGATATGTGTGGTCGCGCCCCGAGCTGGTTCTCGTACTTGCGGTCGCGTTCTTTGTTGGGACCTTTGGGCTCAACTTCCAACTCACGATTGCTTCCATGACCACCGTGACATTTGGACTTGGTCCAGCTGCTTTCGGTCTTGCTTCCACCGTGCTTGCCCTTGGCTCGCTGTCCGGTTCCTTGGCAGCCGCTCGACGGGGGCAACCAAGACTTCGACTCGTAGTCCTTGCAGCCGTCGCGTTCGGCAGTGCGGCGGTGGCGGTGTCTCTCATGCCGTCGTACGTGACGTTCCTGCTGGCGCTGCCGCTGGTCGGGGTTGCCGCACTAACCCTGATCAACTCAGCCCAGTCGTTCTTGCAGCTCAACTCCGCGCCGGAGATGCGTGGACGAGTCATGGGCATCTATACGCTGCTGTTCCTAGGGGGGACCCCTATCGGGGCTCCACTGGTGGGCTGGATCGCCTCGACCTACGGGCCCCGATGGTCGATCGCACTCGGAGGGATCGTGTCGGCTGTCGCTGCGTTGATTGCGGCCGCTTGTCGCCTGCGCGCAGGCGGGCTGGGCGTTCGCGCTCACTTCAGTCCGCGTCCCCATCTGCATGTCGACACTCCGGGGCAGCTTGCGACCCTACGCAAAGGTCCCCGGATCGCATTCGGGATGAATTCGGTGGCAGCGCCACTGGCAGTCGGCGCACTTCTGCTACTCGCGCTGCCAACCTTCTCTGCGCCGAGCGCAAATGCAGCACAGTCAAACGACAATCCGAACGCGACCGAGATTGCCACGCTGCAGGATCCACGCATTCGTGAGTCGAGCGGGATGTCGGTGAGCCAGCTGCACCGTGGCGTGGCATGGATCGTCAACGACAGTTCAAATGGGCCATACGTCTACGGGGTCGACGAGTCCGGCGCTACTGTCGCCCGCCTTACGCTTGCCAATGTGTCGAACCGCGACTGGGAGGCGCTGGCTCCAGGTGTTGATGACGGAGGCGACCCAGCGCTTTGGATCGGCGACATCGGCGACAACGACGCTCGGTTCGAGTCCATAAAGCTCTACCGAATCTCTGAGCCAACCCAGTTGAGAGACCAGCAGGTCCGTTGGCGTCGGTACGAACTGGACTACCCCGACGGTGCACACAACGCCGAAGCGCTCATGGTCGACCCGAACGACGGCACGATCTATGTCGTTACGAAAGAAGCGCTGGGCGCGGGTGTCTATTCGACGAATGGCACGCCGGAGCCGGGCAGCGTGACAACGTTGCAGCGGGTCGGCGCAGCGCCGATGTTCGTCACTGACGGAGCGATTTCACCAGATGGTCAACAGGTTGCGCTGCGTTCCTATACGTCGATGTATCTCTTCGGTGCTGACGCGTTTCTTCATGGCGACGACGATGGCAACCGGTATGGGCTGCCCCGGCAACCACAAGGCGAGACGCTTGCCTACCTTCGAAATGGACGTTCGGTTCTTGTTGGGAGCGAGGGAGTTGGAACCGCAATCTATGAGGTCCAGCTCCCTCCGCAGGCAGCCGGAGGTACTGGGGCTTCGGCCAGCTCCACGGGTGGGCCCAGCGGAATTACGTGGGTTGCCATTTGTCTAGGCGGCCTAGTCATCCTGAGTTTTGGCGCGGCCATTGTTGTGGCACGAAGAGGCCGGGCTAGTTCGAATGCGTGACGATGTAGTCGATGCAGTTGGTCAGTGATTCCACGTCGGCGGGGTCGATGGCGGGAAACATCGCGACTCTTAGCTGGTTACGCCCAAGCTTTCGATAGGGCTCGGTGTCGACGATTCCATTCGCACGCAAGGTCTTCGCAACATGTTGGGCGTCAATGTCGTCGGAGAAGTCAATAGTTCCGATGACGTGAGATCTCTTGTCTGGGTCAGCCACATAGGGCGTGGCAAACGCCGATTTCTCAGCCCAGCTGTAAAGCAGATTCGCCGAGGCGCTGGTGCGGGCTGTGGTGAACTGCATCCCACCCTGTTCGTTGAACCAGTCCACCTGCTCTGCCATCAAGAACAATGAGGCAAGCGACGGGGTGTTGTAAGTCTGATCCTTCGCGGAGTTCTCGACCGCGGTCTGTAGATCGAGAAAGGCAGGAATGTACCGCCCGCTTGCCTTGATTTGGTCAACGCGTTCCAGTGCCTTTGGTGACATCAGTGCGAACCACAAGCCGCCGTCGGAGCCAAACGACTTCTGTGGTGCGAAGTAGTAGACGTCGAACTCCGCCGCATCCACCGACAAGCCAGCGGCTGCGGAAGTGGCGTCCCAGACCATCAGGGCGTCGTGGTCGGTGTTTTGGACGCGGCGAACCTGGAGGGCTACGCCGGTCGAGGTTTCGTTGTGGGGCGCCGCGTAGACATCGACGCCGGCTTCCGGCAGCCAGTGCGGGGCGTCACCCGGGGCGCTCGTGATCACGTGAGGTTGGCTGAGGAAAGGTGCCGCCGCCGCGGATTTAGCGAACTTCGCGCCAAACTCGCCGAACGACAGGTGCTGACTCTTTTCACGGATCAGACTGAATGTGGCGACTTCCCAGAAAGCGGTCGAACCGCCGTTGCCGAGTACCACCTGGTAGTCATCGGGAAGTGCGAACAGCTGCCGGAGACCGGCGCGAAGCCGTCCAACCTCGGCTTTGACCGTGGGCTGTCGATGGGAGGTGCCAAGCAGATCGTGCCATCGCTTCGACAGTGCCTCGACCTGCTCATGACGGACCTTGCTCGGTCCGGCTCCAAAGCGACCATCGCCTGGTTTGAGTGCTGCTGGGATCGTTAGCGGTGCCGTCACAGCAGTGGTCTCAGGAGTCGTCGGAACAGTCGAGTCATCAGGCATGCGCCAAGCGTAGAAGTGTCCCCGACGAGATCATGATTTAGTCCGATGGCTGAGACGGCCGCAAGCCCGGATCCGTTAGATCGCGTACGACGGCTTGACCTCGCGGTCCCAACCTTCGACTTCCTCTGGCTTTCGTGGGCCAGGACCGATGTAGCGGGCGGACGGCCGGATGAGTCTTCCGGTGCGTTTTTGCTCCAAGATGTGTGCGCTCCAGCCTGCGGTACGCGCACAGGTGAACATCGGCGTGAACATGTGGGCCGGCACCTGCGCGTAGTCGAGCACGACGGCTGACCAGAACTCGACGTTGGTCGCAATCACTCGATCCGGCTTACGCTCGGCCAAAATCTTGAGGGCTGCACGTTCGAGAGCTTCGGCCACCTCGTAGCGTGGCGCCCCAAGGTCTTTGGCGGTGCGGCGCAGCACGCGTGCCCGCGGGTCTTCGGCGCGATATACGCGGTGACCGAAGCCCATCAGCCGCTGCTTGGTGTCCAGGATGTGACGCACAAAACCTTCGGCGTCGTCCGTGCGTTCGACCTCTTCCAACATGTGCAGTACGCGAGAAGGCGCGCCACCGTGCAGCGGCCCTGACATGGCACCAACCGCACCGGAGAGCGCCGCAGCAACGTCGGCTCCGGTTGACGCGATGACTCGAGCAGTGAATGTCGAAGCGTTCATGCCATGTTCGGCGGCCGAGACGAAGTAAGCGTCGACGGCTTTCACGTGCGATGGGTTGGGCTCGCCTCGCCAACGGATCATGAACCGCTCTACGACCGTCTGCGCCTTGTCGATCTCCTTTTGCGGCACCATCGGGAAGCCAAGTCCGCGGGCGGACTGTGCGACGTAGGACAAAGCCATGACGCTGGCGCGGGACAGGTCATCGCGCGCGGTGTCGTCGTCGATATCGAGCAGCGGCTTGAGTCCCCACGAGGGGGCGAGCATTGCAAGTGCACTTTGAACGTCGACCCGGACGTCACCGGAGTGGACCGGGAGTGGGAATGGTTCGGCGGGCGGGAGCCCGGGGTTGAACTCGTTGTCGACCAGCAAGCCCCAGATATTGCCGAAGGAAACGCGCCCCACGAGATCTTCGATGTCGACACCGCGGTAGCGCAGCGCGTTGCCTTCTTTATCGGGTTCGGCGATTTCGGTCTCGAACGCGATGACGCCTTCGAGACCTTGCTTGAAGTCCGAGTCCGCCATGGTGGGGGCACTCCTCGAAACGAGACGGGGCATGGGTGACGGGGTTGCTGTCGCTGCTATCTAACCCGACCAGGTGACTCGCCGGTAACCGGCGGTCAGAATGTGCCCATGGACCCCGATGCCCTCGCGGCGCTGCGCCGTAGTTACGAACTTGCAGGACTGGACGTGGCCGACGCTGACCCCGACCCGTTAGTGCAGTTCAACCGCTGGCTTGCCGACGTGATCGCAGCCGAGTTGACCGAACCAAATGCGATGGTCTTAGCCACCGCTGACGGCAAGGGCCAGCCGCGGGCGCGCACCGTCTTGCTGAAGGGAGCGTCAGCTGAAGGTTTCAGGTTCTTCACCAACTATGAATCCACAAAGGGGCAGCAGCTTGCGGAGAACCCGCAAGCCTCCGTGTGCTTCCCCTGGTATGCACTCGAACGTCAGGTAGTCGTCGTTGGTGATGTTCGGCGACTGGGTCGCGAGGAGTCGGCCGAGTACTTTCGCGAGCGCCCCCGCGGTAGCCAGCTAGGTGCGCTCGCCTCGAGACAGAGCGAGGTCATAACGTCACGCAACGAGCTCACCGACAGGTACAGCGAGCTGGCCGAGCAGTACCCGGAAGATGAAGAAATTCCGGTGCCCGACTTTTGGGGTGGTTACTTGCTCGTCCCCTCATCCATCGAGTTCTGGCAAGGCCGTCCAAACCGTCTTCACGACCGCATCCGGTACACCCGATTACCCGCCGAATCGTCCACCAGTGGACCGTCCGCCGGGGAATCGGTCACCCCCTGGCACCGAGACCGCCTCTCCCCCTAACTTTTAAGGGGGGAACGTCACGTTCACCCCTTCTAGTGGGGTCAAAGTGGGGGGTCATCTCGGTGAAACTACGGGTTTGAACGCGCGCATTGGAACCAGTTGCTCGAGCCGGACGTCCAACGGATCCAGCTTCAGGGGGCAAGAATGACGACGCATCGCATGCTCGGTCTGCTTGTGGTCCTTGCGACCGCTTTGTCGGCGACCACTGGTTGCACAGACGCTTCGGGACCGGCGGTGGCTCCGACAGCGGGGACTACCAAGGCGACACCTCCCGCAGGACTACCGGAAGAGGCGCAGCAAGCATGGTCGACTTGGAACGCCGCTGGCATGGACGACTATCACTACACGTTGAGTGTTGGGTGCTTTTGTCCCGCGGCGCTCGGGGTTCGGGTGGTCGTCGTCAACGATGACGTGCAAACCATTGACGCTAGCTCTCAACAACGTCAGCTGATCCGCCACTTCTTTCACGGACCACCGACGGTCGACGCAATGTTCGCCGCGATCGTGGAGGCTGAAGCAACAGCAGACTCGGTGACCCTGAAGTTCGACGAAACTACTGGCGTTCCGAAGTCAATCTATATCGACTACGCGTCGAACGGGGTCGACGACGAAATCGGGATCAGTACCGACGAGTTTGGGCGCGGTGGCCCGGTCTTGGTCGACTAGCGCCGCAGGGCGCGGACGACCCGCGGGCCCGGCATCACTGCCGGTCGGTCGAGGGACAAACTCGACGCCCGCGGGTCGGGTGACTGCCTTGGACTCGCCGGCCTGCCTCATGGCGCGCCGGTGGCCGTCAGTCGGCGGCTAGCTGGCAGCCACCTCACGTGTCCTATGGGTATACAAAG
>DATKIY010000235.1:0-10302 GCA_035543875.1 Actinomycetes bacterium | reverse complement strand
AGCCGGGCTGACGAGCACGTTGTTCTACTTAGTCGCTTACGGCTTCGCGACGATCGGAGCGTTTGCGATTGTCACGATGGTGCGTGACGCCAGCGGTGAGGCAACTCACCTCTCGAAGTGGGCAGGGCTGGGCAAACGTGCACCCCTCACCGCAGGCTGCTTCTCCCTTTTCCTGCTTGCCTTCGCCGGCATCCCACTGACCAGTGGGTTCACCGCCAAGTTCGCCGTCTTCGAGGCAGCGGTCTCCGGAGGGGCCACGCCGTTGGTGATCGTGGGTGTCATCACTAGCGCTGTCGCGGCATTCTTCTACGTGCGAGTCATTGTCCTGATGTTCTTCTCGGACCCCGCCGAGGATGGACCAACGGTCGCCATCCCAAGCTCGCTCACTACGATCTGCGTAGCGGTTGCCGTTGGTGTGACCATTGCGCTTGGTGTCATCCCCGGGCCTGTCCTCGATCTCGCCCAGCAAGCCGCACCGTTCCTGAGGTAGACACATGTCCGAATTCGATCTGTCATTCGTGGATCGGCAGCTGGCTGAGCGCGTGAGCCTTTCGATGCAGGAGGTCGAAGGGGCGCTTCGTGAATCTGTCAAAAGTGACTACCCGTTCGTCACCGAGACCTCACGTCACCTCGTCGATGCTGGTGGCAAACGCTTTCGCCCGCTCCTGGTCCTGTTGGCGGCCGAATGTGGCAAGCCTGAAATGCCAGAGGTAATCGCCGCTGCAGTGGTGGTGGAGCTGACTCATCTGGCTACGCTCTACCACGACGATGTCATGGACGACGCGGCACTGCGCCGTGGAGCTGCGTCGGCGAATGCGCGCTGGGACAACACCGTAGCGATCCTCACCGGGGACTTTCTTTTCTCTCGCGCGTCGAACTTGTTGGCGGACCTAGGTCCCGAAGCGGTTCGTATTCAAGCCCGTACGTTTGAGCGCCTGGTCGTTGGGCAAATCAAGGAAACCGTCGGACCCGGCCCAGCCGACGATCCGGTCGCCCATTATCTGTCGGTCTTGGCAGACAAGACAGGCTCGCTCATTGCGACTTCCGGGCGTTTCGGTGCGCTGCTGTCCGGAGCATCGCCGGATGTGGTCGAGCTGATGACGTCGTTTGGCGAACATATTGGTGTGGCGTTCCAACTTGCCGATGACCTGCTTGACGTCAGCAGCGAGAGTGCCGACTCCGGGAAAACTCCGGGTACCGATCTCCGTGAGGGAATTCGCACCCTCCCCACCCTCCATGCTCTCGCGTCTACGGATCCCGCAGACGCGGAGCTGCAACAGCTACTGCAGCAAGACTTGACGGACGATGTTCGGCACTCACGGACGCTTGAGCTACTGCGCGAGAGTCAGGCCATGGCGAAGGCAACCGCAGAGTTGCTGCGGTATGCCGAGGAAGCACGGCAGATGTTGGCTCCGCTTCCCGAGGGGCCGGCACGGTCTGCGCTGGAAGGCATGTGCGACCTCGTGGTGTCGAGAAACCGTTAGTCAGCCGTTCCGCGCCTATTCAGTCACGGTCCACGTGTCGTTACCGGCGATGAGTTGGGCTAGTGCTGCCCGGTCGCCTTGGCCTTGGTTGTCGACCGCATTCGCAATCTGTTCGTGCAACAAGTCGTCGTAGCTCGCGCGCTGAACGTCTCGGTAGATGCCGATAGCCGTTGTGTTCAGTGACGTGGGGTCAGCCAGGCGTGAGAGCGCAAAAGCGACTTCAGGGTTTGCAGCATGAGAGTCATGGACAAGTAGAGGTGGAGCGTCGTCGTGGGAAGCCTCGACAACCCGAAGTGTGCCGTCGGGCATCCGAGCGACGCCACGCTCTCCGTCTGCACCGAATCGAATGGGCTCGCCGTGTTCAAGTCTGATGAGGGCGTTGTCACGTGTGTCTGGCGATGTGAGTAGCTCGAAGGCACCGTCGTTGAAGATATTGCAGTTCTGGTAGATCTCCACGAGCGCGGTTCCGCGATGCTGCGCCGCCGCTCGCAGCACGCTCGTTAGATGTTTGCGGTCAGAGTCGATGGTTCGTGCCACAAACGACGCCTCTGCCCCAAGTGCCAGAGACACCGGGTTAAACGGGGCATCCAACGAGCCCAGCGGCGTGGACTTGGTGACTTTGCCTTGCTCGGATGTCGGGGAGTACTGCCCCTTGGTCAGACCGTAGATGCGGTTGTTGAACAGCAGAATCTTCAGGTTGACGTTGCGACGAAGGGCGTGGATGAGGTGGTTGCCTCCGATCGACAAGGCATCGCCATCGCCGGTGACCACCCAGACGGAAAGGTCTGGGCGTGAGATCGCAAGGCCAGTAGCGATGGCTGGTGCGCGGCCGTGGATTGAGTGCATTCCGTAGGTGTTCATGTAGTAGGGGAATCTGGATGAACACCCGATTCCAGAGACAAACACAATATTCTCGCGTCGCAGTTCAAGCTCCGGCAGGAACGACTGAACTGCTGCGAGCACGGCGTAGTCGCCGCACCCAGGACACCACCTGACTTCTTGGTCAGTCTTGAAGTCCTTGGTGGTGAGCGGTATCTCGGCGCGCGGAATCCCCACCAAGGGGTCTGCCTGTGAATTCTGGGCAGCCGCATCGGCAACCGCGGCGAAACCAGGAGCCGGCTCAATCATGGTGCGACTCCATCAATGACAGCTTCAAGTTCTGCTGCCTTGAACGGCAGTCCTCGCACTTGGTTGTAGGAGATGACGTCGATCAGGAAGCGGCCGCGCAGCAGGAGCGCTAGTTGGCCGAGGTTCATCTCGGGGAGTAACACTTTGCGATACCGCCTCAACACATCCTCTGTGTTGGAAGGCAACGGGTTGAGGTGCCGGAAGTGTGCCTGGGCGACGGGCAATCCCTTGTCGCGGCACCGCCGCACCGCAGCCCCAATAGGACCGTAGGTCGATCCCCAGCCCAGTACCAGAATCTGTGCATCGCCGTCGGGGTCGTCGACCTCAAGGGGTGGGATGTCTGCAGACATGCCATCGATTTTTGCCTGGCGAATCCGGACCATGAGGTCGTGGTTGGTTGGGTCGTACGAGATGTTTCCGGTGCCATCCTGTTTTTCGAGTCCACCGATTCGGTGTTCCAGTCCGGGCGTCCCTGGCACAGCCCATGCGCGCGCGAGCGTCTCTGGATCTCGCAGATACGGCCAGAACTCGGCCGACCCATCGCCAGTTTCGTGGTTGGGAGCTGTCGCGAAACCAGGCGAAAGGTCGGGCAACGAATCGAGGTCGGGCAGCGCCCAAGGCTCCGAACCATTGGCAAGGTAACCATCGGACAGCAACAGGACCGGTGTCCGGTACTTGATGGCGATCCTGGCTGCCTCTACCGCTGCGTTGAAGCAGTCACTGGGTGAACGGGGAGCAACGATTGGCACGGGCGCCTCGCCGTTGCGACCGAACATTGCCTGAAGCAGATCAGACTGTTCCGTCTTGGTGGGCAGACCAGTCGACGGACCGCCGCGTTGGATGTCACACACGACAAGCGGCAGCTCGAGCGACACAGCCAACCCGATGGTTTCGCTCTTGAGCGCGAGGCCCGGCCCAGAGGTTGCGGTGACGCCCAAATGGCCACCAAATGCTGCGCCGAGGGCTGCGCCAATGCCAGCTATTTCGTCTTCGGCTTGGAACGTGCGCACGCCGAAACGCTTGTGTTTGCTCAGCTCATGCAGGATGTCCGACGCTGGCGTAATCGGATACGAGCCAAGGAAAAGGGGGAGTTCGGATCGACATGAGGCAGCCAGAAGTCCGTAGGCAAGAGCGAGGTTTCCCGAGATGTTTCGGTAGACGCCGGGTCGGACTGGTGCTGGCTTGATTTCGTAAGAGACCGAGAAGTCTTCGGTGGTTTCACCGAAACTCCAGCCCGCTTCGAATGCAACTCGGTTGGCGTGCAGGAGGTCTGGCTTGGCTGCGAACTTCTTGTCAAGAAACGCGAGCGTCCCTTCGGTCGGCCGGTGGTAGAGCCAGCACAACAGACCGAGGGCGAACATGTTCTTGGCTCGCTCTGCCTCTTTGCGGGTGATGTCGATGTCTTTGAGGGCGGCGACGGTCATGGACGTGAGCGCGATGGGGTGGACCCGGTACGCGTCGAGCGATCCGTCGTCGACCGGGCTTAGGTCGTAGCCGACTCGCCTGAGGTTGCGCGAGGTGAACTCGTCGGTGTTGACGATGAGGTCAGCCCCTCGCGGCAGGTCGTCAAGGTTTGCCTTGAGCGCCGCTGGGTTCATCGCAACCAGGACGTTCGGTGCATCTCCCGGCGTCATGATGTCGTGGTCGGCGAAATGAAGCTGGAAGGCCGATACCCCAGGCAGCGTGCCAGCAGGGGCCCGAATCTCGGCTGGGAAGTCCGGAAGAGTCGCGAGGTCGTTGCCTAACACAGCGGTTTCGGTCGTGAACCGATCGCCCGTCAGCTGCATCCCGTCGCCGGAATCACCGGCGAACCGGATAATGACGCGGTCGAGTTGGACGACCTCCTTGGTCACATCCCTCATATTACGTCCGATTCCGTGATATTGCCGCCGGTCATGCCCCTCTACCGCACATCTTCGCGTGTATGCGAGATTTCTCACCGGATCTTGCTCTCACGGCAGGGGATCGCGGCGGGTGAGCGCCACCCTCCTACGATGGCCGGATCACCGTCGGGGAACTGTTGCTTTGGGGAGTGCTACGTGGACGGCTACGTGGACGGCTACCTCGGCGGCTATGCCGTGGTCGCCCTCATGGGGCTGATCGGCGTGCTGTTTGTGACTAGCGCGTTCGTTGCGAACCGGCTGCTTCGGCCCACCGTGGCCAGCCCGGAGAAAACAATCACTTATGAGTGCGGGATTGACCCGGTCGGCGAGGGATGGGCTCAGACTCACATTCGCTACTACGTGTACGCGTATCTCTATGTGATCTTCGCGGTTGATGCCGTGTATCTCTTTCCGTGGGCAACGATCTTCGACGCCCCAGGATTTGGGGCCACCACCTTGGTTGAGATGTTCGTGTTCGTGGGCTTCCTCGCGGTCGGCATCCTGTACGCGTGGCGCCGTGGCGTTCTTCGGTGGGTGTAAGACGTGACAACAGTGGATCTGCCGGCACCGAGAATCGGGGCGCTGGGAGCCGTCGCCCCTCGACCCATTCGGCTGGTGTTGAACTGGGGACGCCGGTACAGCCTTTGGGTGTTCAACTTTGGGTTGGCGTGTTGCGCGATCGAGTTCATAGCGACGTCGATGAGTCGGCACGACTTCATCCGGTTGGGCGTGATTCCGTTTGCACCCAGTCCGCGCCAGGCAGACCTCATGGTCGTGTCCGGGACTGTCACGGACAAGATGGCGCCAGCGATCCGTCGACTTTACGAGCAAATGCCCGAGCCCAAGTACGTGATTTCCTTCGGTGCCTGTTCGAACTGCGGCGGTCCGTACTGGGACTCGTACTCGGTTACCAAGGGTGTCGACCAGATCGTCCCAGTCGACGTGTATGTCCCAGGCTGTCCGCCCCGGCCTGAGGCGCTGCTCCAGGGAATCCTGAAGCTGCAAGAGAAAATTGCCGGCGAAGACGTAAGAAAACGCTACCGGCCATCGGCGGCCGCGCTGCAGCGCCCACTAGTCCGCTCGGACACGACATGACGTGGGCCGACGAAGTAGCCGGAGCATTTTCCGGAGTCTCTCAAGCTTCACGAGTCTCGGAAGGTTCTGCTGAAACTGCATTCGACGCCACGGTCAGTGAAGTGTTCGGTGATGTGACCGTTGACGTTCCGGATTCACAGTGGGTAGCTGCACTAACGACGGCGCGAGACGTACTGAACCTGAATTTCTTTGACTGGTTGTCGGCAGTGGATGAAGGCGACGACGGGTTCCGCATCGTGGCTCACGTCTACGACCCTGCTGGCCACAGACGGCTACTGCTGCGAACACTGCTCAGCGCAACGTCGCCGCGTGTGGACACTGCGACCGACGTCTTTCGAGGGACTTCGTGGCATGAGCGTGAAACGCACGAGATGTTCGGCATTGACTTCGTTGGTCATCCCTACCTAGTACCGCTGCTTTTGCCAGACGGGTTTGAGGGACATCCGCTGCGTAAAGAGTTTGTTTTGGCGGCGCGCGCCGCCAAGCCCTGGCCGGGCGCCAAGGACCCCGGCGAGTCCGATCACGATGCCGCGCCCAGTCGCCGCAAGACTTTGCCGCCTGGCGTTCCCGACCCGACCACCTGGGGTCCGCGCGCACCGGGAGCACAACCGTGAGTACCGCGATTGAAGTGGCTCTTCACGTGGGAGTTGTGCTCATCGCCTTCCTCACGCTGCCTTTGCTGGTTGGCCAACTAGAACACAAAGCCATGGCGCATATGCAGTCGCGCGTTGGCCCCATGTACGCCGGCGGCTTTCACGGTTGGGCGCAGCTGATTGCCGACGGCGTCAAATTCGCCCAGAAGGAAGACATCACGCCAGCCGCGGCGGACGCGCGCGTCTACCGACTTGCGCCTGCAGTGGCGCTGATTCCCTATCTCGTCGTGATGCTCGCCATTCCGATCGGGCCAAACTTGGTAGGGCAGGAACTCGACGCCGGAATCTTCTTTGTGCTGGCTGTTATGGGTGTGGGTGTTATCGGCACGTTGATGGCGGGTTGGGCCAGTGCGAACAAGTACTCGTTGATCGGTGCCGTTCGTCAGGCGTCACAGCTGATGGCCTACGAGCTGCCTTTCGTCCTGGCGGCCGCGTCGGTGGCCATGGCGGCGGGAACGCTCAGCCTTACTGGCATCGTCGACGCCTGGGAGCCGTGGTGGTTGATCTGGCAGTTGCCCGGCGCCGTGGTGTTTTTCGTGGCTGGGCTCGCCGAACTCAACCGGCCGCCGTTCGACATGCCAGTGGCTGACGCCGAAATTATCTTTGGTCCACTCACCGAGTACACCGGTTTGCGGTTTGCGCTCTTCCTCTTGGCTGAGTACGCCGGAATCGTTGTGCTGTGCCTGCTGACCGCGGTGCTGTTTCTCGGCGGATGGCAGGGGCCAATCTTCGACTCGTGGGTCTGGACGTTGGTCAAGGCTGGGGTCTTGGCTTTCGTCGTGATCTGGATGCGGGTGAGCTATCCGCGGCTTCGCGCCGACCAGCTGCAACGACTTGCTTGGCAGGGCTTGATTCCGCTGGCGCTTGGCCAACTGGTTCTCACAGGGGTGGTGACTGTCGCGTGGTAGATCGCGAGCGATCAGCTGGAAAGGGCGCAGGTCTTTTCAAGGGACTCGGCATCACGTTCAAAGCGATGACCAAACGCTCGGTCACAGACCAATACCCGGACGTCAAACCCGAGCTTCCGCCTCGAAGCCGTGGTGTTATCGCATTGATGGAGGAGAACTGCACCTCCTGCATGCTCTGCGCTCGCGAGTGCCCCGACTGGTGCATCTACATCGACTCTCACAAGGAGACCATTCCCGCGCCCGAATCTGGTGGACGAGAGCGCACACGCAATGTGCTCGACCGCTTCGCGATCGACTTTTCGCTGTGTATGTACTGCGGTATCTGCATCGAGGTTTGCCCGTTTGACGCCCTGTTTTGGTCACCAGAGTTCGAGTACGCCGAATTCGACATTCGCAACATGGTCCACGAGAAGGAGCGACTTGGCGCGTGGATGCAGACCGTCCCGGCGCCGCCGGCTGTTGACGCCTGGGCCGAGGACCCCAAGGAGCTGGTGACAGCCCGGAAGGCTGTGCAGGCGGCCGAGGAACGTCTAGCCGAGCAAGCAGCCGACCCAAGTGAACCTCGCGAACATGACTGATCGTTCGTTGTTGTCTCCTACCGGTCTCGACATCATCTTTGGTCTGCTCGGTGTACTTGCGATCGGCTCAGCGCTGCTTGTGGTGACCACACGCCAGATTGTTCATGCCGCGCTGTGGCTGGTGGTTTGTCTTGGTGCTGTTGCCGGTTGCTTCCTGCTCATGACCGCAGAGTTCGTAGCGTGGATGCAGGTGCTCATCTATGTCGGGGCAGTGGTGGTGTTGCTGTTGTTCGGCTTGATGCTTACGCAGGCGCCGATCGGACGCAGCGATGACCTCAACACCACCAACTCGTTTGTTGCTTTGCTCATCGCACTCTCTGCAACCTCTGTGCTTGTTGTGCTGTTGTTCGATGGTTTCCGCACCGCGATGATTGATGTAGAGGGCACATCACCGACCACTGCGTCGGCGCTCGGAGAGTCTTTGTTCCGTTACTGGGTCCTGCCGTTTGAGGCCTTGTCGGTACTCCTGTTGAGCGCGCTAGTCGGCGCAATTGTCCTGTCCCGGAGCGAGTCCGCCCTAAGCGTTGACGCGGAGGACTAAGTGCATCTTGTCTTGCCGCTGCTGCTCTCGGCCGCGCTCTTCGGAATAGGGGTCTACGGGCTGCTGGCCCGGCGCAACGCGATTCTTATCTTGATGTCGGTCGAGCTAATGCTCAATGGCGCCAACGTCAGTTTGGTCGCCTTTGACGTCTGGTTCGCAGATGCTCTCCATGCCGGCCAGTCGTTGGCTGTGTTCGTCATCACTATTGCCGCAGCTGAGATCGGTCTTGGCCTGGCTATCGTCTTGCTCGTCTACCGCAACAGGGGCACGATCGCTGTCGACGACCTCACCGATCTGCGCGAAACTCGTCCGCGTCTGGTCGATAGAGCGAAACAATGACCGGTCTGTGGCTTGTAGCAGCACCACTTGCAGCTTCGGCGTTGGGCTTGATGGTCGGCCGGAATCGTCGGGCAGTTGCCGTCGTGTCGGTTGTCGGCACCGCGCTGGCTCTCGCGTTTTCCATGGGGTTGTGGCTCGATGCGCCTTGGGAGCAAGTGGTAGTCGGTGACGGTATAGGTGGTCGTTTTCAACCACTGCCGTTCATCACGGTGGTTGACGGGCTGTCGGTGACGGTCGCCGTCATGGTGAGCTTCGTTGCGCTTCTCGTGCAGGTGTACTCAGTCGCATACATGAGGCGTGAACTGAGATACGCCACGTACGCCTCATTTGTCTCACTATTTACCGCGGCGATGCTTGCAGTCGTCGTCGCGGGGGATCTCCTGTTCCTTGTGGTCGGTTGGGAGGTCATGGGTCTGTGCTCGTATCTGCTGATTGGTCAGCACTGGGAGCAACCGGAAGCACAACGGGCCGCGGTCAAGGCATTCCTCGTGACCAAGTTTGGTGACGTCGGGTTCATTATTGGCATTGTCGTCCTCATCGGTGCCACGGACACCTTGGTGCTATCCGATGCCGTGACCGCCGCTACCCGTGAGACCGGACTTGCAACAGTCGTTTCGCTCCTGCTCTTCGTTGGAGTGATGGGCAAGTCGGCTCAGTTTCCGTTGCATGCCTGGTTGCCTGACGCGATGGCCGGGCCATCACCGGTCAGTGCCCTGATCCACGCAGCCACCATGGTGGCAGCCGGCGTGTTTGTCGTTGCACGGATGTTCCCGATGTTCCTCGCTGCACCCACAACGCTCACGGTCATGGCGGTGGTGGCTTGCATCACGATGACCGGCGCGGCTTTGGCGGCTTTTGCACAGGACGACCTCAAGCGTGTACTGGCATGGTCGACCGTGAGCCAGTTGGCGTACATGGTGGCTGCCTTAGCGGTGGGCTCCAGCGAAGCTGCGGTGTTTCAGCTGCTCACGCACGCGTTCTTTAAAGCGCTGCTTTTCTTGGGTGCAGGCGCCGTCATCTACTGCGCGGGCAGTAGTTCGCTGTCCGAGCTTGGCGGACTGCGCCGCGCAATGCCAATCACCTTCGCCACGATGTCGCTTGCTCTGTTGGCGCTTGTGGGCGTCGTCCCACTGTCCGGGTTCTTCTCCAAGGAGTCGGTGCTGGTCGCGGCGGAGGACGCAGCATCAGGGGGAGCCGAAGTCTCAAGCGCTGTTGGGTGGTTGGTGCTGGTCGCAGCCACCACCACGATTGCGATCACAGCGGCCTATGCTGCTCGACTTTGGTACATGACCTTCCTGGGTCGGGGTAAGCAGTCGAAGGCGCAGGAACCGTCCCGGCTCATGACGCTTCCCCTGATCGTGTTGGCCATTCCCACGGTCGCGTTCGGCATTGTTGGTCTGTCAGCTGACTGGTTGCCCACGTGGATGACACCGAACGCAACGGAAACCGACTGGGTTCCGGCAGCGCTCACCCCGGAACCACTGACCATCGCGCTCTCTTCGGCTGCGGTAGTTCTCGGCGTCTTGCTCGCGGCGGCGGCCACGCGCCGCTCTCCGTCTGGTGATGCGGCGGCGATGCTGGGCGCGCTGCGCCCCCGGTTTGCGAACGGCTTCGGGGTCGACGTGGCCTACCGCTGGCTGGCCGTAAAACCCTACCGACTAGCCGTCCGAGCCACGGTTCGCGTCGATGAGAC
>DATKIY010000234.1:0-5694 GCA_035543875.1 Actinomycetes bacterium | reverse complement strand
CGGGGACGTCCATGACGTCATTGGTCGTCGCCTCGACGAGCGCTCGTTCGGAACTCAACACTGGTAGCACTTGGTTGCTGAACCAACGCGCGGCCGCCACTTTGCCGGTGTAGAAGTCGTGATCGGAGCCGCTCGCCTTCGGCAGTGCATTGAGCGCCACCTCAGCCTGGCGTAGCAAGAGCCAACCAACGACAAGGTCACCGACGGCAAACAGCAGTCGCGTGGTGTTTTGGCCGACCTTGTACAGCTCGGTTGGTGATGCGCCGGACGACATAGCGAAACCAGCCATCGCGCCGATCATGGTTTGGACATCTTCTAGCGCTCTGCCGAGGTTCTCTCGTTCGCCAGCAAGCGCGCCGTTTCCTGCTTCGCCCTTGGCAAACTCCGCGATTTCCTGGCCGATCGCGGTAACGGCCTGGAAATTGTTCCGCACCATCTTCCGGAAGAATAGGTCGAGCCCTTGAATTGCTGTGGTCCCCTCGTACAGCGTGTCAATTTTTGCGTCCCGAATGTACTGCTCGAGCGGGTAGTCCTGCAGGTAGCCTGAGCCGCCGAAACACTGGAGCGACTCAGCCAAGAGTGCGTATGACTTCTCAGAGCCGTATCCCTTGACGACAGGTAGCAACAGATCATTGAGCGCGTGCTCGGTTTCAGCAGACTCGCCGGCATCTTCCTTCAGAATGACTGCGTCCTGGATCGACGCGGTGTAGAGCATGAGGGCTCGCAGGCCTTCGCTGTAGGCCTTCTGAGTCATGAGCGAGCGGCGTACGTCTGGGTGGTGAATGACGGTGACGCGTGGTGCTGACTTGTCGGTTGACTGGGTGAGATCGGCACCTTGCACGCGAGTCTTCGTGTACTCGAGCGCATTGAGGTAGCCGGTCGACAACGTTGCGATTGCTTTAGTCCCCACCATCATTCGAGCAAATTCAATGACGTGGAACATCTGCGCGATTCCGTCATGGACTTCTCCGACGAGCCAACCAACTGCAGGTTGTTGGTCACCGAAAGTTAGTTCGCATGTCGTGGAGACCTTCAATCCCATCTTGTGCTCGACGTTTGTTGCATAGACGCCGTTTCGTTCAGTTAGTTGACCAGTGTCCCAGTCGACATGAAACTTCGGGACGAAGAAGAGCGACAACCCCTTGGTTCCTGGCCCTGCACCTTCCGGTCGTGCGAGCACCAAGTGAATGATGTTGTCGCTCATGTCGTGTTCAGCCGAAGTGATGAAGCGCTTGACACCGGTGATGTGCCACGAACCATCTTCTTGCCGCGTCGCTTTGGTGCGGCCCGCGCCGACGTCACTTCCTGCGTCTGGCTCGGTGAGAACCATCGTCGCGCCCCAGCGTCTCTCGGCCCACGTCCTCGCCCATCGCTTCTGCTCGTCGGTGCCGAGCGCCCAGAACAGGTGAGCGAACGCCGGACCCGTCGAGTAGAAGTGGACGCCCGGGTTCGACCCGAGGACCATCTCCGCGATCGCCCAGCGAACCGACGGTGGGGTGGGTGAGCCGCCGAACTCCTGCGGCAGATCTAGATCGGCCCAGCCACCGTCCATGTATGCGGCGAATGCCTGCTTAAAGGCCTCCGGCATCGTGACCGCGTGCGTCGCGGGATCAAAGACTGGCGGCGTCCGGTCGCCAGCTTCGAAAGCGTCGGCCAGGGTTGTCGTGGCCAGGTGCTCGATCTCCCGCAAGAGCGCGTCCGCGGTCTCTTGATCGAGGTCGGAAAACCGGCCTTGACCCAGGATTTCGCCTCGCCCGAGGACCTCAAACAGCATGAACTCGATATCCCGCAGGTTCGCCTTGTAGTGACCCATGACGCCGTCCTCCGTGCCCACCGACCGATGGCTACCTGTCGGTAACATCCATGATGCTACTCATCGGTAACTTTGTCAGCCCCCTGAAGCCCCCACCCCTCCTTTCCCCGTTTCTGGAACCCACTTTTAGGGGGGAACGTCACGTTCACCCCCGTCTATCGGGGTCAATCAGGGAGTCATCCCCGAACTAACAGGCGTCGTAGACGTACTTGTCTGAGCTCGGCCCTTTGACATTCCGGTCCCGCTCGACGATCGACAGCTGGTCTCCCCAGTGGGTACAGGAGAAGTTGAAATCCTGATCGCGGTACTCGATGACGAAGACCTCGGTCCCGTATCCATCGATGTAGGCACCGCACTCGTGATACCGCCCGCACTCTTCTGCGACGGCGAAGTCAAACCCCGCGTCGACGCCCTGGGCAACTTGCCCGGCTGCGTTCTTCTGCCCGATCGCAAGCCCTTGCGAGTGGGCATGATCGACAATAAGGCTCGCCAGGGCGAAGGCGTCGTCCTTGGTCAACCGACCACCCGACCGGGTCCACGAATCAAGGTTGTCCGGTTCGACGGCGTCAAACCCGTCCGTCGCACAGCCGTCGATCCAACCGTTCAGAATCTCCGCGATAGCGGTTCGCTTTGCCGGTGTTGAGACATCGAGCAATATCTCTCCCCAGTAGCTGTCAACGACATAGCCGCCGCCCGCCTTCTTTAGCAGCAGGTTGTTGTGGTTCTTCTTCCACCACTTCGTCTCCCCCGGCTGCGTTTGGTAGGCGTTGACATAGCAAATGTTGTACAAGCCTGCTGCGGGATCTGCTTCACGATCACGCGAGACGAGTTCCACTCCACTGGGAGGCGTGTACGCGGGGCCGATCTCGTAGTCCCACTTCACGTTGGCTGGTGGCGGGGAGTACGACACCGACGCTGACGAGGAGCCAGTAATCAGGGCGGACCCGCCGAGCCCGGCTGTCAGCGCGGCCAAAACCGCGACGCATCTGTGAAGTCGGGAGCGTTGCACAACATCCTCCAAGGTCCGCAAAGTTCGCCTGCATGCAGTGTCGGCAACTCCGCAGGCGATATGTGCACCGAAACGGGTGACACGCGAAGGAGTGGGTCAATCCGTGACTTGGCTGGGTTTTGCTCGGTAAAGAAGATCGGCGTAGTCGGAGTGTCGCGCGATCCAGCCGGCCATGAACGGGCAGATAGGCAGGACCTGAAGGTCGTGGGACCGAGCGAATTCGAGGGCGTGCTGAGCTAGCGCCGACCCCACTCCCTTGCCCTCAGCTGCGACATCAACCTCGGTGTGAGTGAAAACTATGAGTCCGGCATCGGTACGGATGTACTCGGCCACTCCAGCGAGCTCGTCGCCGTCTCGAGCTTCAAATCGGTTGAGCTCGGGGACATTCGTCACTGAGAGACCCATCACGCGATCGTCCACCGATCCGGCACGTACGGCAAGCCGGAGTCGACCTTTATGACGCCATTCCAATACCGTCGTCAGTGTGACCGACGATGTGGCGGACGATCAATTGGTAGCGCAGAGCTTGACCCGTGTTAGTTGGATGGCCTGGCTGTTTGTCATCGGCTCCGCTTGTTTCGCCGTCGGTGTTCCACTGAGCTTGAGGGACTCCGCAGACCCGGTTGTTGCAGCCGTCGTCTTCTTCGTGGGCTCAATCTTCTTCACCGCCGCGTCTTCGATTCAAATGTGGCTGGCGCACGACACGCTTTCACCAAGCTCGTCAACCAACGGTTTGGGCGCAAAGTTACGAGCGCTGTTTGACGTGAGAAATCCCGCATGGACCAGCGCGGTGGTCCAATGGTTCGGAACTTTGTTCTTCAATGTCACGACGTTCCGATCAGTTCTCGACGCCGTAGACGCTGGCTCGGTTTCTAACAATCTTGTCTGGTTTCCTGACGCATTCGGATCTGTGCTGTTCCTTGTTTCGAGTGCCATCGCCTGCATGCCGGAAGTGCGCGCGCATCGTCACGGCCATGCTCGTGATCGCTCATGGGTCATCGTCATGTTGAACATGCTTGGGTCAGTCTTCTTCGGCCTTTCGGCCGTGGGCGCGTACACGCTGCCAACTGACGATGAACTAGTGAACGTTTCGTGGGCGAATGGCGGGACGCTGCTCGGTGCCTTGTGCTTCCTTGTCGGTGCGTGGTTAGTCGCTCCGCGTCATGCAGATGCGGAGCGCCAAATCTCGGCGGCCGGAGGTGTTGACTAGCTGTTCTTGCTGGGAGGAACTATCTCTACCTTGTTCTTCTGGTCAGCCTTCGCGTGCTTGGCCGCGCGTTTCTCCTTGAGTGACTTTCCGGTCTTCTTTGACATGTGAGATCGAGGCGATTTGTCTGCCATGGCTTCTCCTTTGTCAGAAGCCTGAACGGCTCCGGCGAGTTCGACAGTACGCCTTTCTCGATTCAATGTGGGCCAGCGCGCGTAGGTTCGGCCGATCCCTATGCGAAATGCTTGGGGTTTGGAGGGACGGCCCTCGTTTAGTGTTGTTCGGGTGGCGCGCCTCATCCATCTCAATGGTCCTCCGGGAATCGGCAAGTCAACGATCAGCCGCATGTATGCCGACGCTCATACCGGTGTCCTCAACCTCGATATAGACATGCTCCGCACGTTAATCGGTGGCTGGCAGCGGGACTTCGAGCACGCGGGTGAGCTCATTCGACCCGCCGCACTTGCCATGATTGCGGGGTACCTGCCTACAGGCAACGACGTAGTACTGCCTTCGTTGCTGGTCAGGCTCGACGAACTCCAAAGGTTTGAGTCGGCAGCTGTCGAAGTTGGTGCCGAATTTCAAGAGATCTTCTTGATGGATTCCAAAGCTCGGTGTCTCAGCCGGTTTCATATGCGGGGAGTCAACGGACAAGACGCGGACCCCTGGCATAACCAAGTACGCGCACTTGTTGAATCTCAGGGTGGCGACGATGTACTAGCTCAGTACTACGACGATCTGGTTGCTCTGATCGCGAAACGCGAGAAAGCGATCGTCATTGAAACCACCGTAGGCTGTATCGACCAGACTTACAGCGCCGTTCTTAACGCGTTGACCCCGGACGCGCGTAACGTGTGAGTGAGTTCGAAGGGCGTTTAATCTCCGGCATTGGAGCGTTCGTATGAGTTCGAATTCGACGTTTGTCATCGTCGGTGCCGGCATGGCTGGCGCGCTGACCGCGCAAGCACTTCGCGACGAAGGCTTCGACGGTCGGTTGTTGCTGGTTGGGAACGAGACTGATCGGCCATACGAGCGGCCGCCACTGTCGAAGAACTACTTGATGGGAACGGCAGAACGCGAGTCAGTCTTTGTTCATCCCGCGGATTGGTATGCCAAACACGACGTCGAGTTACGCACTGATACGACCGTTACCGCGATTGATGTCGAGCGACGCGAGGTGATCCTCGATGCAGGTGAAGTGGTTACGTTCGACCAACTCGCGCTCGCAACTGGTGCAGAGCCGCGGCGACTAAATATTCCTGGCGCCGACCTTGACGGCGTGCGCTACCTGCGTCGAATAAGTGACAGCGAGCACCTGCGAAGCGACTTCTCGCGAGTCGACAGGGTCGCCATTATCGGCGGCGGATGGATCGGCCTGGAAACTGCGGCCGCAGCGCGCACGGCTGGTGTTGAGGTGACGCTGCTCGAGCAAGGACCCCTTCCGCTTCAGCAAATCCTGGGTGCAGAGATTGCGCAGGTCTTTGCATCGCTACACCGTGCCAACGGTGTCGACCTACGCGGCAACGTAGAAGTCGTTGCCATCGAAGGTGAGTCGGGCGTGGTGACCGGCGTCAGATTGTCCGACGGCGAGGTCGTTGCCGCTGGTCTCGTCATTGTTGGCGTCGGCGTACTGCCTAATGTCAGCCTTGCCGAGCGAGCGGGATT
>DATKIY010000233.1:0-4527 GCA_035543875.1 Actinomycetes bacterium | reverse complement strand
CCGCAATCCTGCAACACGTCGAGCACTCGTTTGTCGTCGTGCCCTGCGCCGAAGGGGCAGCGAAACCAAGGCCGACTTTCGGTGCCGGTTACCTCGACGAGGGCGTGAGTCGCAGCCTCGACGTCGCGCCGAATGCCAGCGTCGGTGAGGTCCACCAACGGGGCGTGAAAGTGACTGTGGCAGCCGAGCAGGTGGCCGTCCCTGACCACGCGCAGCGCGGTTGCCGGCTCGGCGCGGGCCCATCGCCCCTGCACGAAGAACGTGGCGCGGACCCTGGCACTGCCCAGGGCGTCCAGGATTCGCTCGGGACACCCGACATCGTGGGCTGATCGCGAGGGGTGCTCCATGTCGACGGTGAGCGCCACGCGATGCCGCGACCCGTTACCGACCGTCCAGCCCATCGCGCCCCTTTGCTCGGTCATCCTTGACGTGCGCTGAGCGCGACAGTACCGTCGCAAGCCTTAGTTAGGAAACTTTACGAACAAAAAGTTTCGGAGGAGATCTGCCGGTGACAGCGACGGACGCCGACTATCCGAGCGGGACACCGAGTCTGCTGCGCTCGCTGAATGCCAGGACCGTTCTTGAGCTGATCCGCAGTGCTGGCCCGATCTCGCGAGCGCAAATCGCCAGGGACTCTGGACTGTCGAAACCCACCGTTTCACTGGCCCTGAACCGCCTGGTCGCCAGTGCGGTGGTGCGAGAGGTCGGTCGCAGCAGCGGGGGCAAAGGGCCTGCTGCCTTGCTCTACCAGCTCGATCCCGCTGCGGGATCCGTCGTGGGTATTGACGTTGGTCGGGGCTGGATCAGGGCTGGGGTCGCGGACTTGGCAGGGGCGGTCATTGCACAGCGCGAGCGCAGGTCGACGGCACGATCTGCTGACGCGGTGTTGGACCGGCTGGGCGAACTGCTCACGGAGCTCTTCGACGTGGCCGGCCTAAGGCGCGACCGTGTCACCAGCTGGGTGCTCGGAACCCCGGGGATCGTTCGACCGGGTGCGAGCAGATTGGAGCTGGCGACGAACCTGCCGGGTTGGGGCAAACCGAGTGTCCTCAAACGGCTGCACGAACTTCTCGGTGACGTCGTGGTCGAAAACGACGTCAACCTCGCCACCATCGCCGAACAGCGATTCGGACACGGGAGACGAGTGGATGACTTCGTGGTGGTCTCGATCGGTACCGGCGTGGGGATGGGCCTCGTCCTGGGTGGACGGTTGTATCGGGGTGCAACGGGGGCGGCCGGCGAGATTGGTTACCTTCCGATTGGTGCTACCGAAGGCTGGAAGGCACAACAAGGCCTGCTTGAAGCTGCCACGGGCGCGGCTGCCGTCGTCCGGAATGCACGCGATCTTGGAATGACTGGTCGACTCACCGCGGAGTCAGTGTTCGATGCGGCCCGCTCGGGGGACTCACACGCGCTTCGGGTCGTTGGCGACGAGGCGAAACGGATCGGCCTTGCCGTTGCTGCGGTTGCGTCCGTTGTTGACCCTTCGCTCGTTGTCCTGGGGGGTGGTATAGGGCGGAATGCCGACCTGCTCCTCGATGGCGTGCGGCGCTGCATTGCTGAGGTTTCGCCGCTGAGCCCCACGATCGCCGTCTCGGCTTTGGGATCCGACGCCGTCCTTCGTGGCGCCCTTGCTACTGCACTCGACCTCGCTCAGGACGAGGTGTTCCGTAAGGCGACGACCAACCCGGACCTGCTGCGAGCAGCGCCGGACTGACGAGGAGGAAACAATGTCCAGGAGTTCTCGACGGACGGTTGCCGGCGGGGTCGTGTGTCTCGCGTTCGCGCTGAATGCGTGCACTGCTGGCGGATCCTCGCCACCAGACAGCGTCGGGGCGATCGATCCAACGGCGTCGCACGCCCCTACAACCATCGTGGTGTGGGGCGCCTTCACCGGGAGAGAGGCAGCCGTCGTTCAGTCGTCTCTGGATCGGTTGCATGACGACATCCCGTGGCTCACCGCCAAGTACGTGCCGGGCAAGAATGATGACGACATCGCAAGAGCGATCGCGAGCGGCCAGCCGCCTGGGGTGGTCATGGCTCAGTCGCCGGACAACGTCGCGAAGTACTGCGACAGCGGAGCCTGGCGCGACCTAGGGCCCTACATCGACGCGTCGGGACTGGACATGGGGGCCACCTTCCCCGAGTCGGTTTTGTCCTACACCGGATACCAAGGCAGCCAGTGCTCACTACCCCTGCTGACGGATGACTACGGGCTTTACTACAACAAGAAGCTGCTGTCCCAGCAGGGCTTTGCCGGGCCCCCCAAGACAATCAGTGAGCTCACCGACATGGCCAAGCAACTTACTCAGCGCGACTCCGATGGCACCATTCACGTGGCGGGCTTCATCAGTACGAACGAGCAGATGTACGAGACGGCTCACCTGTACAACGGCGTCAATTGGGGAACCCAGTGGTACAACGCCGATGGCACGTCCGCTGTGGCGACGGACCCTCAGTGGCAGCAGCTGTTGCAATGGGACAAGTCTCTTACGGATTGGTATGGCTACGACAACATCGTCCGGTTCTTTGCCCCGTACAAGGCGCACGAATGGGATGCTGGCAACGCATTCGAGCAGGGGAAGGTCGCGATGCTGCTCGACGGCGAGTGGCGAGGGGCCTTCATCGATGCAGACAAGTCGAGCGTCGACTACGGAACAGCGCCATTCCCAGTGCCAGATGATCGGGCAGACACCTACGGTGTCGGGGAGATCGGCGGCACGGTGGCCGGCATTCCGCGTGACGCCTCGGATGCCGACGTTGCGTGGCTCGTATTGAGCTATCTGACGACAGACACCAAGACGTTGAACACGTTGGCCGAACAGCTGCAAAACGTTCCTACAACGGTCCACTCGCTCAAGACGACAACGTTGAACGACGAACCGAAGTTCAGGCCCTTCATGGACATCTTTGAGAACGCCCAGTCCCGGTACAAGCAGCTCACACCGACGGGACAGGCAGACGTTGACCTGTTCGCCCAGTTCGTGACCGATTGGGAAAAGGGCAAGGTCCCCGACTTGCAGAAGGGACTACAGGACGTCGCTGACCAGATCGATCAGTTGGCGACTCTCGGATGACCACAGTTGCCGAAACTTTTGGTGCGAGGTCGGACGACGCACCAATCGTGACGCGACGACGTCGTCGACCGCGGTGGCGACGAAGGCTGACCGTGACGCTCTTCTTGTCGCCGTGGATCATCGGGTTCTGCGCGTTCATCTTGTATCCGATGGTGTCGAGCCTGTACCTCTCGTTCACCAAGTACGACCTCCTCGGCGAACCCAGCTGGGTTGGTCTTGCCAACTACCGATTCATGTTCACGAGTGACGAGATCTTTCGGATCGCGGCGCGGAACACGCTGTGGGTGGTCCTCATCATGGTCCCGGCGCAGGTTCTGTTCGGGATGGCAGCAGCGTGGGTGCTCACTCGCCCTCGCCGTGGCACCGGCCTATACCGGACTCTGTTCTACCTTCCGGCCATGGTGCCCACCGTGGCCGCCGCCCTGGGGTTTCTGTTTGTTCTCAGTCCCAACGGTCCGGTAAATCACGCTCTTGAACTCGTCGGCGTTCCGAAGGGGAGTCTGCCGCTCTGGTTTGCCGACCCCGCCTTGTCGAAACCCAGCCTGGTGCTGCTGTCCCTGTGGGCGATCGGCAACACGATGGTTATCTTCCTGGCGGCGATGCTGGACGTCCCAGCTCAGCTATACGAAGTGGCTGAAATCGAGGGCGCGGGAGCATGGGCGAAGTTTCGACACATCACGCTGCCCACTATTTCGCCCGTCATCTTCTTCTCGCTCGTGATCGGCGTCATCTTCGGATTCCAGTACTTCACAGAGGCTTACGTCGTCTCAACGTCCGGCGCCGCGAGCGAGCAGGCGGGGGAGTCGCTGGGAGCCCCGGACAACTCATTGATGTTCTACGGGACATGGCTCTACCGGCAGGGGTTCGGCTACTTCCACATGGGATACGCGTCGGCACTTGCCTGGGTCCTGTTCGTGGTGATCATGGCGTGCACGTTTGTCCTGATCAAGACATCCAGCCGCTGGGTCCACTACGGCGGTGCCCTCCGATGACGGTCCAGGCACACGCCAATCGGGTGATCCCGCGTCGCCCGCCGGCTGAGGTCCGCCGCCGCCAGTTGCTCTATGCGGTCGCGGACCATTCGATGGCGATTGCCCTTAGCGCGATGTTCCTCATCCCGCTCTTCATCGTGGTCACCACGGCATTCATGACTCGGGCGCAAGTCGGAACTGGCGAGCTCATTCCCGATCCACTGACGTTTGACAACTTTCACAAGGTGCTCACTGAGATTCCCTTCCTTCGGTATCTCCGCAACACCGTGCTGTACGCGACGTTGGCAACCATCGGTGTTGTGGTGTCAAGCATCCCAGTCGCCTATGCATTCTCAAGGCTGAGGTGGAAGGGCCGTGACGCTGTGTTCGTCCTCGTCCTTGCCACGATGATGCTTCCAGCACAGGTCACCAGCGTGTCGCTGTACATCATCTTCACGCGGCTGCACTGGATTGGGACC
>DATKIY010000232.1:0-9260 GCA_035543875.1 Actinomycetes bacterium | reverse complement strand
CCGTTCAACTTCCCCCTCAACCTCGTCGCGCACAAACTTGCGCCAGCGATCGCCGCCGGCGCACCAACTGTCCTCAAGCCGGCGGGGCAGACGCCGTTTAGCGCGATTGCCCTTGCTTGGCTGTTAGTCGAAGAGTGCGGACTACCGGCGTCCTACCTATCGGTGGTGACCGGACCGGGATCGGTCGTCGGAAATGCGATCGTCGACCACCCCGACGTCGCGCTCATTACCTTCACTGGCTCGCCCGAGGTTGGTTGGGGAATCAAACAGCGTGCGCCACGGAAGCACGTTGGGCTTGAGCTGGGGAACAACGCTCCGGTCGTCATTGCAGAGGACGGCGACTGGAAGAAGGCAGCAGACAAAATCAAGATTGCTGGCTTTTCCCATGCCGGTCAGTCGTGTATCTCCACTCAGCGGGTGCTTGTGCACCACACAGTGGCCGAGGAGTTCACGGAGTACCTCGGATCACTCGTTGCGTCGCTTATCACCGGCGACCCGATGGACGACAAGACCGATGTCTCCGCGCTCATCTCCAAAGGTGAACGCGATCGGGTCAAGGGCTGGGTGGACGAAGCGGTCGACGCAGGCGGAGTGATTGTCACTGGCGGTGAGATCGACGCGAACGGCGTCTTGGTTCCGACGGTCATTGCAAACGCGAAGCCAGACATGAATGTCTGTATCAAGGAGGTGTTCGGACCAGTTGTCGCGATTCAAGCGATCGACTCGGTCGACGAGGGACTCAAGATTGCGAACGACACCGCCTACGGTTTGCAGGCCGCCATCTTCACCAAAGACTTGGCAACCGCGTTCGATGCCGTCCGAACTCTCGACTTTGGGGGCGTGCTCGTTAACGAGGTTCCCACCTGGCGAGCCGACCAGATGCCGTATGGCGGAATCCGCGACTCGGGTAACACCCGCGAGGGACCCGCGTACTCGATCCGGGAGATGACCGAGACTCGACTTGTGGTCATCGACACCAGTCGGTAGTCGTCAGCGGTCGGCCCGCACTGGTGGGTCGACCCCGACCCGCTCGTAGCTGAGCAGCGTCGCCTGGGAGTAACGGCCGACGACCCGCTGCAACCCATTCAGCATCGTCTGGCAGGCGACTCGATCCGCGGTCTGGATTGCTGACGGGCGTCTTGGAGTACGCAGCACCGGATGCGCCCACGTGGGCAGTAGATCGACCGCCGCGCGCGAGAGCACCGAGTAGGGAGCCCACGCTCCAAACGGGAGTGCTCGTCCCGGAAACTGCAGGAACTTCGCTACCTTTCGCGCCTGCTCATCGCCTTTGACTTCGTCGACGAAGGACGCGAGCTCACGTTGCAGCGCAGCCTGGCTGGTTGGTGGGCTATCGACCCCCACGTGTTCTCCAACGATTGCCATTTCCGCGACGTAGGCATCGCCGTCAATTTCGGTGTGGTGATAGCGCTGCGCCGCCACCAGCATTGAGTCCACCAGGCCAACGTGAACCCACATCAGCAGTCGTGGATCGTCCGCCGAGTAGCGGCGGCCATCACTTGCTTGGCCGTTAACCGATTCATGCACGCGGCGCACACGTTCGGTCGCCCGCGTTGCCAGCGTCGTACTGCCAAACGTTGTGGTTGTGACAAACAGGTTGGTCCGCTGTAGTCGGCCCAGCGGGTCTGCGCGGTAGCTCGAGTGCTGTTCGACTCCGGCGAGTGCGAGCGGATGACACGCCTGCAATAGCAACGCGCGAATGCCGCCCACGAGTGTCGCCAGCGATCCGTTGACCTCCCAAACCGTGCTCCCGGGCCCAAACCAACCGACGTCGCCGGGCTCGCCGAGCGCTTTTACCCAAGGCGGCCGTCCCTCATCGTCACCGGACAGGATGCGCCGGAACGTCCGTCGGATCTGCGAAGCTCCCGGGAGGGCTGAGCCGGTAAGGGGACTCTGAAAGGCCGTCACAATTTCCAAGCATGGCGGTTTACGCAGATTTACGCAGTTCGACGGTTCACCTATCGCCGGGGATGGTGGCTCGGACTACAACTGACAGACTCAGAGCATGGTTGAAGCAACGGTGCGCCGCGTCGATTTCGGCTACTTCGTCCGACCGCCCGAAGAGACGGGTACCGGCGCTCCTCGGGTCGAGCCGTGTCTTGGTTACGTCGTCGAGCACGCGGGTGGCGCGCTGCTGTTCGATACCGGTATGGGCAGTCATCCGGAAGTCGATGCCCATTACCGACCTCGTCGGACGGAGCTTCAGTCAGCGGTGCGCACGGCCGGGCTGCGCATTGACCAGATCACTGAGGTCGCGAACTGCCATCTGCACTTCGACCACTGCGGAGGGAACCCGCTACTCATCGGTCGACCGTTCTTTACCCAGGTGAGCGAGCTCGCCGCTGCAAGGCAGACGGAGGACTACACGCTTCCTGAGCTTTTGGATGCGCCCGGAACACAATGGGAGGAGTTGACCGGCGAGACCGAGATACTTCCGGGCATCACCCTGATCCCGACTCCCGGACATACGGACGGGCACCAGTCGCTCGTCGTCAGGCGTAGTGACGGAGTCGTGATCGTGGCGGGTCAAAGCCACGACACCGCGAGCCAGTACGCCGCGGATGCACTTGCAGTCAGGGCACACAAGGACGGACATGGCCAGCCGTTGCCCGTCCCTCCGGCGTGGCTGGAAACCCTGCAGCGGATGGATCCTTCACGCGTGGTGTTCGCGCATGACTACTCGGTATGGGTACCCGAGTAATGGCGGTCCCTCCTACGATGACGATGTGGAGCGTGGCGTCCGCAGGGTAGACCTCACTACTGGCGTGTCTGTTTCGTTCGAGGAGTGGGGCGATCGCTCCGGCCAGACGGTCATCCTCCTGCATGCGTGGGCTGAGTCACTGCACTCGTTCGACCGGCTGAAGTCTTTGCTGCCTAATTCGTTTCATTTGGTGGCGATGGACCAGCGCGGCCACGGCGACGCGGACAAGACCGTCGATGGATACGACCTTGAGTCGTTGGCTTCAGACGTTGTGGCGTTTATGGATGCGATCGGTCTTTCGTCCGCAGTCCTCGCTGGCTCGTCAAGCGGCGGATACGTAGCCCAGCAGGTCGCAGTTCGTAACCCCGCCCGGGTGGTCGGGCTCGTCCTCATTGGTTCGCCTCGGAGCCTCCGTGGCCGGCCGACGTTCGCGGACGAGCTCGCTCTGCTCACCGATCCGGTCGACCCGGTCTGGGCCAGGACCTTCGTTAGAAACTTTCCGCTCCATCACGAAGTGCCCCAGTGGTATCTGGACGACCGGGTAAGTGATGCAGTCCGGATGCCTGCCGAGGTGTGGCGCAGCAGTCTGGCTGGGCTGACTACTTCACCGGCGCCTATCGAGACGGGCAGCATTTCAGTTCCAACGCTCATCATTTGGGGCGACCGGGACGATCTGTTGGCGGAACAGGACGAACAGGCTCTAGCGGCCGAAATCTCGGGTTCGCGGCTGCTCGTATACGAAGGTGTCGGCCACCTCGTCCTCTGGGAGCAGCCTGAACGACTGGCCGCAGATGTAGCCGAATTCGTGTACGCGACCGTGCCGTAACCTCAAATGACTTGCCTGGTTGTGCTCGTGTGGTCAACGGAGGATTCGATGAGTGCTCAAACCGACAGTGTCGACGCAGCACAAGTGACCGGTCGCGACCGACCCGCGGTCTTGCAGATCGTTGGATTTGCTCTGGGCGTGACTGGCGCAGCGTGGTTTGCCCTGGTCTTTCTGGAATGGTGGGGGCAAACCCAAACCACCGGCGTGGAACGGGGCCCCAACACCCCTAGCGTCTCGCTGCTTTTGCTTGTCCTTGGGCTAGCTATCAGCCTGCTCGGATGGTGGTTGACAAGTCCAGGTTTCGCTTTCGGTTTGATTGTGCTGGCGATGTCGAGATCGGTGGCTGCCATTGGCAGCGTGCTTGCTGGTGATGGGGTGGCTCATACCCTTTCCATGAAGTTCCCCAGCTTGTTCGGAGCGAGCTTCAATGGGTATTCGTGTTGCACGCAACCTTGGTCGTACTACCTGAAGATTTACGGTATGCCTGTGGTCGCCGCATTCGCCCTAGCTGCTTGTGGGTTCGCGCTTGAAAGGCGGCTTAATCGCGCCAGGTAACCAGGAGAGTTCACGGGGTTACGGTTAAAGTCACCGGAAATCCGCGAGATTGCAGGGCTGCGGTGTCGTAGGTCCGGTAGTTCCCGGTGCGGTCGGTCACCTCGATCTGGCGGATCGTATAGGTGCCCACTGGCGAGCAGGCTCTCATCTCCAGCGAACCCTCAAATGTGCCGTCGTGAGGTGAACCGCTAACCAACCGGAGATCGCCGACGACCGTCCCAGTGTTCGTGCCTTCGATGAGCGCAGCGCCGTAAGCAACGCCGGAACCAGCGTCTTTGATGTCCGCGCTGAACGGGACTGAGGTCTCGACAGCGTTTGCCACTGTGTTGGGTGAGAAATTGAAGGACATCAGTTTCGGAAGTCCTGGATCAGACCTGTTGAGGACAGCGAGACTGCTAGGCCAGCCGCGTTTGCGGAGATCGTCTGGCCAAAGGAATTTGCCGTTCTCGCTACCGTCTGAGACCGACAGATGGGCCAGCCACTTCACGGTGACCTCCCGATCGGCGCGTCGAGGAATTCGCGCCGCGCCCACGAACTTGTCCGTCCCGGGTATGCGATACAGGGTTGCAATCGAGCCAAATTGGCCCGTTTGGTCCATGGCGCCATTGAAGAACGCGCCGACCGAACTCACGTTGGACCCGCCCTCATCAGTAATCACCGCCGTCGCCTTGACGGACGTCGGTCCGTCGCGAGTGTCAACCGATCTGGGCGTGAACGAAAAACTGTGGATCTTTGGTGCGACGAGGTCTGGATGCGCTAATACCTTGAATCTGGCCGAATAGCCGGCATGAGCGAGTTGAGGTGAGGTTATGGGTAGCCCGTAGCCCGCGGAGTCAGTGACATCAAGATGTACGCGCCACTTGCCATCATGCGTGTACTTGGGGATTCGGATCTTCCCTTTCCAGGTCCCATCATGCGCGGTGCCTGCCGAACGCCCCAGATACTTGTGTTCGTTGATTGTCGTCCCAACGAGCGAAGGCGAGTCAGCTTGGGCGCGCACTTGGACAATTCCCCAGTCCATCTCGCTTAGCCGGGCCTTGACGTGAACAAAACTGGAATGCCTGCGGACGTCGACTGAGGTCTCGCGGATCGTGAAGTTCTTAAGGACCGGAGTCGGGGGGTTGTCGCAGGTCACCGCCGCCTCCGCGGTTGCCTCCGAGAGCATGACTGTTGTCGGCGTCCAGCTAAGTACGAGTACCGACATGGCAAGGAGGACGAGGCTTCGCCTATTCATCGTGATCGGCACGGCCTGTAACTCGGCACCGGCGTCCGAACGCTTGAGCATTCCTGGTCAGCAGCTGACGTCGGGCTGAGTTGTACGCTGTCGTAACGGTTTCGGAACGGCCCACCTGCCATGATTGCTACGTGGAGGCTGATGGGCCAGCCCGCCATTCAGGTCCGATGCGAGGGCAGTCCCTAATGAAGGCGCGCGACTGGATCGATGTTGGTCGAGTCGCGCTGTTCGCCGTCTTCCTCGTCGGCCTTTCATGGGCCGCGATCGTGAGTTGGCATCGAACTCTCTCGCTGTTGCCCGCGGTGGTCTTTGCTCTTGTTGGTTTGGTGGTCACACGACGAAAACCGCAAAACGCGATCGGCTGGCTGTTTCTTGGCGTTGGGGCCGCCTGCGGACTTATCGGGGCGAGTAACGCCGCGATGGAGGTCGCTATCGGCGAGGGTCGTCCCACCGTGTGGTTCTCGATGGCGGCTGCGATCGCGGCCAACTTCTTGTGGCTGGTGGTCCTGACGCTGGGCGTCATCCTGCCGCTACTGCTGTTCCCGAACGGTCTGCTTAGTACGCGTTGGCGGCCGGTGTTGTGGGTGGCTGTTTGGGCGATGGTCGTTGGCGTTGTGATTGGTGCCTTCGCCCCCGAGGTCACCATCAGTGGACATGACTATGCGAACCCGCTTCAGCTCGACAGGTGGGATTCGGTCGCGAGCAAGGTATGGGTCGCTGCACTCGCCGCGCTGAGCATCTGCGGTTTATTGGCGCTGGTTTCCACGATCCTGCGTTTTCGGCGCTCCAGTGGAGTTGAGCGGGTCCAGATGCGTTGGTTCGCTTTCTCGGGCGCGGTCCTGATAGTCACGCTCTTCATACCTGGACTTAACGACAACGATTTCGTGTTCGGTCTCGTCTTCAGCCTCGTCCCCCTGTCCTGCGGCGTCGCGATCCTGAAGTATCACCTCTACGACATCGACAGGATTATCAGCCGGACTACGTCGTACGCCATCGTGACCGGCCTTCTCTTGGCTACCTACGTCACGATTGTGGGGACGGCAAGTCACTTCTTCCACAACGACTCAACATTAGTCGTGGCCGCTGCGACGCTCGCTGCTGCCGCGCTCGCACGTCCGG
The DNA here is from genome assembly GCA_035543875.1 of Actinomycetes bacterium. Taxonomy (GTDB): domain Bacteria; phylum Actinomycetota; class Actinomycetes; order JAHEKZ01; family JAHEKZ01; genus DATKIY01. Next base: position 2,807 of record DATKIY010000232.1, on the reverse strand, counting down.
TGCTGCGATCGGTGCAGACCATTGTTGACAGACGGTTCAACCGATCGCGCTATGACGCGATCCATACTGTCGACACGTTCGGCACGAGGCTGCGAAACCAGGTTGACCCAGACCAAGTCAGCGGTGAACTCGTCGCAACGGTGACCGGAACTCTCGAACCCAGTCTCATCAGAATCTGGATCCGACCGACCTAGCGTCGGAACGCGATGTGACCCGAACCGAGCGAGGAAGTCCCGCGGAAACTGAAAGTCTTGTGAAGCGGCCATTTATCGACCTCTTGGCCCTGCTGATCTACTGGATCGGGACGTTGGTTCTCGGGGTGCTCCTGCTTTCGAGTGCCGTCTACCACCGCCTCAAGCACGCCCGAACAACTAATACGTCCATAGGCATCGCGGCCATTCGTCGGAACTAGATGAGGCAAGATCTACTGACGTGACTTCCAATGACGACCGTTTGTCAACTTGCGCAACGTGCGGGCTGCAGTTGGATTTGCATAACAGGCACGTCCGCTTCGTGGTGCCTGATCCGGTACTGGCTCTTCCCGACCAGGAGCGAACTGATGGCATTTGGCTAAGTCATCGTGATCCGAGCTCGTCGGTAATGATGATGGTGCCTGAACTCGGCGCGTTCGTGCGCGTCCTGCTGCCTGTTCATTTGACCGACGGGTACACAGTCACATTCGGCGCTTGGCTGGGCGTCCATCCAGATGAACTCCACCGAGCTTTCGGCGTCTGGTGGGAGCCCGAATACTCAGACCTCGCGCTCGAAGGTCGCCTGGCCAACGCGCTGCCGAAGTGGGGGCTCTTAGCTGTGCCCGCTGTGGCGGCAGTGCAGAACCCCGACGAGACGCCCTACATTGTTGGAAGCAGCGACCCGACTTTGACCCGAGTTCTTACCGATGAGTGGCCACACAGGGACATTCTCGATGCCATCCCATAGCGGAGTGTCCCGCTGTGGAATCTGCGCTACTTCGATGAAAGCGATGTGAGATTTTGAAGACGATGACATGCAAACAAATGGGTGGACCTTGCGATTTCGCACACCATGGAAATACGGCTGATGAAGTCATCAAGGCGCAAGACAGCCACTTGAAGGAAGTGGTCGCAGGCGGAGATGAGACGCACAAAGACGCTTTGAAGAGCATGAAGGGCCGGTGGCGGAATCCCATATCTGGCATGGGGTGGTACAAGAAGATGAAGCGTGATTTTGCGGCCCTTCCGGAAGACTGAAATGCAGTTTGATGCCCGCAAACCGCGCCACTACGGCTCCTCCCTGGTTGCAGCGGGCAGTAGGCGGGGGTGAATAAGCCAAGCGCCTGGTCGATATTTGAAGGTCTGTCTGATTCCGACCCGTCGGTTTTGACCGAGCATCAACGGTTGCTGGTGGCCTTCGCTGGCGTCCGTCAGGAAGTCAGTAGCGGTGGCTTCGACTCGTACTTTCGGAATTCCTACGGCGACGAAGCCGGGAGCGCCGTGGAAGCCGCTATGCGAGTCGGATGCGAGGCGTTGGCTGCTCTGATTGCCGAGGGGATGTCGCGCGTTGGCCCGTCGCGTTTCCCCACGGACGCCGGTACGCGACAGGAATTGCTTGATGCGTCCGGTGTGGAGTTCGAAGACCTCGACGAGGCGTTCTACGCGCTCGAGGCGGACCAAGACCTCGAGGCCTTGATGGAGTCGCTTGCCACGCTTATTTCAGACTAGAGCGGTGTAAGGCCACGCACACGACAAGCTCAAGCGCGGGCGCTATCGCGATGTCGTCCATGCCTTCTAGCAGCCTCGGTGCGTGCGGGACGAGCGAGTCCCCGCGTGCTAGTTTCCACCGCTAACAGACGCCCAGTCTTTAGCAGGTGGGAGCCAATGTCGTGACGTTGCCTGCGGTACACGCCGAGCACGGGATCCGTGGGTTCGTTAACCGGGGTGGCTTGTGGCGCTTGCTGGTGGTGGTTGTCGTCTATCTTGCGGTCTACCTCGGCGCTGGCTGGATTGGGTCCCAGATTTCAGGTGACTTTGGCGACGACGACCTACTAAGCAGCGTGGGAAGTGTGTTCTTCCAACTCACGGTAAGTCTGATTGTCGGCGCAATCGCCTTGGCCGCTTTCTCTCGCTATATGGGCTGGGCGCCTGAGTTGTTTGGCCGTCAGCCGATCTACCGGTCCAGGTGGATGTGGATCGCCCCGATCACTGTTCTTACACCGATCGTTCTGCGTGTTCTCGGCATCGACTGGGGAGAGCATGCCTTTGACGTAGTCGCGCTTGTACTTGTCAGCGGCCTCCTGATCGGATTCGTCGAAGAGCTTCTGTACCGCGGAATCTCGGTCAAGATGCTGCGCGAAGGTGGTCACGGCGAGTGGGTCGTTGCGGCGCTGTCCTCGCTAGTTTTCGCGCTCTCCCACTCACTCAACCTGCTCGGCGGCCAATCAATCGGCACGGTCGCTCCGACGGTCGGCTACACCTTCGCTTTCGGTGTCCTCATGTACCTCACCATGCGGGTTACCGGGTTCCTGATTTACGCGATGCTCCTGCACGGGCTGACGGATCCGACAACGTTTCTCGCCACCGGTGGCGTCGACAAGGTCGCAACTGGTTCGTCGTCGACGGGCCTGCTTGCTGCGGCGGGACTCGTCACCTTTCTGCTCATCGTGATCGGCTATGTCCTTTTGATTTTTGTCCGGGGCCGGGTGGCCGTGACCAGGCCGACGGAACCTGAAGCTGGTTGAGGTTTCGGCGGTCGCGATCCGCGCTATCCGGCGCCATCTGCAATGGCCTTTTTTCGTTCGTGGTTGGCACCTCTGCGCGTGGCTAGTCCGG
>DATKIY010000231.1:0-6576 GCA_035543875.1 Actinomycetes bacterium | reverse complement strand
GGTTCAGCAACGAGCACGGCATCGAGGAACGCCCCCTCGTGCAAGCGCTCGAGGAGAACCTCGAGGGGTCTCGCGCCTGGGACCCTCAGAAGTGGTCCGTCTCACCCTTCGCATACCTCGAGCGTGGCCGCTACATCGACTACCTCGAACCCTGGTTCGAGCGGTTCACCCCGACCATGCACATTCGCTTCCTCGACGACAACGTCCGCGAAGGTCTTGAGATAGCAACGCTGTATCGAGCGCTGGGCGTCGACGCGGAGTTCCGGCCAGACGACGAGGGGCGACGGGTGAACGAGAGTGCTGGGTCGGTTCCGGAGCTCGACGGCGCACTGGTTGCTCGGCTGCGCGGATACTTTCACGACAGTGACCGACGCCTGGCAGCGCGCCTGGGACGTGAGGTTCCGTGGGCGACGTCCTGAGGCGCGCAGCATGGCCGCCTGATCTGCTCGGATCTGCTCGGGACCGCTCAGGCCCGGCGGTTACAGTGTTGCGATGAGGTGGTGGCGGTGACCGAAGCAGGTACGACAGTGGCGCAGACCACGATCCCTTTCAACCGGCCGGGACTGGAGGGCAATGAGCTCGACTACATCCGGCAGTCCCTCGAGAGCGGTCACACGTCCTCTGGTGGGCCGTTCGCCAAGCGCGCCAGCTCGCTCTTGGCCGCCGAGACGGGCGCGAGTGAAGTTCTGCTCACGACATCGTGCACGTCCGCGCTTGAGCTGTCGGCGATGCTGCTCGACCTGCAGCCGGGAGACACCGTCATCGTCCCATCGTTCACGTTCACGACGACAGCGCTGGCGTTCGTACGTCAAGGTGCGCGCATCAAGTTCTGCGACATCGAGCCGACAACGCTAGGCATCGACACTACGCACCTTCGAACGCTTTTGGACGACAGCGTGCGCGCTGTGATCCCGGTGCACTACGCGGGGGTTGCGTGCGACGTCGACGGGGTACGCGCCGCACTGTCCGATCGTCCCGACATCGCCGTGATCGAGGACAACGCCCATGGCTTGTACGGTCGCTGGCGCGGGCGGCCGCTGGGAAGCCTTGGCCGGATGGCGAGTTTGAGCTTTCACGAGACCAAGAACTTCGTGTGCGGCGAAGGCGGGGCACTGCTGCTCAACGACGCCGCTGACGTCGACCGTGCTCGAGTGCTTTACGACAAGGGCACCAACCGCAGGGCCTTCTTCCTGGGACAGGTCGACAAGTACTCGTGGAAGGACACCGGGTCATCGTTCGGGCTGTCGGACACACTTGCGGCGTACCTGACCGCCCAACTCGAGCAGCACGCCGTGATCCAGGGAAAGCGAAAGGCAGTCTTCGACCGGTACGCCGAGCATCTCCTGCCGCACGCGGCAGAGCAGAACCTTCGGCTGCCGGTCGTCCCCAGCCATTGCGATCCCGCGTACCACATGTTCTACGTCTTGCTGTCCGACCGCGCGACGCGCGACGCAGTTCTCAGCGCGATGCGTGTCGAGGGCATCTCGTGCACCTTCCACTACGTTCCCCTGCACAGCTCAGAGGCCGGACGAAAGTTCGCGGCAGCTGAGGCGGACTGCCCCATCACCGATGACATCAGCGGACGACTGCTGCGCCTGCCGTTCTACAACGACCTCACCTCAGATGATGCTCGCCGCGTCGTGGAGTCGCTGCTGATGGCGCTGCGCGGCAGCAACTAGGGACGTGGCATGAGAATTCTGGTAACCGGGGGTGCTGGCTTTATCGGTAGCCACTACGTGCGCGGCATCTTGGGCGACGCGTGGGGGATGACTGCTCCCGAGAACGTCACAGTGCTGGACAAGCTGACGTATGCAGGCAACCTCAGCAACCTAGCCGCGGTGCGAGACGACTCCAGACTGCACTTCGTCGAAGGTGACATTCTTGACCGGAGCCTGGTCGACGGTTTGCTGGCCGAAGCCGACGTGGTGGTGCACTTTGCCGCGGAGAGTCACGTCGACCGCTCCATTCTCGGCGCTGCGGACTTCGTCATGACCAACGTGGTGGGCACGCAGACACTGCTCGACTCCGCGCTTCATCACGGCATCGATCAGTTCGTGCATGTGTCAACTGATGAGGTCTATGGGTCGATCGAGCGCGGCAGCTGGGACGAGGAGCGGCCGCTGGAGCCGAACTCGCCGTACTCCGCGTCCAAGGCCGCCAGCGATCTGCTTGCTCGGTCCTACTTCCGAACCCATCAGCTGCCGGTGAGCATTACCCGGTGCTCGAACAACTATGGCCCCTACCAGTTTCCCGAGAAGGTCATCCCGCTCTTCGTCACCAACCTGATGGATGGTCACAACGTGCCCTTGTACGGCGAGGGCGCGAACATCCGCGACTGGCTGCATGTGGACGACCACTGCCGCGCCATCCACATGGTGCAGCAGAAGGGTCGTCCGGGCGAGGTCTACAACATCGGCGGGGGGACTGAGCTCACCAACCGCGAGCTCACCGAGCAGCTGCTGCAGGCGTGTGGAGCAACCTGGGAGAGCGTCGTCAACGTCGAGGACCGCAAGGGGCACGACCTTCGCTACTCCGTTGACATCGGCAAGATTCAAAGCGAGCTCGGATATGAGCCCCGCATCGACTTTGCTCGCGGGCTTGCGGACACGGTGAAGTGGTACACGGACAACCGTCAGTGGTGGGAGCCGCTCAAGGAACGCGCCCGCCTGGCGCGCTAGTGCGGGTCGCCGCGAAGCGAGCGGACGGGTGAGGGGCTGGTGCGCTCGAGCAGCCCCAGCAGGTAGTGGCCGTAGCCACTGTTGAGCATGGCCTCCCCACGAGCTCGCAGCTCGTCGTTGCTCAGGAATCCCTGCCGCCAAGCCACTTCTTCAGGTGACCCGATCCGCAGGCCTTGGCGGCTCTCGACAGCACGGATGAAGTTGCTCGCATCGTTGAGCGACTCGAAGGTCCCGGTGTCCAGCCATGCGGTGCCACGGGGAAGTACTTGGACGGCCAGCTTCCCGCGATCGAGATACACCTGGTTGACGTCGGTGATCTCATACTCACCTCGCGTCGAGGGTTTCAAGTCCTTGACGATGTCCAGGACTTGATTGTCGTAGAAGTACAGCCCAGGAATCGCGTAGTTGCTACGCGGGTTCTGCGGCTTCTCCTGCAGTCCTAGCGCGCGACCCTGCTCGTCGAACTCGACAACGCCGTACGCCTGTGGGTCGTTGACCCAGTACGCGAAGATAGCTGCACCCTCGAGGTCAGCGAAGCGCTCTAGCTGGAGCCCAAGGCCCTGACCGTAGAAGATGTTGTCGCCAAGCACGAGCGCACATCGTTGGTCAGCAATGAAGTCGGCACCGATCACGAAGGCCTGCGCCAGACCCTTTGGTTCAGGCTGTTGCGCGTAGGTGAATGAGACGCCGAACCGGGAGCCATCTCCGAGCAGTCGAGCAAAGGCGTCTGCCTCGTGCGGCGTGGTGATGACCAGGATGTCCTGGATGCCGGCAAGAAGCAGGGTCGACAGCGGGTAGTAAATCATTGGCTTGTCGTAGACGGGCATGAGCTGCTTGCTCACACCGAGCGTGATCGGGTGAAGGCGGGAGCCGACGCCACCGGCCAAGATGATTCCTCGCATGAGACGCGAGTATTGCCCATGGGTTGCGTGTCGGTCGAGTTGGCTCCCTCGCGCGTGGTGGGCTACTCGTTGACCTCGAAGACCGCATAGTGATCGTTGTTGAAGCGCTTCGTCAGCATGCTCGTCAATGACGACAATCCCTGGACGTCAGCGGGGTACTCCTTGCTGACAAACAGCCACTTGACTCCGTAGGTGTCAACCAGCCGACCCACAGTCTCGGGCGTGGGGTCCTGGAAGGCTGCGTCGTTGATGGCTAGTCGTTCCGGGTATGGCGTGGGGATGCGGGCATTCGCAATCCCAGGCTCCGAGTCGGCGTTGGTGATTGCGGTATATCCCCAGCCCTCAATGACGATCCGTCGCTCGGTGTAGGCGCTGACCCAGAAGTTTCGGTTGTCGCAGCGCGGCGCGTTCGGCTTTGCGCAGTGAACGTTGGTCGCAACGATGTCGTCCGGTGACGAGTGATCCTTGATGTACGTGGCGGCATCGACGCCACCAGGGGTGAAGAGTGCGGCAAATTGGCCAGTGTTGAAAGTACGATTGGTGACGATGTCGTATGTCAACGCGTAGACGTTCGTGAGGCTGAGGCCAAGGAGAATGGCTACGAGCATCGCCAAGCTGGGCCGCGACCACGAGAGCCGCCGCCCTTGGGGCAGGTACCTGATCAGCAGGAACACCGCGACGATCGCGAAGGGCGTCAGGACGGTAAGGACAAGCGCACCGAGCGTGGCGTGCCTCGGCATCTCGCGCAGCGACTCGACGTAGCTGGAAGCGACAAACGCCACCAACCCCGCCGCCGCCGCTGCCGCCCCCAGGGTCACGGCCCTACGTCTTGGCAGGGGGTTGGGCAGCAGCCGTGCCACGCCCCAGACGGACAGCAACACCACGAGCTCGGCTACCGAGCGTTGGAACCACATTTGGCTGAGCCCGGAGCGAAAGAGTAGGAACGGCACAGTGACGCCTGCCGCGACGGAGACGGCCAGCCAGATAACGCGTCTGTCGCGCCAGCGGCCTCGCCGGAGCAGTCCCACGGCACCGACTCCGTAGAGCAACCAGCTGATCAGCAATGTCATGGTCATGGCAAGTGCTGCGATCGGGCTGATCTTGACATTCGCCGAGGTGAGTGCTGCTTTGATCGTCTGGAAGGGATCGAGGGCCATCGCACCGCTCTGTCCCCCGAACAGCACGATCTGCGCGAAGAGCGTCACCGCGAAGAAGATCACAACGAGAGCGCTGGCGGTCTTGTCGATCCGTCGTCGGGTCACCAGCTGAAACAGCCACACGGCGATGGCGCCGCACAAGAAGATAGGCATGTACGTTGCCTTCGACCCCGACAAAGCGAACAACGCGATGATCAGCGCAAGCCAGGTGAGCTTCCGGGCTGGTCGCCGTGGTCGCCATACCTCGAGGATCAACAACAGCGCCGGCATAGACATCATGACGCCGTACGTCTCCGACGGACTGGACACGTAGCGTTTCGACATGAACGGTTCGCTGAACGTTGATGCGTCGAAGTGGGGCCCGATGAGGGTGAATCCGCCCACGACCAAGATCGCTGGCGCGAGCACGGCGGTCACGCTTCTTCGGGTGAGTCGCAGCGCGACGGCCGCCAGTCCAGCAACCGTCAGTATCAGTGCCAGTGTCGGCAGGAGCTGGCGCAGCATCACCACCGAGTCGATGCCTGTTACCCAGCGAGCTGTGGCCAGCTGCGCGTGAACGAACCAGTGGTAGTCCAGCCGGGTGTCGAGCAAGAACGGGATCTTCGGTGGTACGTGATGCGACAGCTCACCGATCAGCGCTTGGTGGAAGGTCTCGTCGATGCTGGGAGTCTTTGCGGCTGACAGTCGCATCGGGCGAAACGGAAAGACGTTGGTCGCCAGCCAGGCCAGACCGTAGATGCTGACCGCACTTAGCCCCCATGACACGCGCCAGTCGACTCGGCCGGTAGGCAGCGTCCAGACTCTGCGACCGAACTTCGGGACAGACAGCACCACAACCAGGATCGGGAGGGAGACAACAATCAGCGGAGCGCCGATCGCGAGACCGACCAGATACACCGGCAGCTGGATCCCGAAGCCGAAGATTGTCCCAAGGCTCAAATCCTCAAACCACGTCGGCGGCTTGCGGTTCCCGGTGTGGAATCCCTGAAGGAGCAAGCGCCAGGTGAAGACCCCCGGCAGACCCACCAACACAACGACGTACGCCGTGAACAGGACGATGTCGGCCACCAGCATGCCGGTGTGGACCAGGATCGCGACGGTGGCGATGGCTGTCGTGCCGACAGCTGGCCATGAAGAAAGGAAGGTCCGGCGGGAGGGCATGACGGGCAGCCTAGATCCGATCTGTGCGTACGGAGACCACCGAAGTGGGCAGGGGCGGGATCGAACCGCCGACCTTCCGCTTTTCAGGCGGACGCTCGTACCAACTGAGCTACCTGCCCCGCACCGGCGAACCGGTTTCGAGCGGTCCCGACGGGACTTGAACCCGCGACCTCCGCCTTGACAGGGCGGCGAGCACTCCAACTGCTCCACGGGACCTTGTGGAGACCTCCGGACGGAGGACGTACCCCCAGCGGGATTCGAACCCGCGCTACCGCCGTGAAAGGGCGGCGTCCTAGGCCGCTAGACGATGAGGGCTAGCTCCGCCGGAAGCCCGCCCAGCATAGGGGATGTCGGGGTGCACCTCCAAAGTCGGGCAGCGGCACACCACCCCGTCGAAGTCCACCCTAATGTGGGCGGCAGACGGCGAAAGGACGCTGGTGCTGGACGTCACGCGTGAGGACTTTGAGGCCCTGGTCAGCGAGGCGCTGGACGGCATCCCCCAAGAGTTGATGGGGCTGCTCAACAACGTCGTTGTGTTGGTAGAGGACGAGCCACGGGAAGGCGAGGAACGGCAGCTGTTGGGCCTCTACGAGGGCATTCCGTTGACCCAGCGAGATGGTTGGTACAGCGGCGTCCTGCCCGACCGGATCACGATCTTTCGAGGGCCGACGTTGCGGA
>DATKIY010000230.1:0-2009 GCA_035543875.1 Actinomycetes bacterium | reverse complement strand
TCGGGGATACCACGACGACTTACGTCCAGCTGGACGAAGCCCTCGCGCAACTCGAATCGACGCTGGGAATCCATTCCGACCTGGCCTAATCCCCTTCATTGCTGTGACGTCCCAGTCACACCACTGAAGTGCGCGAGAGCGCTGGCCACATCAGAGGATCAAGTGCTCACGGCGATACCCATGGTGTCAGCCGCAACGACCTTCGGTGCGCCCTTCTCGTAGAAGGTCTCCACCTCGGAGACGGTGAAGCCAGCCTCTTCAAGCATGTCGACGATGGAACGCGTGAGGTGACAGCCACCGAAGAGTCGCTTCTGCATGGGCTCAAGCCGGTACTGCCAACGACGCACTGTCTCATCCGGTGCGAGGCCGTGTTCCAGAAAGTGCAACCGACCTCCAGGGACCAACACTCGTCGGATCTCCTGCAGCGCACCGATGGCATCAGGAATCGTGCAAAGCGTCCACGTAGACAACGCCGCATCGAAGCTCTCGTCGTCATGGGGCAGCGACTGACCGTCCAAGCCGGAGCGTTCCACTTGGACACTCGACATTGCGATCCGCTGCTGAGCGAGCTTCCACCCGAGGTCCGCAGGCTCCACCGCAGCCACCTTCGTCACCGTCGGGGGGTAGAAAGGGACGTTGTGGCCGGACCCGAAACCGATCTCCAGAACGTCGCCGGACAGACCCTCACAGACACGTTCGCGAAGCGGATTGCTGGACTTCATCCCACACGCGAAGTTGATGATGCGGGGAAGCACTCGCTCCTGATAAACAGACATGGATCCTCCTCAGTGCCCAAGTCATGCATGACCAGCCGATCAGCCCTTCCCGCCGGCGATGAGTTTTGCCTCCGGGGAGTTCGCGAGCCGCATCATGGCGGCCACGCCGAGAATAGGACCAGGAGCAAGGATGGCGAACGCCAACCACCAGCCCTCGGCGTCGCGCACCAGCGGAACCAGATAGATGGTCACTGCGGTCAGCACGAAACCAGCTGCCAACTGGAGCGTCAGAGCCGTGCCGACGTAACGTTGATTCCCTGTCTCAGTCACGATCGCGGAGAACTGGGCTGAGTCCGCGATAACCCAGAAACCCCAGAACACTCCCAGTCCCAGCACGAGCCAGAGCGGGCCGTTGACGAAGCCGCCGATCACCAAAGCCGTCGCGCCCGAACAGGTCATCGCGAGCGCAGTCAGTTTCGTGCGCCCCCAGCGGTCACCCAGCACCCCGCCAACAATGCTGCCCAATGCTCCCGAGCCGATCACCACGAATGTTGCGTACGACGCTGCGACTCGCGTGTCCTCGGTCCCCCTGCGCGCGAAGACATCGACCAGGAACACTCCAAACCAAGCCCACATCGCATAGAGCTCCCACATGTGGCCGAAGTACCCGAGGGAGGCCAACCGGACACCACGATCGGCGAAGGCGCGGCCCACCTGGCGCGGCTCGAATCGTGCGGATGGAAATGCGAACGGGCCTTCAACGCCGGCAACAAGCGCGAGTACCCCACCCGTAAGAGTCAAGACGCTGGTCGACACGATGACGACCTGCCACTGCACGCCGCCGATTCCGTTGACCAAGTGTGGCGTTGCGGAGCCCAAGGTCAGGGCCGCCACGAGCACGCCGAGAGCGACACCGCGGCCGGAACGAAACCAGGTCGCCATCAGCTTCAACGCAGGTGGGTAGACAAGTGCGAGCGCTGCTCCTGTCGCAAGTCTTAGTGCGATCGCAGGCTCGACGCCATGAACCTGAGTGAGGAGCAGGTTCGTGACTGCCGCGCCGGACGCCCCGAAGAACATCAGCCACCGTGGCGAGACCAGATCGGCGAGATTGATCGACGCTGACAAGACCGCACCGACCACAAATCCCAGCTGGACCGCGACGGTCAACCACGATGCTGCGGGCTGGGAAAGATCCCAGGCAATACGTAGCTGGGGAACTACCGCAGCTGTCGAGAACCCCGTGGTCATCGCGAGCAGCTCCGCGACGGCGACCGCGCCCAACGCCAACCAACG
>DATKIY010000229.1:0-3649 GCA_035543875.1 Actinomycetes bacterium | reverse complement strand
TAACCAGCGGGCGTCGCTCCGCTCGCCTTGGGGTCGTCGACGCCAGCCCAGCGCTCCGCCCGAAGCTCCTCACCACGACGACCAACGCGCAGGCCGACCGCCCACAAAACCGTGAAGAGTGCACCAAGGATGAACATGGCCGTGACGACAAACCCACTTAGCACCAGCAGCCCCTGCAGCACCCAGCCCACGGCGTAACCCCACGGGTACCGCAACAAGCCGGCGGTGAGTAGGCAAGCCAGCGCGAGTGCAGCGCCACCGAAGCCGGCTGCGGCAGCATCAACGCCACCGAGGTCAATCGCAACGGGAATGGCGAGGACCACGATGATCGCCTCAAACACCAGGACGCTGGCGGCTATCGCTCGCATCTCACCAGTCTGCCCCACGGCACCGCAACGCGCGCCATGCACTCAGGTCCGAATCAGGGGGTCAGGCTTTCAGCAGCTTGCGAGCCTCGGCCACGATAGTGACGGACCCTGTGACAAGTACAGCGGCCCCGCCCAGGTCGCCGTCAGCCTCGGCCGCCGTGATTGCTCGCTCCAGCGCGTTCGGTAGGAGCGGCTCGACCATCACCCGGTCATCGCCAAAGATGTCGACAGCCAGCTCAGCAAGTCGATCGGGCTGCAACGCTCGCATCGACGTGGACGCGGTAATCACGACTTCGGAGAGCAACGGTTCGAGTGCTGCCAAGATGCCGGCGGCATCCTTGTCATCCAGCACCCCGACAACGCCAACCATCTGCGAGAAGTCGAACGAGTCGACTACCGCGGCGGCCAGTGCCTTAGCCCCGGCTGGGTTATGCGCTACGTCGACCACAACGGCCGGCCCGCGGCGGACGATCTCCAGACGACCCGGAACTGCGACGTTCGCGAAGCCCTCACGGACTAGATCAGCATCCAACCTGCCACTCCCCCCGCCGAGGAAGCCCTCAACGGCCGCGAGGGCGCACGCCGCATTGTGTGCCTGGTGAACTCCGTGCAGTGGAACGTAAATCTCCTCGTACTCGCCACCAAGCCCGCGCAGTTTTAGCAACTGGCCGCCGAGAGCGATGCGGTGCTCAAGGACGCCGAACTCGACGCCTTCACGCGCGACGGTGGCTCCAACCTCAGCACAGCGATCCAGCAGAACCTGCATTGCGGCAGGTTGCTGCAGTGCGATGACCGCGAGCATGCCTTGCTTGATGATCCCGGCTTTCTCCTGAGCAATCGATTCGATGTCGTGCCCCAACCAGTCCACGTGGTCGAGATCGATGGGCATGACCACCCCGACCGGAGCCTCGACAACGTTGGTCGCGTCCCAGGTGCCACCCAGCCCAACCTCAACAGCAGCTACCGCCACAGGGGCATCAGCAAAAGCGACGAAAGCAAGCACGGTGAGCACTTCAAAAAAAGTCAGCGATCGCCCGCCGTCTTGCTCAACCAACGTGAGGTAGGGGGCGATCTCGTCCCACGCAGTGAGCAGCTGTCCTTCGCTAATCGGCTCGCCATCGAGCGCGATCCGTTCGCGCACCGTTTCCAGATGCGGGCTGGTGAACCGCCCCGTTCGTAAGCCGAAGGACGCGAGGAGCGAATCGATCATCCGAGTCGTCGACGACTTCCCGTTCGTGCCGGCGACGTGAATCGACGGGAATGACCGTTGTGGCGCTCCCAGAAGTTCGAGCACGGCTTCCACCCGGTCCAGCGTCGGCTCGATATCCGACTCCGGCGCGCGTCGGATCAACTCGATTTCCAGACCGACGAGTCGGGCAGCCAGTTGTTCCGGATCGTTTGGTGAATCGCTAGGAGGGGTCACGGGTTGCGAGTCTAGGTGTCAGCCTTCTCTACGATGACGTCTCATGGACCAACCGAACCCTGTCGCCAGTGACGTGACCATCCCCGACAAGCCGAGTATCGACGGCATCGAGGCCACGTGGGCGCGGGTATGGCACGACCAAGGGACCTACCGGTTCGACCGGACCAAGACGCGGGAGCAGATCTACTCCATCGACACGCCCCCGCCGACCGTAAGCGGCTCCCTTCACGTCGGACACGTATTCAGCTACACCCACACGGACACCATCGCGCGCTACCAGCGGATGCTTGGCAAAGAGGTTTTCTACCCGATGGGCTGGGACGACAACGGTCTGCCAACCGAGCGCCGAGTGCAGAACTACTTCGGTGTGCGATGCGACCCCTCGCTCCCCTACGACCCGTCGTTCGAGCCTCCGGACGAACCCGGAAAACACCAAATCTCCATCTCACGTCAGAACTTCGTGGAGCTGTGCGAACGACTGACAACTGAGGACGAGAAGGTTTTCGAGGGGTTGTGGCGCCAGCTCGGTCTGTCAGTCGACTGGTCGATGACTTACCAAACCATCGACGAGAATTCTCGGGCCATATCCCAGCGAATGTTTCTGAAGAACCTTGAGCGCGGCGAGGCATACCAAAGTGAAGCGCCGACGCTCTGGGATGTCACCTTCCGCACCGCGGTCGCGCAAGCTGAGCTCGAGGATCGGGAACGAGACGGCGCCTACCACGCAATCACCTTTCACAAACACGATGGCCAGCCGCTGACCATCGACACCACCCGTCCAGAACTCATCGCTGCCTGCGTCGCGCTGGTGGCGCACCCCGACGACGAGCGCTACCAACCCCTCTTCGGGACTTCGGTTCGGACACCAATCTTCGACGTCGACGTACCCGTCATGGCGCACCGGCTCGCAGACCCAGAAAAGGGAACCGGCATCGCGATGATCTGCACGTTCGGTGACCTGACCGACGTGATCTGGTGGCGCGAACTCGAACTCCCGATCCGCGCCATTCTTGGCTGGGACGGACGTATCGCGGCTGATGCTCCGCAAGGAATCAATAGCGAATCAGCAAGAGCCGCCTATTCACGTCTTGCGGGCTCGACGGTTTTCACCGCCAAACAGACGATGGTCGAGATGTTGCGCGAGTCCGGCGACCTCATCGGCGATCCCCGCCCGATCAAGCACCCCGTGAAGTTCTACGAGAACGGCGACAAACCGCTTGAGATCGTCACGACCAGGCAGTGGTACATCCGCAACGGTGGGCGTGACGAGTTACTGCGCGATCGGTTGCTGGAGCGTGGACGTGAGCTCAGCTGGCACCCGGCGCACATGCAGGTGCGATACGAAAACTGGGTCGCCGGACTCAACGGAGACTGGCTCATCTCAAGGCAGCGATTTTTCGGAGTGCCCCTCCCGTTGTGGTATCCCCTGGATGCGCAAGGCGAGCCGGTCTACGACAAGCCGATCGTTCCTGACGATGCGTCGCTGCCGGTAGACCCGCAGTCGCAAACACCACCCGGTTACTCAGACGACCAACGCGGCGCCGCAGGCGGTTTCATCGGTGATCCGGACATCATGGACACCTGGGCGACCTCGTCCCTCACTCCAGAGATCGTGGGTGGGTGGAGCATCGACGACGACCTGTTCGCGCGGGTGTTCCCTATGGACCTGCGTCCGCAGTCGCACGAAATCATTCGCACCTGGCTGTTCGCAACGGTCGTGCGCGCACACAGCGAGTTCAACGTCCTGCCCTGGACCGATATCGGGATATCCGGCTGGATTCTCGACCCGGACCGCAAGAAGATGGCCAAGTCCAAGGGCAACGTCGTCACGCCAATGGCGCTGCTCGAGGAGTACGGG
>DATKIY010000228.1:0-2500 GCA_035543875.1 Actinomycetes bacterium | reverse complement strand
ATCTGCCCACACCGGGGCAACAAGATGCTGTGGGAGGACGACCCCTTCCAGGAAGTCCAGGGCCGCGCGCCCCTGCTGTACTGCCGCTTCCACGGCTGGCGCTACAAGCTGGACGGCTCCTTGCACTCGGCCACCCGCAAGGATCTGCTGCTCGACTTCGATGCCGACAGCTGCCGGGTGCCGGCGGTTCAGTGCGAAGTCTGGGAGGGCTTCATCTTCATCAACCTCAACCCGGACAACACGGAGTCGGTTCGCCATTACCTCGGCGAGCTGGCACACGGCATCGAGGGTTATCCCTTCGAAGGGCCGCACCAGGTCTATCAATTCAAGACCGAATTGCAGTGCAACTGGAAGATTTTCGTCGACGGCTTCGCGGAGAGCTATCACGGCCCCTACTTGCACGCGTCGTCGTTCGGCAGCGTCACGGCGGAGGCGAGGGAAGCATTCGACCAGCCGAATCCCTTCACCGACGCGCTTGCATACCAGCTGAAGGGGCCGCACCGGATGTACTCGTTCTCCGGTGAGCCGTCCCGAAAGACGCCGTACTCCAAGCCGATCGAGTGTGTGATGGAGGCCAGCGCCGCAGGCCCGTGGAACAAGCGCGCTGACCGCGGTCCGATGCCGCCTGGGCTCAATCCGATGCGTTCGGACAAGTACGGCTTCGACTCCTACCAGTTCTTCCCCAATTTCGTGCTGATCTTCGGTGCGTCGGGCTTCGCGGTTCACACCCACTGGCCCACTGGCCCACATTCGCACGTCTTCGAAACCGAGATGTACTACCAGCCTCCAACGACCCACAAGGAACGGTTGGGTCAGGAACTCACGGTGACGTTCCTCAACGACATCATCTTGGAGGATGCCAGCCCGTCTGAAGGCCTGCAGGCGATGCTGAACAGTGGCGCCCTCACCCATTTCACGATGAATGACGAGGAGATCCTGCTGCGTCACCTGCACAAGGTGGTTGGCGACTACGTGAAAAGTGGAGTGGCCGGCGAGAAGACGAAGGCGTTACGATGAACGCGCTTCTGCCGCCAGAGTTCTCGCAACTCGAGCACCTGGTCGGAGAATGGGCCATCGAGGACGGACACGAGCGCTACGTGAAGCGCGTGAACAGCTCCATGGACGAGATCCAGGCGTTCTACAACCAGGTGTTCCCCGTAGCCGAGGAAGCGGTCGCCTACATCGACAAGTTCGACTACTCCGAACCGCTGCCTGAGGACGTCGCTAACCTACGCAACCTGCTCTACTCGCTGATCACGGTCTCGCTTGCGGTCGAGCTGTGGAAGCAACCGCGCGTGAAGCATTCGGCCAACACCATCCTCACGAGAGTGAGCTGATTCGCCATGGGAACCACTTCCGCGCAACTAGACGTCGTCGATCTCACCCCGAGAATCGGCAGTGAGATCAGAACCGACCTCGAAACCCTGCTGAGTGGACGCGAATCGGGCAACATCCGCGCGACACTCGAGCGCAGGGGTGTGGTCTTCTTCCGCGGGCTGGACATCAGCGATGAGCAGCAAGTCGCCATCGCCAACACCCTCGGCGCCATCCCTGCCAACGAGGGGGAGAGCGGCATCTACAAGATCTCGCTCGACACGAACGTGAACCAGCGAGCCGAATACCTGAAGGGTTCGATGTTCTGGCACTTCGACGGCTCGCTGCAGCCCTTCCCGAATCTCGCGACGCTGCTGCGGGCCATCAAGCTGTCCGAAATCGGGGGCGAGACGGAGTTCTGCAATACCTACGCGGCCTATGACGATCTGCCTCAAGCCGATAAGGACGAGATCGCGAAGTTCCGGGTGGTTCACAGTGCCGAGCGGTCGCAGTACTACGTCCGTCCGGAAATGAGCTACGACGAGATCTCCTTCTGGCAGAAATCGCCAACGAAGGCCTGCCCGATGGTGTGGACGCACCAGTCCGGCCGCAAGTCACTGCTACTCGGCGCGACGGCAGACTATGTGATCGGATTACCTGTCGAGGAGAGCCGCGCTTTGCTTGCGCGCCTGCGCGACTGGGCCACTCAACCGCAGTACGTCTACCAACACAAGTGGCAACCCGGTGACCTGCTCATGTGGGACAACACCGGCACGATGCATCGGGTGCTCCCGTATTCCGTCGACAGTGGCCGGCTCATGCACCGCACGATCCTGGCGGGCGAAGAGCCCCTTCAGTGAAACTCGGCATCGCCACGCCGGTGGTCACCAATGTCGCTGGCGCGCCATTGACGTGGGAGAAGAACGGCACAATCGAAGACATTGGCCGTGTCGCCGAAACGGCGGATCGGCTTGGCTACCAACACATGACGTGCAGCGAGCACATCGGACTGCCCTCGTCTGAAACCGCGAGGCGCGGTGCCCGATATTGGGATCCGCTTGCCACGTTCGGCTACGTGTCGGCTCGCACGCAACAGATCAGGTTCGCCACCATGACGCTCGTGCTCGGGTATCACCATCCGTTGGCGATCGTAAAGCGTTATGGCACTTTGGATCACGTCAGCGGC
>DATKIY010000227.1:0-3228 GCA_035543875.1 Actinomycetes bacterium | reverse complement strand
CCACTCGCAGTCCTTGTCTTCGACGGAGTGAGGGGCATGGTCGGTGGCAACGGCGTCGATGGTTCCGTCAGCGAGGCCCTGCCGCACCGCCACCACGTCGTCGCTGGTGCGCAGCGGCGGGTTGACCCTGTAGCGCGGGTCGTAGCTGCGGACGAGATCATCAGTGAGCAGCAGGTGGTGCGGCGTGACCTCAGCGGTCACGTCGATCCCCTTGCCCTTGGCCCAGCGAATGATCTCGACTGACCCGGCCGTCGAAACGTGGCACACGTGCAAGCGCGATCCGACATGACCTGCAAGCAAGCAGTCGCGGGCGATGATGGCTTCTTCGGCGACCGCGGGCCATCCGCGCAACCCGAGCAGGCTTGATACCTCGCCTTCGTTCATCTGCGCTTCTTCGGTCAGCCTTGGTTCTTGCGCGTGCTGGGCAACAACGCCGTCGAACGCTTTGACGTACTCGAGTGCTCGGCGCATCATCACGGCGTCTGACACGCACAGACCGTCGTCGGAGAACACACGGACTCTGGCCGCCGATTCAGCCATCGCACCCAACTCGGCAAGCTCTCGACCTTCCAGGCCCACGGTCACGGCACCCACCGGGTGGACGTCGCAATGTCCAGCGCGCCGACCCAGGTGCCAGACCTGCTCAACGACCCCCGCTGTGTCAGCGACCGGATCGGTGTTTGCCATCGCGTGGACAGCGGTGAAGCCACCTACTGCTGCTGCGGCCGTCCCCGAGTCAACGGTTTCGGCGTCCTCCCTTCCGGGTTCACGCAAATGCGTGTGCAGGTCGATCAGCCCAGGTAGCAGAACCAACCCATACGCATCGACAACCTGCGCGCCTGGTCTGGACAGTCCCGAACCAATTTCGTTGATGTGTCCGTCCGAAAGGAGCACATCGCACGCTTCGAGTCCCAAGGGCTGTGCACCTTTGAGGATGAAGGTTTGGTTGGTGTCAGCGCTACTCATGAGCCCCACCTTTCACGCCTTCCATACCTTGCTCAGCCGCCATGGCGAAGGTCTCGACGGGGCCAAGGTCGCCGCCCAGTGCCGACTCGCTTCCGCTGAGCAAGAGGTAAAGCACGGCCATGCGAACACTGACGCCGTTGGTTACCTGTTCGACGATCACCGATCTGGCCGCATCCGCGACCTCTGCGGTGATTTCGAGTCCGCGGTTCATAGGACCGGGGTGCATCACTATGGCGTGGTCGGGCAGCTTGGCCATGCGGTCGGCGTCGAGTCCGTATCTTCGCGAGTACTCACGGGCACTCGGGAAGAACGCGGCGTTCATCCGCTCTCGCTGTACGCGAAGCATCATGACCGAGTCAGCCTTGGGCAGGACCGAGTCGAGGTCGTATGAGTAAGCGCACGGCCAGGTATCGATTCCCACCGGGAGCAACGTCGGAGGTGCGACCAGAGTGACTTGCGCACCTAGCGTGGCGAGGAGCAGCACATTCGAGCGAGCCACCCGACTGTGCAGAACGTCACCGACCACCACGATGCCCCGTCCTTCGAGTGACCCAAGGTGCCTGCGCATCGTGAACGAGTCCAGGAGCGCCTGCGTGGGATGTTCGTGCGTTCCATCTCCGGCGTTGACAACCGACCCACCGATCCAGCCCGAGTTCGCCAGCGTGTGCGGTGCTCCGCTTGCGTGATGGCGAATCACGACAGCGTCGGCACCCATTGCTTCCAACGTCAGCGCTGTGTCTTTCAGGCTTTCGCCCTTAGACACACTTGAGCCTTTCGCGCTGAAGTTGATGACATCAGCCGACAGACGTTTGGCGGCGGCCTCGAACGAGATCCGGGTGCGAGTCGAGTCTTCGAAAAACAGGTTCACCACTGTGCGCCCACGCAGTGTTGGCAACTTCTTCACTGGGCGGTCGGCAAGGCGGCCCAGCTCGTCGGCTGTGTCCAAAATCAACAGCGCGTCTTCGCGCGACAGGTCGCCGGCGGACAGCAGATGCCGGTTCATGATGGATCACCGGCACTCATCGAGTCGGCAGTGGCCGTGCCCGATGAGCGTCCAGGACTGTCATCGGAACTGCCAATCAGCACCGCGTCTCGGCCATCGGGGGCCGCCAGCAGCACGTGCACGGTCTCGCGCAGCGACGTCGGCAGGTTCTTCCCGACATAGTCGGCACGGATCGGCAGTTCGCGATGCCCTCGGTCGACCAGCACGGCCAGCTGAACGGCTTGCGGCCGGCCAAGCTCACCCAGAGCATCAAGCGCAGCCCGAATCGTGCGCCCGGAGTACAGGACGTCATCGACCAGAACGACCACTGCGCCATCGATGCCCGAATCCGGCAGATCGGTGCGCCCAAGTCCGCGGGCGGGCTTGAGCCTTAGGTCATCTCGGTACATGGTGACGTCGAGACTGCCGTGCGGGACGACTGCACCCTCGACGTCAGCGATTCGTTCAGCCAGCCGGGTAGCGAGCGGAACACCCCTGGTGGGAATCCCCAGCAAAACAAGGTTGTCCGAGCCTTTGTTGCGCTCAAGGACCTCGTGGGCAATGCGGGTCAGCGCGCGTTGAACGTCGTTGGCGTCGAGCACCTCGCGGATGCCGTCGCCGACTGGTGACGAAGTCACGGCGGACCTCCTTCCCCGCCTCACAGGACGGACTTAAAGGACGTCAGAACAATGCCCACCCTAGCGCGAGAGGGCGTGTTCGAACCGCTGGGGTGGGTCGATTCGGGCTCCGGCTTGGGGTTTCGGCTTGTGCTCAGTCAGGCGATCCTGAATGGGCATTCGGTGGATCTTTGAGGGTCGAATCCTTGCGGTTTGCCAGATTCGCTTGACGCCGTCGTGACGCTCCGTAACGCTACTCAGCGTGACGAACGTTAGGTCGGGGCCTGGGACCGTCACACGCAGAGTGGTCGATGTTGGCCGGTTTGTCAGACTATCCGTCGGAATTTGACGGAATCTGCCGGAATCTCATGGGATCTACCGGAACAGGTCTGCTCAAACCGAGATCAACACCTGCCAAGGGGGGTACGGACCGTAACCACGGTCCGTCGAGCGAGAGGGTGCGGAGTGACTGATTACGCCAAGGCCTTGGGGGCCAGATTGCGTGCGATTCGGCAGCAGCAAGGCCTCTCGCTCCATGGGGTGGAAGAAAAATCCGACAACCGGTGGAAGGCTGTTGTCGTCGGATCGTACGAACGGGGCGATCGAGCCGTCACTGTGCAAAAGCTGGCAGAGCTCGCGGATTTTTACGGCGTTCCGGTCAGC